>NZ_CP025030.1:917969-1223958 GCF_002812705.1 Achromobacter spanius | reverse complement strand
GCGAATGGCGCGTGCCAATCGTGCCCACGGTGGCACAGCCAGTGCATTTTCTTGGTGGTGTTCTGGTAGACGGACGTCAGGCACTCACCGCCCCGCTCTCGCGCCGCCTGATGCGCCGCTTCGATGCCCAGGCGCTTGTTCAGATTGGCGCACACGCCGCACCAACTGCCCAGCATGACCTTGCCGCCGGTAGTAAGCCATTCGTGGCCTTCGGCGCAACGAAAGCGGTAGCGCACCCCAAGCCCGCCATAGGCGTCCGCCAGACATGCGCCGCCGCGTTCGGCCGCCTTGCGCTGCAAGCGCTCCAGGCCGTCGGGATGCCGATAGCCTTCGACTTTGCGCAGCCGCGCGCATTCCGGGCACCAGGTGCGCCGCAACACGTCGACGCCGGCCGCTTCCCATTCATGGCCCGCGCCGCAGCGAAACAGGAATGTTCGTTGCCCACGGGGGCTCGAGGTGTCCAGGCATTGCCCGCCCCGCAAGGCCGCCGTTTGATGGATGCGCTGCAGAAGATCGTCGCGCCTGCGCCGGTAGCCCGCGTCGCGGCCGCAGACGGCGCAGCCTATCCGTTGCAGCGCCTTGTTGCCCTTGCGGTTCCAGGCGTGCCCGGCGTCGCACTGGAAGCGGTGCGGCACGTCCCATCCCAGCCAGTGCGGTTCCAGGCAAGTCACGCCATGCTGTCGCGACAGCTCGCGCAAGCGTCCGAAATTCGACGCCGCGGCGCACAGCGGGCATTTGACTTCGAGCGCGCGGCCAAAGGTTTGCAGCGTGCGTTGGAATAGATGCCCTTCTTGGCATTGAAAGCGATACATCGCCGACAAACCGCGCCAATCGGTGTCCAGGCATTCGAAACCGGCGGCGTCCGCCGCGGCGCGTAGCTGGGGTTGGCGGTCAAGAATGGGGTGACGACGACTCTTGTGCATGAGGAATCCTGTTGCCAAAGACACCGCCATGACTGTCGCGCGCGCAGCCACCGAACACCGCTTGGGAAACAGGACAGGTGCAGGCAACGGGCACGACTTGCTCCGGGCAATCGCAAGCGCGACGCGCCGGGTATGGCGATCGCCGATCTTGCCTTCCCGTGGGGAGCAAAGATATTGGATAAATCTTATTTTTGGGCGGAACCGTCTGGTCCGCCGGCCCTGCCCTTTAAGGCTTTTTCGCGAGCAGCACGCGGCACTCGCGTTCCTGCTGCTCGATTTCTTGCAGGGTGTCTTCGATGTCGCGGCGCTGTTGTTCCAGCGTGGCGCGATGCTGTTCCAGTACGCTCAGGTACTGGCGCAGTTGCACCTCGGTGTCGCCTGGGCTGTCGTACATATCGATCAGCGTCAGGATTTCAGACAGTTGCAGCCCCAGGCGCTTGCCGCGCAGCGCCAGCTTCAGGCGCGTGCGGTCGCGCGGGCCGAAGATGCGGTTGCGTCCCTCGCGCGCCGGGCTGACGATTCCCTGGTCTTCGTAGAAGCGGATCGTGCGGGGCGTAACGTCGAACTCGCGGGCGAGTTCAGAGATGGTCCAGGTTGACGAGGGCATGCGACGTGTGGCAGTTTACGTAAACGTAAATTATGATGACTTGACGTGAACGTCAAGCGTGGAGCGCGAGGCAATGAACCCCAACGAACAGAAATTGCAGTACCCCTGGGCAGACTTCCAGCCCGAAGCCGGCCGGGCCCAGGTGGTGGCCGAAGGCGTCAAGTGGATACGTATGCCGCTGCCGTTCGCGCTGGATCATATCAATCTCTGGCTGCTGCGCGACAACATCGATGGCCAGGACGGCTGGACCATCGTTGACTGTGGCATTTCGCGCGACGAAGTGAAGTCGCTGTGGGAAGACGTATTCAAGAACGAGCTGGAAGGCCTGCCCGTGCTGCGTGTGCTGGTCACGCACATGCACCCCGACCACATCGGCCTTGCCTATTGGCTGTGTGAGCGCTGGAACGCGCGGCTGTGGATGACGATGACCGACTTCATGGTGGCGTCGTTGTGGTCGTCGCGCCGCAACGATGCGGGCGCCGGCCCCGGTGGCCAGTCGGCGGTGGAGCACTTCGCCCGCCATGGTTTGACCGACCCCGACGCGCAAGAGCAGATCCGTCAGCGCGCCAACTACTTCCCGAACCTGGTGCCCGCCGTACCCGCGCGCTACACGCGCATCATGCACGGCGATCAGGTCCGCATTGGCGGCCACGACTGGCGCGTGATCGTGGGCTATGGCCATGCGCCCGAGCATGCGTCGCTGTTTTCGCCTGACCTGAACGTGCTGATCTCCGGCGACATGGTCTTGCCACGCATCTCCACCAACGTCAGCGTGTTCGACTACGAACCCGATGCCAACCCCCTGCCCCTGTATCTGCGGTCGCTGGACGGCTACGCCGGCCTGCCCCGCGACACGCTGGTGCTGCCGTCGCACGGCCGTCCGTTCAAGGGCCTGCACGAGCGCATCGCGCAGCAGCACGAGCACCACCGCGACCGCCTGGCCGAAGTGCTGGAGGCGTGCGCGGTGCAGCCGCACTCAACCTCCGACATCGTGCCAGTGCTGTTCAAGCGCAAGCTGGACCTGCACCAACTGACCTTCGCCATGGGCGAGGCGCTGGCGCACCTGCATGCGCTTTATTTCGAAGGCAAGCTGAAACGCGCGACCGGCGCGGATGGCATTGTGCGGTTCACGGCCGCCTGAGCAGCAAGCAATACGCGGTAGGCAAGGCGGGTTCCAGACGGAACCCGCCACGGTCAGCGCGTGGCGGTGGCCAGCCTGACGGCCAGGCCCACGAACACCAAGGCGGCGATGCGGTTCAGCCAGCGCTTGGCCGTCACCGAGCGTTGCAGCAGTTCGCCAAAGGCGCCGGAAAAGAAGGCGATGGCGCCAAACACCAACAGCGTCGACACGATGAACACGGCGCCCAACTGCATGACCTGCAAGCCCACCGGACCCAGCGCCGGCGTGGTGAATTGCGGCAGGAAGGCAAAGAAGAACAGCAGCACCTTGGGGTTGGTCAGGTTCATGACGATGCCGCGCCGGTACAGCGCGCCGGGCCTCAAGGGCTCGGGCGCCTTGCCGGCTTCCGATTCCACCGGCGCGCGCAGAATCTGCCAGGCCAGATAGGCCAGGTACGCCGCGCCCGCCAGCTTCAATGCTGTAAACGCCATGGGCGACGCGGCGAACACGGCGGCCAGCCCCAGGGCGACGGCGGCCGTGTGACCCAGCAACCCCGTGCACAGCCCCAGTACCACCAGCATGCCCGCCTTGCGTCCCCAGATGGCCGATTGCATCAGCACGAATACGTTGTCCGGTCCCGGCGTCAGCGCGAGCAGAACGGCAATGCCGAAAAAGGCGGTCAGAGTGTCTAGGGGCAGCATGGGTGTGGCCTGGTTGGGGTGGGCGCCGGTCAGCCGGAGAATGGCATCATAAGGGCAAAACCACACCGTTCAGCCCCCGGCACGGGACACAAAGGACACAGAGACACGCCATGACGACACACGCCGCGCAAAGCCAGCAAGTCCCCGAGGATGATGACGGGAATCCCGGCGCGATCCCTGACTCGCCCTCGGTCTTGAATCCCGACACGAATGCCGTCTCGAATCCCGACGCGAACCCCGACGCCGCCCTGCAAGCCCTGCTGCTTGCCCGTCATAGCTGCCGCGCTTTCCTGCCCGCGCCGGTGCCGCGCAATGTCATCGAACGCATCCTGACGCTGGCGCAGCGCACGGCGTCCTGGTGCAACTGCCAGCCCTGGCAAGTGGCCATTACCGAAGGCGCGGGCACCGAGCGCCTGCGCGCGGCGCTGCAAGCGCGGGCGCAAGCCGCCGATGCCGGCCCCGCCTTCACACCCGACTTCCCTTTCCCCCGCGAATACCGCAACGAATACCTGGCGCGCCGCCGGGAATCGGGCTTCCAGCTGTACGGCGCGGTGGGCGTGGCGCGCGGTGACCGCGACGCCTACCGCCAGCAAGAGATGCGCAATTTCCAGTTGTTCGACGCGCCGCACGTGGCCATCATCACCACCGATGAGGCGCTGGGCGAATACGGCGCGATGGACTGCGGCGGCTACGTCGCCAACTTCCTGCTGGCGGCCCAGGCCAATGGCGTAGCCACGGTGGCGCAGGCTTCGCTCGCGATGTATCCGGAAGTGCTGCGCGAGGTGCTTGGCATTGGCTCCGACCGGCGCGTGGTCTGCGGCATTTCCTTCGGCTACGCCGACGCCGCGCATCCGGCCAACAGCTACCGCACGCGGCGTGCCGAATTACCGGAAGTCGTAAGCTGGATTTCTGGCTAAAGCGACTGCTCAACGATACGGCCCGGGACAGGCGTCCCTACGCCTGATATGGTTCATCCTGTTTGCCGCTAGCCCGGCTCCATCAGGCAGGCGCCGTTGGCCCCGTCCGGCCCTGTTCATTTCTCCAGCATTCCCCTTGAAGATGACCTCCAAACACATCGATACGGTATTGCAGCACGCGGGCACCGCCCCGTTCGACCCCGAAACCGGCACGGCGCCCGTGCCGCTGCCGCCCATGCGCGCCAGCACCGTGCGGTTCCAGAACCTGGCCGCGTTGGAGCAGGCACAGCGCAGCAAGGCCGCTGGCGACCGTGCCACCACTTACGGCCGCATGGGCATGGATACCCACGCCGCGCTGGAAGAGGTCTTCACACACCTGGAAGGCGGCACGCACTGCTATCTGGCCTCGTCGGGGCTATCGGCGATGACGATGGTGATGATGGCGCTGTGCTCGGCGGGCGACCATGCGCTGATTTCCGATTGCGTCTACGGCCCGATGCGAGAGCTGGACGACGCGGTGCTCAAGCGCATGAACATCAGCATCACCTACTTCGCGGCCGATGAAGACCTGGACGCCTTGGTGCAACCCAACACCAAGCTGCTGTACGTGGAATCACCGGGCTCGCTGCTGTTTGAAATGCTGGACATGGGCGCCATGGCGGCCGTTGCCAACCGCCACGGCCTGGTGCTGGCCACCGACAACACCTGGGGCTCCGGCTATATCTACCGCCCGCTGACGCTGGGGGCGCAGGTGTCCGTCATTGCCGGCACGAAGTACGTGGGCGGCCACTCCGACCTGATGCTGGGTGCGGTGGTGACGAACGACGAGGCCATCGCCAAGAAGCTGAACCGCACGCAGTACGCGATGGGTTATTCCATCAGCGCCGACGACGCCTGGCTGGCGCTGCGCGGCGTGCGCACCATGCCGATCCGCATGGCGCAGCACGCGCGCAATGCCATGCAGGTGTGCGAATTCTTCAAGAACCGTCCCGAAACCGTGCGCCTGTTCCACCCGGCGTGGCCCGAAGATCCGGGCCATGCGCTGTGGCAGCGCGACTGCACCGGCTCCAACGGCATGCTGTCCGTCGAACTGCGTCTATCGCCCGCCGCGGCGGGCGCCTTCGTAGATGCGCTGACCTTGTTCGGCATTGGCTTTTCGTGGGGCGGCTACGAAAGCCTGGTGCAACTGGTGTCGCCCAAAGACCTGTCCAAGCATCGCTATTGGGGCGAAGGCGACAACGCGCTGGTGCGTTTGCACATCGGCCTGGAGTCGCCGGACGACATCATCGCCGACCTGACCCAGGCGCTGGAGAAGGCGGCCGCGGTCGGCGCATAACGCTGACGCCGCCGCGACGGCTTCACACCGACGCGGCGCGTATCCACGTGCCGATGCGGGCGGCGATGTCGTCGCTGTTGTCGTCCATCATCGGCATGTGCGAATTTCCCGCAATGCCCATCTCTGCCAGCCGCCAGGTGTCGACCCGGGCACCGTGGCGTGCCAGCGTATCGGCATAGTCCTGGCCGCTGACGCATAGGCGTTGCCACAGCGGCGTGGCGTCCAGATAGTCGCCATAGACGAACAGAAACGGTTTGGCCGCGACGGCGGCGGCCGCGACGTCGCCGGAGAAACCCGATGGCTCAATGCCGATGACGCCGCGCACCAGATCGGGCCGCGCGTGCAGCGCCCGGTAGGCCACTTCGCCGCCATGGCTGTGTGCCACCACCAGGCAGGGGCCGACGCGGTCGAGCACCGCACAGAAGCCTTGCAGCGCCGCGTCGTTGTTGCCCAGCCAGCGCGGCACGGCATGTCGGATGAAGTCGTCGAACGCGCTGACCGGAAAGCGCTGGCCGGCGAAGGCACGGCGCGCGTCGAAATCCTCGGCGCGGCCCAGCCGGAACAGTGACCAGCTTTCCTGCGCGCTTCGGATGATGGGCGGCTCGGGCCACACCTGTTCGAATGGCGCCCAACCCGCGCGCCCACGCTCGACGTTATCCACCACATACACCGCATGCCCCTGACGCAGAAAATGCTGCATCCAGCCTGGGCGTCCGTCGGGCGTTTGCTCCCACATCGCGCCCGTCATGCCGCCGCCGTGCAGCAGCACGACGGGCAGCGGATGCGCTAATCGCGCCGGGATGAAGTACTGCACGTAGGCCTGTTCAAAGTGGTACAGGCCGTTGGGGTCATAAGCCAGTGACGCGCTTTTGGTGAACGCGATCTCGCGCTGGGCCAGGCCAGTGATGGTCACCGGCCTGCCACCCGCATAGAAGCTGCCGAAATCGGCCAGCGTGACGGCCTGGGTCTGGGCTTGCTGGGTTTGGGTCAGGCCCTGTGCTTGCATCATCGTTTGACCAGCGGGCATTGGCTGTCCGCCAGCGGCCATGCCAGCGTGTCGCCGGGGATGTTGCGCACGATGTTGTAGTAGTCCCAGGGCCCCTTGGATTGCGCAGGCGTTTTTACCTGAGCCAGCATCATGTCGCGCACCACCAGGCCGTCTTCGCGAATATGCGCGTTGATACTGAAGGGGTCATCGATAGGCAGCGATTTCATTTTTGCCATGACGGCATCTGCGTCCACCGTGCCGGCCGCCTTCACGGCTTGCAGGTAGTGGCGCACCGAGCCGTAGACGCCGGCCTGAAGGAAGGTGGGCGGCCGGCCGACGCGCGCTTCGAACTTTTTGGTAAAGGCGCGCGTGCCGTCGTTCATGTTCCAGTACGACGGCACGGTCAGATAAGTCTTTTGCGCCGCCTGCAGGCCCAGGCTGTGCACGTCCGTGATCAGCAGCAGCATGGCCGCCAGTTGCTGCGCGCCGCCGATTCCGAATTCCGCGGCTTGCTTGATGGCTGAGATCGTGTCTCCGCCCGCGTTGGCGATGGCGATGATTTGCGCCTTGGTCCCCTGGGCCTGAAGCAAGAAGGAGGCAAAGTCCGATGCGTTCAGCGGATGGAAGACGGTGCCGACGACTTCGCCGCCGTTGGCTTTGACGACGGTCTCGGTGTCGGCCGCCAGTTGCTTGCCAAAGGCGTAGTCCGACGCCAGGATGAACCAGCGCTTGTTGCCTTCGTTGACCACGGCGGTGGCCGTGCCGCGAGACAGGGCGTAGGTCGTGTACGTCCACTGCACGCCGTAGGGCGAGCACTGCGCTTGTGACAGCGCGGTAGTGCCGGGGCTGGAGAACAACACCAGCTTCTTCTTTTCGCGCGCGATGCCCTGCACCGCCAACGCGACTGACGAATTAGGCACGTCCACCACCACGTCCACGCCGTCGGTGTCATACCACTTGCGGACCATGCTGCTGCCGATGTCGGGGCGATGTTGATGGTCGCCCGAGACCAGCGAAATCGGTTTGCCCAGTACGGTGCCGCCCATCTCCTCGATGGCCAGCCGGGCGGCCTCGACCGAGCCCTTGCCCGTGGCATCGGCGGTCACGCCCGCCATGTCGGTAAGCACGCCGATTTTCACGCCGTCAGCCGCACTCGCGTGCGTGGCGTTGGCACTGAACGCCAGGCACAGGCCCAGACACCATGCGGCGCGTTTGCGCAGGAATTGCTGTTTCATTTGTCTTCCACCCATGTGATGCCGTCTTTGCGGCGAATTCTTGTGGCGAAAGTGTAGCGCCGTGGGTGCAAAAGGGCGGCGCAATGTCTCAACGATTTCTCAAAAGAAAGCGCCCCGGCCATGTGGCCGGGGCGCTCTGCAATCCCTGCGCAAACCGAATTACTTGTTGCGCGCCATCGGGATCAATTTGTCGACTTCCTTCAGGGCGCCTTCGTAGCTGTTGCCCGCCATGACCGGCGAGGTCATGAACTTGCCGCCGACGGCAAACGACGGCGTGCCGTCGATGCGGTAGGCGTCGGCCAACTGGGTGGCGCGCTGCACCTGGGTTTGCACGCTGAACGAATCGAACACGGAATCGAACTTGGCGCGGTCCACGCCTTGCGTCGCAACCCAGTCGCCCATGGACTTCTTGTCGAACAGGCGCTTGTGTTCACCGTGGATGGCGGTGAAGAACTTGGCGTGCAGGTCGGGGCGTTCCAGGGCCAGGAACGTGTAGTAGACCTGTTGCAGCGGCTTCATGCCGGCGTTGAACGCGATGGGAACTTGCTTGAGGACGACGTCCGAAGGAACCGTCTTGGCCCACTCTTCAACCATGGGTTCCATGGCGGCGCAATGCGGGCAGGTATAGGCGAAGAATTCCAGCACTTCCACTTTGCCCGGGGTGTCCGACGGCAGCGGCGGGTTGATTGCCACATAGGCTTGCGTGCCTTGAGCGTGGCTTACCGGGCTGAAGAACGCCGAGGCGCTCAGCGCGGCCGCGGCCATGATGCGAATAATCTTGGGGGACAACATGGATGAGAGGTTCCTGAGTAAAAAGTTACAGACAGGCTCGGGGCCGGATAAGTTCAATGCAAAAAATAGCGCCGGATAGGCTTACTGGCGCACCACGGCGGTTTCGATCTTGTTTTCGCCCAGGCGGCCACGTGCGCGATTCATGTCGTCCAGCCGCGCAAACGGACCCACCCGCACACGGTTCAACGGCTTGCCGTTGACTTCGGCCTTTTGCACCGCCACCGGCAGGCCCAGCAGGATGATGCGAGCCCTTAACGATTCAGCGTCGCTTTCACCGCGAAACGCACCCGCCTGCAAGTAGTACGTGCCCGTTGCCGCCGGGGCAGCGGCTTTGGCGGCTGGCGCGGGTTTGGACAAGGGCGTCGGGCTTGCGCTGGGGGTTGCGTTGCTGCTTGCGGTGGCGCTTTGATTCGGCGCGGCGGCCTGCGGCTTGCTGGTGGACGGCAAGGTGGCGATCAGCGCACCCAGGTCATCCAGCCGGGATGGCGTTTCGTCGGGCTTGGACGCAGTGCCCGCACCCGGCAGCGGCATCGGCGCGGTGGCCGTGGGGCCGGTGGGCGGCGCGCCCGCCGCCCCGTCGCGGCCGTACAGGCCCGCGTTCGGGTCCGGCGCCTGGCGCGGGTCGGGCAGCTTGCCCGTGTCGCCCTGGCGGGTGGCACGGTCCACGAAGGGCACGGGAGCCTTGGTGACGTAAAAGGCCACGACGGCGGCCACGATCAGGCCGAGAAGCAGGCCGGCGAGCGCCCCGTAAAGGGTGCTGCCGCTTTCGCCAGAGGAACGGCGGGTGGTTTTGCGCTTGGTTGCCATGAACCGATGTTACATCCGCTCGGGCGCGGACACGCCCATCAGCGCCAAGCCGTTGGCCAGTACCTGGCGCGTCGTGGCGGCCAGACGCAGGCGGGCCAGCTTCAAAGCCACGTCGTCCACCAGCACACGTTCGGCGCTGTACCAGGCGTGGAAGTCCGACGCGCAATCGCGCAGCCAGAAAGCAATGTGGTGCGGCGACAGGTCCTGGGCGGCCAGCGCCACCACGTTGGGGAATTCGGCCAGGCGTTGCATCAGCGCGAATTCAGACGGCGCGGTCAGCAAGGACGTATCGGCGGTGGCTACGTCGGCGGCGGGCATGCCGGCGTTGTTGATCATCGTGCAGATGCGCGCGTGGGCGTACTGGATGTAATAGACCGGGTTCTCGTCGCTTTTCGACAAGGCCAGGTCCACGTCGAACACGAACTCGGTGTCGGCGCGGCGCTGGATCAGGAAGTAGCGCACGGCGTCGCGGCCCACCCAGTCGATCAGGTCGCGCATGGTGACGTAGCTGCCGGCGCGCTTGGAGATCTTGACCTCTTCGCCGCCGCGCATCACCTTGACCATCTTGTGCAGCACGTAAGACGGGTAGTCCTTCGGAATGCCTTCGTTCAGCGCTTGCAGGCCGGCGCGCACGCGGGCCACGGTGCCGTGGTGGTCGCTGCCCTGGATGTTCACGGCGCGGTGAAAGCCGCGTTCCCACTTGGCCTTGTGATACGCCACGTCCGGCACGAAGTAGGTGTAGCCGCCTTCGCTTTTGCGCATGACGCGGTCTTTGTCGTCGCCCGTACCCAGTTCGGTGGTGCGCAGCCACAGCGCGCCGCCCTCTTCATAGGTATGGCCGCCGGCGACCAGCGCCTTGACGGTGGCTTCGACCCGGCCCGACGTGTACAGCGAGCTTTCCAGGTAGTAGTTGTCGAACGCCAGGCCGAACGCTTGCAGGTCCAGGTCTTGTTCGCGGCGCAGGTAGGCCACGGCGAAGACGCGGATGTCGTCCAGGTTGTCGATATTGCCGGTGGCGGTGACGGGCTCGCCGTCGGACGGCTGGATGGTCTTGCCTGCCTGGAAATCGCGCGCGATGTCGGCGATGTAGTCGCCCTTGTAGCCGTCTTCCGGCCAGTCGGGGGATTCGGTCGTCAGGCCACGGGCGCGCGCCTGCACGCTGATGGCCAGGTTGTGGATCTGGTTGCCGGCGTCGTTGTAATAGAACTCGCGGGTGACGTCCCAGCCGATGGCGTCGTACAGGCGGCACAGGGCGTCGCCCAGTGCGGCCTGGCGGGCATGGCCCACGTGCAGCGGGCCGGTGGGGTTGGCCGACACGAATTCAACCAGGATCTTCTCGCCGCTGCGCGGGGCGCGGCCAAAGCTTGCGCCCTGCTCGGCCACGGTGGTGATGACGGCCTGGCGCGCGGCGGCGGTGATGCGCAAGTTGATGAAGCCGGGTCCGGCGACTTCGGCGCTATCGACCAGATCACGGGCCTCGGGGGCGGCCAGCAGAGCGTCGACGATGGCTTGGGCCAGTTCGCGCGGGTTGCGGCGTGCCGGCTTGGCCAGCTGCATGGCCACGTTGGTGGCAACGTCGCCATGGGCGGCGACCTTGGGGCGCTCGAGCAGCACGTTGGCCTGGGCGTCGGGAAGGCTCTGCGCAACGGCGGCCTGGATCAGGGAGATAAGCTGTTTTTGTTGCTCGGGGAGCATGGGCGTCTGAAGAAGTTCTGGGTGAGTGACCAAGGCGGGGATCAAACGGACGGTGTCCGGGCCGGCAATGTCACGGGAATCATCCGGAATGATAGTTGATTTGGCGATCCAATCGGCGGCCATGGGGGCGCAAACTGTCCGGCAAGCGTTCGCGCGGGCGGCGGAACTCTCAATAAAATCAATCGCCTAGGTTTTCGTGGGTGCGCCGACGGCAGCGGCCCCTGCACCCGCCCCATAGCGCCAGTTGGCATCCCTGGGGCGTTGGGGTAGTGTATGTAACGTATTCATTGAGGGAGACCGCAACATGCTGATTACCTTTCACTCCAAGGTCGTGGCCGAAGTTCTGATGGTGTCCGACCACGCCATGCCCATCCTGCAGGCGGCGGGAAAGCCCATCGGCGACAAGATCCCCGAACGTGGTGTGTTCACCGTCGAGCAACTGGGCCCCGCCATTAACGGCATCGAGCGCGCCATTGAAAGCGCTGAACATCCCGACGAGGACGAAGACGACGAAGACAAGGCCCCGCGTTCGGCCATGGCGCGCGCGGTCGGCATGAAGGAACGCGCGTATCCGCTGCTGGACATGATGCGGCAATCCCAGGCCGCGGGCGTTGAAGTTACCTGGGAAGCGTCGCGCGGCTGGTAGGCAATGTCGCCCGGCGGACAATCTGCCCGGCGTTTTTTGCCTACCCTTGCCGCCAGACGCCCTTTCAAGGAACCCCTTTATGCGCTGCGACATCACCATTGTTTTCGACACCCGCCGGTCGCTGGACCTGAACGCCACGGTGGAAACGTCTCCGCAACGCCAGAGCGACGCGCGCGACTGGTTCGACGGCGCCTGGGAAACCCTGGGCTGCGAACCGTTGCGCCCCAGCGGCAAAGTGCTGCTGCTGGACAAGGTGCTGGGCGTGGCCGATGCCCTGGGCTACGACACCCTGTCCAGCGACGCCAAGGAAGCCCGCGAGTTCGCGGAGCACCTGGCCATGGCGCTGGAGCGTCCGCGCATCACCGTTGACCTGCCGGGTTTGACCGTCGGCTACTGACGGCACCGGCGCGGCACACGTGAAAATCCCCGCTCGCAAGGCGGGGATTTGTTTTGGGCGACGTCCGCGCGTAACGCGGCAGCAGGAAAACCTACCGTATCCCCGCCCGCATGAACGACTGCACGAACTGCCGCTGGAACAGCAGGAAAGCGATCAGCAGCGGCGCGGCGGACATCAGGGTGGCGGCGGTAATGACCGACCAGTCGATGCCCTGGTCGGTGGACGAGAACACCTGCAAGCCCACCGTCAGCGGCCGGGATTCGACCGAATTGGTGATGATCAGCGGCCACAGGAAGTTGTTCCAGTGGTGGCTGACCGACACCAGCCCATAGGCTACGTAGATCGGCTTGGCCAGCGGCACATACACCTTCCACAGAATCTGCATGGCATTGGCGCCTTCCATGCGCGCCGCTTCCTCCAGTTCGCGCGGCACCGTCTTGAAGGTCTGGCGCAGCAGGAAGATGCCGAACGCCGACGCGAAGTACGGCAGCCCGATGGCGAACACCGTGTCGCGGATGCCCAGCTGGCTCATTGACCGGTAGTTCTCCACCAGCAGCACGTCCGGCATGATCATCAACTGCAGCAGCACCAGCATGAAGACGAAATCGCGGCCGCGAAATTCGAAGCGCGCGAAGGCGTAGCCCGCCAGCGTGGACAGCACCAGTTGCGCCGCCAGCACCATCGTGACCAGCATGAAGGTGTTCAGGAAGTAGCGTGGAAACGGCGCCGCGTGCCAGGCGCGCACGAAGTTATCCAGCGTCAGCGGCGCGAACAGCTCGAAGCGGGTCGCGTAGGCGGGAGGGTGAAACGCCGCCCACATCGCATAGGCAAGCGGCAGAATCCACAACAGGCCTAGCGCCCAGGCGCCCAGGGTATCTAGCTTGTCTTTCATTGATAGTGCGTCCTGCGGTCCAGCCAGCGGAACTTGAACAGCGCGGTCAGCGCCAGTACCACCAGCAACACGACGGTCAGCGTGGCGGCGTAAGCCGTGTCCCAGAAACTGAAACCCACCTGGTAGATGTAGTACAGCAGCAAGGTGCTGGCGTTGTCCGGCCCGCCGCGCGTCATGACGACCACATGGTCCACCAGGCGGAAAGCGTTGATCAGTGCATTGATCAGCACGAACAGCGTGGTGGGCATCAAGAGCGGCCACAGAATGCGGCGGAAATACTGCCAGCGCGATGCGCCTTCCAGCATGGCGGCCTCGCGCAGCGACGGCGACACGGTCTGCAAGGCGGCCAGGTAGAAGATCATGAAGAAGCCGGCCTCTTTCCACACCGTCACCAGCATCAGCGCCGGCAAGGCGGTTGCGCTGCTACCCAGCCAGTTGGGGCCGGGCGCACCGAACCAGCCCATCACCTGCGCAATCAAGCCGTATTGCGGCGTGTAGAAGAACAGCCAGATGTTGGCCACCGCCACCATCGGCAGCACCGTCGGCGTGAAGTAGGCCATGCGCAGAAAGCCGCGGCCGCTCAGATTGCGGTTTACCCACAGCGCCATGATCAGCGCAATGCCGATGGACGTGGGGATCGTGCCCAGCGCAAACCACAGGTTGTTCCACAGCGACTGCCAGAACACCGGATCGTCGCGCATGACGGCGTAGTTCTCCAGCCCCACGAAGCGCGCCGGACGCGCGCCCTTGGGGGTAGAGAAAAAGCTGTGCCAAAGCGTCGCCACCGCCGGGTAATGCGTGAAGGCGGCGAGCAGCACGATGGCTGGCAGCAACAGCAGCCAGCCATAAAGCGCATGTAAAGAGCGGCTCATCGTGCTTGTCGGTTTACTTGTAGGAACGCAGGATGCGATCGGCCTCGCGCTGTGCGTCGGTCAGCGCCTGCTGCGGCGTCTTCGACCCGATCAGCGCGGCTTGCAACGCATCGTTCAGGGTCTTGGTGACGCGCTGGTTTTCATGCGTGGAGAATTCCGCCACGCTGACTTCCAACTGGTCGCGCGCGACCGCCGCGGCCGGCACTTCCTGCGCATACTTCTTCATCTTCTCGGTCTGCCAGGCGGCCGGCGTCACGGCGACGTAGCCGGTGGCGATGCTCCAGTCAGCCGCGCGTTCCGGCGTCGTGACCCACTGCGCGAATTTCAGCGCGGCCTGTTGCTGCGCCGGCGTGCCGCTCTTGAAGATGTAGAAGTTGCCACCGCCCGTCGGGCTGCCGCCGCGCTTTTGCTTCGGCATCATGGCCACGCCGAACGGGAAGTCGGCATTCTTGCGGATGTTGGTCAGATTGCCGGTGGTGGTCCAGACCATGGCCGCCTTCTTTTCCAGGAAGTCCTTCGGCGTGGTGCCCCAGTCGATCGTGCCCGTCGGCATGATCTTGTGCTTGGCGGACAGGTCGCGCCAGAACTGAGCGGCTTCCACCACCGCCGGCTTGTCCAGGTAGACCTCGTTGCCAGCCTCGTTCATCAGGATGGCGCCGTTGGGCGTGGTCAGCGCCTGGAACAGCCAATAGGCGAACGCGCCGCCCGATGGAATCTCGATGCCCCATTGCGTGGTGTTGCCCGAGGCGTCCTGCTTGGTCAGCTTCTTGCCGTATTCAACCAGTTCTTCCCAGGTGGCCGGCGCGCGCTCGGGATCCAGCCCGGCGGCCTTGAACAGGTCCTTGTTGTAGTACATGACGATGGTCGAACGCTGGAACGGCACGCCCCAGGTGTGGCCGCCCGTGCGGCTGTTCTGCATGAAGGCGTCATAGAAGCTGCCCAGCCACTTCTTGTCAGCATCGGACTTCGCCAACGAATCGATCGGCACGATGGCGTCTTCGTCGATCAGGGTGAACATGTCGGTCGACAACAGCACCGCCAGTTGCGGCGGCGTGCCGCCCTTGAGCGCCGTCAGCGCCTTGGCGATGGAGTCCTGGTACGAGCCGGCGTAGATGGGCTTGATCTTGATGTCGGGGTTTTCCTTCTGGAAGTCCGCCACCATGTCGTCGACGATCTTGGTGATGGGGCCGCCCACGGCCACCGGGTAGTAGAACTCGACTTCAACGGGTTTGTTCTGCGCCTGTGCCGGCAGGGACAGGCAGGCGGCGGCCAGGCTGGCGGCCAGGGTCTTCAGTACGATGCGTCGCATGGTGCGTTTCCTTTCCTGTGGATTGGGCGTCTTTCAGCGCCCGACGGTGTTGATGACCGCCGAATCGGCGGCAAAGAAATGCTGTTGCTCGTTCGGCCAGGTCAGGCCCAGGGCCTCGCCGGCGCGGGCGCGCAGATGGCCGCCAACCCGCACGGCCACGCCACTGGTGTCTCCCACGCGGCACACCACGATGGAGTCCGCGCCGAAGTACTCGACGCTTTCGACAATGGCGGGTATGCCCGCGCTGTCGATGCGGATGTGTTCCGGGCGCACGCCCAGCTTCACCGCGCCCGCCGGGGCGTTCGCGATGGTCGGGCCTTGCGTGCCGGTGATGACTGTCGAACCCTGCTGGCTGGTCAGCGCGATCAGGTTCATGGGCGGGGTGCCGATGAAGCGGGCCGCGAATTCGCTGGCCGGGCGCGCGTACAGGCCGTCAGGCGTGTCGTGTTGTTCGATCTGGCCGCCGCGCAACAGCACAACCTGGTCGGCCATGCTCATGGCCTCGGTCTGGTCGTGCGTCACGTACACCATGGTGATGCCCAGGTTCTGCTGCAACGCGCGGATCTCGCGGCGCATCTCGTGGCGCAGTTGCGCGTCCAGGTTGGACAGCGGCTCGTCCATCAGGCACACGGGCGCTTCGGAAATCACGGCACGCCCCAGCGCCACGCGCTGTTGCTGGCCACCCGACAATTGCGACGGCTTGCGGTCCAGCAGATGGCCCAGGCCCAGCAGCGCGGCCACGCGCTGCAAGCGGCGATCGAAATCGCGCGCCGGTTCCTTGCGCACCTTCAAGCCGAACAGGATGTTCTCGCGCACCGACAAGTGCGGAAACAGCGCGTACGACTGGAACACCATCGAAATGCGGCGCTTGGCGGGCGGCAGTTGCGTCACGTCGCGGTCGCCGATGCGGATGGTGCCCGACGTGGGCGTATCCAGCCCGGCAATCATGCGCAAGGTGGTCGACTTGCCGCAGCCCGACGGGCCCAGCAGCACCGTGAAGCTGCCTGCCGGCACCGTGAAGCTCACGCCGTGGATGGCGGCGGCGTTGCCGTACTGTTTGGTGAGGTTATCCAGAACGATGGATGACATGCTGTCTCGAAGATCTAATTGTTAGATCCGCATTGTTGCCTGTTATGAAAACCTTTTCATTGTGCAGCGCAAACATGACGGATTCGTGGCAAGCTCTACGGCTTCAAACTGCGTGTCGCCTGTCAGGCGCAGCGCTCATGCAAAGGGATACGGGCCGGGGTATTCCCCGATAACGGCGTGATGCGTGACCAGGTTTTCGCCCTGCCACCAATGCAGCTGGTAGCCCGGCGGTTCCATGATGTATTGCAGTGTCGGGCGAGGCCCAAGCTCCAGCGCCAACTGATGCGCGGTGCCGGGGCAGGTTGAGGCGATCGTGCCGCCGAAGCGCTGGAAAATCGTGCGGTGCAAATGGCCGCACAACACGCGCTCTACCTTGGGAAAGCGCGACACGATGCGCTCCAGTTCCGGGGCGCCCGCCAGCAAGCCGATGGCGTCCATGTGCTCAATGCCGGTCAGGAACGGCGGATGGTGCATCAACACCAGCGTGGGGCGGTCGGGTTGTTCCGCCAGGCGCGCCGCCAGCCAGTCCAGCCGGTCCTGGCAAAGCTCGCCATGGCTCTTCATCGGCACCACGGTGTCCAGCGCCAGCATGCGCAGCGGATAGGTTTCGATCGCGTACTGGATGAACGGGCCGCCGCCTTGCAGATAGTGATGATCGGGAAACGCAGCGCGCAGCTCCGCGCGATCGTCATGGTTGCCCGGCAGCAGAAAATACGGAATCTCCAGCGCGCTCAAGTGGTCGCGCAGCACCTGATATTCATGCGGGCGGCCCAGGTCGGTCAGGTCGCCCGTGATCAGCACGCAATCGGGGCGCGGCGTCAGCGCGTTCAACGCGCGCACGGCCGGCGCCAGGAACGCCGCGGGGTCGATGACGCCGTAGGCCTTGTCGCCCGGGGTGCGCATGTGCAGGTCGGTGATTTGTGCGATGAGCATGATGCGTACGGTAGGTTGGAATTGGAAAAGGCAGCGGAATGAAGTCCGTGAAATGCCGTCAACGACGCACGGACGCCGCGGTGCCGCCGACCACGATGCAATGCGGCAGGCGATTCGATTGCGGGGGCTGGCCGTGAATCTGCGCCAGCAGGTTCGAGCACGCCGTCTGCCCAATGCCATCGCTGGGTTGCGCCACGGTGGTCAGCGGCGGGGTCAACAAGGCGCCAAAGCGCATGCCGTCAAAGCCGCAGACCGAAATGTCGCTGGGCACGCGCAGCCCCAGCGCCACCAGGTCGGCAATGACGGCGGTGGCCAGCAGGTCGTTCGAGCAGAACAGCGCGGTGGGCGCCTGCTTGCCGCGCAGCGCCGCCTTGAGCACGTCGGCGTCGCTGCCGGTATGCGAGCTCATCGCGATGTGCTGCACGGTGTCCAGGTCCAGCTTCTTGGCGCAGGCGCGCGCGCCCATAAGACGGCGTCGCGCGCGGTCGGACGCAGTCAAGGGGCCAGTGACAAGCGCAATGCGGCGATGCCCCAGCGCGGCCAGGTGCGCCACCATATCGCTGGCCGCGGCGCGATTGTCGACAGAGGCGAATGGGTGCGTGGACGACTCGTTGTAGACCAGCACATAGGGCATGCCCGCGCTGTCCAGATCGTCCAGTGTGGCGCTTTTGTTTACGTCGGCAACCGTAAGGATCAAGCCATCCACCTGGTGATCCATCAAGCCTTGCACCGCCGCCGATTCAACGGCGGGGTCATAGCCGGTGGCGGTCAGCATGACGCTGTAGCCGGATTCGCGCGCCCGCCGTTCCGCGCCTTCGAAGCATTCGGCAAAGACGGGGTTGGACAAGGTGGGCAGAATCAAGCCGATGGTGCGGGTGCTGCCCGACCGCAGGCTGCGGCCCACGCGGTTGGGCCTGAAGCCGGCGCGCTTGGCCACGTTGCGGATATGCGCCAGCGTGTCGGGATGCACGATCTCGGGCTGGTTGAACGCGCGCGAAACCGTCGCCGGCGAAACGCCTGCCTTGCGGGCCACTTCAATAATGGAAAAGCGGGGCGACGGGCGCGTGGCCATATCTGGATGACTGTCGATTTGCTGAAAACGATTTCATCTTACAAGACAAATATGACCTTTGTGTTGCACGGGTTTGCGCTATGCTGGTGCGAACGCAACAACATAAAGTCAGAGCGTGGCGCAGACGGATTGACTGGGAAAACCCGGTGTTTTTGGTGTTTTTCCCAATTGACGCGGCGCGCACAATGGCTGGGATCGGTCCGCTGAATCCGCGTGGCGATAATGCCGCGCGGCAAGCAAGGACAGACCCTCGGTCAAGGGGACCGGGTGCGCTTCAGCCGCCACGCAATGCGTGGCGCCGGGATAGAGGAAAAAGAAAATGTCTATTGCCTTGAACAGACTTGGCGCGCTTGAAGCCGCGCGCAAGCTGCAACGGCGCGAGTTAACCGCGGTGCAGCTGGTGCGGGCGTGCTTTGCCCGTATCGAGCAGCGCGAGAACACCATTCATGCCTGGACGGCGCTGCAAAAGCAGGC
Source organism: Achromobacter spanius (assembly GCF_002812705.1). Lineage (NCBI taxonomy): Bacteria > Pseudomonadati > Pseudomonadota > Betaproteobacteria > Burkholderiales > Alcaligenaceae > Achromobacter > Achromobacter spanius. The sequence continues at coordinate 1,205,153 of NZ_CP025030.1, read as the reverse complement.
GGCGCTGGACCACGCCCAGGCCCTGGATGAAGGCGCCCTGCGCGGCCCGCTGCACGGCCTGCCCATCGGCGTGAAAGACCTGTTTGACACCGTCGACCTGCCCACCCGCTATGGCTCGCCCATTTACGAACGCCACCGCCCCGGCCTGGATGCCGCGTCAGTGGCGCTTTGCCGTGGCGCGGGCGCCGTTGTCGTGGGCAAGACCGTCACCACGGAATTCGCCACCTACCAGGCTGGCCCCACGCGCAACCCGCGCAACGAGGCCTATACGCCGGGCGGCTCGTCCAGCGGTTCGGCGGCAGCCGTCGCTGACGACATGGTGCCCTTCGCGCTGGGGTCGCAAACGGCGGGCTCGATCATCCGTCCGGCTTCTTACTGTGGCATCGTGGGCTTCAAGCCCACGTTCGGGGCGATTCCGCGCGCGGGGGTGAAAAGCCTGGCCGAATCGCTGGACACCGTCGGCGGGTTCGCGCGCTCGGTGCCGGACGTTGCGCTGTTCGCCTCGGTCATGATGCGCGATGCGCGCATGCTGAACCTGTCCTACGACGCCAAGCCGCGCGTCGGCATGTGCCGCACGCTGCAATGGCGGCATGCGCAGGCGGAAACCAAGGAAGCCTTTGCGCAGGCCGCGGCCACGCTGTCGCGCGCTGGCGCCGTAGTGCAAGAGGTGCCGCTGCCCGCGCAGGATTGCATGCTGGTGCAGTTGCACGCGGACATCATGGCGTTCGAGGCCTCGCAGTCGCTGGCCTACGAACGCCTGCAGCACGCCGGCCAGCTCAGCCCGAAAATTCAGGCGGTGCTTGAGGCGGGGTCGCAGATTACGGCGGAACAACACATCAGGAATCTGGCCCGGGCGGAAGAGTCGCGCGCCCGCGTGAATAGTTGGTTCGAGGACTACGACGTGGTACTGGCGCCCAGCGCTGCCGGCGAAGCGCCGTTTGCCGACCTGGGCACGGGCGACCCGCAATTCTCGCGGCCCTGGACCCTGTTCGGCCTGCCCTGCTTGAACCTGCCCTTCGCCACCGGCCCGCAAGGCCTGCCCGTGGGGTTGCAGTTGATCGGGCAACGCTACGATGACTACCGCACGCTGGCAATCGGCGCCTGGGTCCATGAGCGGCTGCTTGAGGCCAATGAAACCGATATCGGCGCCTCCGATATGTGGCCGCGCGGCTGAACGCTATTCGGATAGCGTCGTGCAGAAAGCAGAAAGCCCGCCGATAAGGCGGGCTTTTGTTTTGCCGGGTGCGCCAAAGAGAGGTGTGTCTTTGGGTGGTGGCCAGCCCATGTTTCGGGCTGGCTGTGGGCGTTCAGTTCAGGTTGCGCAGACGTAGCAAGCGGATCACGCGGATCACGCGGATTCGGCTTCGGCGGCTTCCTGCTCGGCGGACGCCACGGCGCCCGCGTTGATGTGGCGGTTGACGGCGCTCAGCACGGCCTGGAACGAGGCGGTCACGATGTCGCGGTCGATGCCCACGCCAAAGCCCGTGCTGGATTCGCCGACGCGCAATTCCACGTAGGAAGCGGCGCGCGTGTCAGTGCCGGTGCCGATGGCATGCTCGTGGTAGTCCATGATGCGCACGGGCACGTCCAGCGCGGCGACGAAGGCCGAGATGGCGCCATCACCCTTGCCCGTCACGATGCGGCGTTCGCCGTTGTATTCAAGTTCGGCTTCGATGCTGAAGTGCTGGCCTTCGCCGGCCGACGGATTGCCGTCGATGCGGTGGCGGATCAGCTTCCACGGCGTCTTTTGCTCAAGGTATTCGCGGTTGAAGATGGTGTGCACATCGTCGGCGGTGACTTCGCTGCCGGTCTCATCCGTGACGCGCTGGATGGCGCGGCTGAATTCAATTTGCAGGCGGCGCGGCAAGACCAGGCCGTGTTCCTGCTCGAGCAGGTACGACACGCCACCCTTGCCGGACTGGCTGTTCACGCGGATCACGGCGTCGTAGCTGCGGCCAAGGTCGGCGGGGTCGATCGGCAAGTACGGCACTTCCCAGACGGCGTCGGCCTGTTGCAGCGCAAAGCCCTTCTTGATGGCGTCCTGGTGCGAACCCGAGAACGCCGTGAAGACCAGGTCACCCGCGTACGGGTGGCGCGGGTGTACGGGCAATTGGTTGCAGTATTCGGCGCAGCGGCGCACTTCGTCGATGTCGGAGAAGTCCAGGCCCGGATGCACGCCTTGCGTGTACAGGTTCAAGGCAAGCGTGACGAGGTCGACGTTACCGGTGCGTTCGCCGCTGCCAAACAGGCAGCCTTCGATACGGTCGGCGCCGGCCATCACGGCAAATTCAGCGGCGGCAACTGCGGTGCCGCGGTCGTTGTGCGGGTGCACGCTAAGCACGATGCTGTCGCGGCGCGCCAGGTTCTTGTGCATCCATTCGATCTGGTCGGCGTACAGGTTGGGGCTGGTAGCCTCGATGGTGGCGGGCAGGTTCAACACCATCTTGTGGTCAGGCGTGGGCTGCCAGACATCGGCCACGGCATTCGAGACTTCCAACGCGAATTCGGGTTCGGTGGTGCTGAACACTTCGGGCGAATACTCGTAGCTCCATTTGGTTTCGGGGCGCTGCGAGGTGTATTGCTTGATCAGGCGCGTGCCGGTGGTGGCGATGCCCTTGATCTCGTCCTTGGACATGTTGAACACGACCTTGCGGAAGGCCGGCGCGCAGGCGTTGTACATGTGAACGATGGCTTGCTTGGCGCCGGCGGCGGCTTCCACGGTGCGGCTGATCAGGTCTTCACGCGACTGCGTCAATACGATGATGGTGACGTCATCGGGGATGCGCTTTTCGTCGATGAGCTTGCGCACGAAATCGAAGTCGGTCTGCGAAGCGGACGGGAAACCCACCTCAATTTCCTTGAAGCCGATCTTCACCAGTTGTTCGAAGAAGCGGAGCTTGCGCTCGACGCTCATCGGTTCGATCAATGCCTGGTTGCCGTCGCGCAAGTCGGTGCTCATCCAGATCGGCGCCTTGGTGATGCGGCGGCTGGGCCAGGTGCGCTCGGAGAAGTCGCGGGCAAAGGGCGCGAAGGGGACGTATTTGGTGGCGGGGTTGGCAAGCATCATTACTACACCTCGATCGGTATCTTTTGAATCCCGTGAGCACTGAGTCTCGTCGGCGCCTGTGACCGGATGACGGTCTTGCGCCAGGGGGTGCCGTGATTAACCGGCAGGATTCACAAATAAATGGGGGAAATCGCGTGTGGCAAACGTGGCTGCCGAGCTACCACGGGGACACTAGGCCCGGCAACCGATCGGTAGGTATAGCGATAGCGCGGCGGCGAAGGAAGAGCGAGCGCGCAGGCCGGCGACCGGAGCGGCGAAGCGTCCGGTGGCAATCGCGGGGAGGGTGCGGTAAGCGGCCATAGGGTGCTAGTCAAACATACTTTTTCGACAAGCGCAAACAGAAACTGCCAGGTTGGGGCTCAGCGCGCCGGGCCGATACGCGGTTCGACGTAGCGTTCGGTGCGGGCCTCACCGCGCGGTTCGCGACGGCCGTCGTCACGCGGATCCCGTGCTGGCAGGCTGGCCGATCCGTCCAGAATTTGCGCCTGTTCCGCCACCATGGCGATCTTGCCGATGCGATTGTGGCGAATTTCAGACAATGCGCGGCGCAAGTCGCCTACAGTGAAGGGTTCCTGGCGGTCGCCCCAGGTCCAGCGCAGCACGCCCAGCGATTCTTCAGTCAGATTGGGGGCCAGGTCCGCCAGAACGTCGGTGCCTACCGGTGTCGCGGCGCCCGATGCGAGGCTGGCCGAAAACCAGGCCCGCACGGAGAAGAAGACGATCAGGGTCCAGATACCGGCGACGACCCACCAGATGTAAGGGTTGACCTTCTGCGCCATGTCCTGGGTGGGTTGGCCCAGGGTATGCAGGAAGTCGTAGTTCATGCGCTTGCCGAAATCCAGTATCCACGAGGCGATCAGATACCAAAGGACGATGGCGACGGCGATGACTATCGCGCGCACAACGATTCGGGGTAGCGCCAGTTTGAGCAGGGTCTGGCCGATAAGTCGGCTGTCCTGGCGAACGCTTGCGGGCGAAGTCAGATTCATCATGCAAAATATTGTACCTATGACCCGTCCAATTTTAGAACTGCGACCTGGCCAGCATTTGACGCTGACCCCTCAGCTGCAGCAATCGATACGATTGTTGCAGTTGTCCACGCTCGACCTTGAGGCCGAGATCTCGCAAGTGCTCGCGGACAATCCCCTGTTGGAGCGGGAAGACGACACCCCCGCCGCCGAGGCGCAAGCCGAATCCGAGCGCGAATCCTCCGTGCAGGACGATGAGCCCGCCGTAGAGCGCGAGACGCCCGTGGACGAAATGCCCGGCTCGGGCGGGGTGTATTCGGATGATGACTCCGGCCTGCCCGAGGCGGCGCGCCCCGACACCCTGCGTGAGCACCTGCTGGGCCAACTGATGTTGACGCGGGCCGCCCCGCGTGACGCGGCGTTGGCCGCGCTGCTGATCGACGAGCTGGACGAAAACGGGTATCTGGGGTCGCCGCTTGAGGAAATCCTGACCTGGCTGCCCGCCGACATGGAGCCGGACCTGGACGAATTGCGCGCCGCGCTGTCCTTGTTGCAGTCGTTCGACCCCCCTGGCATCGGCGCGCGCGACATGGCCGACTGCCTGGTGTTGCAGTTGCGCCACCCTGACCTGGCCAGCCTGCCGGAAGCGGCTGACCCGGCGGTCCTGGCGTGCGCTCGCGCGATTTGCGCGCAGCATCTGCCCGTGCTGGCCACGGGCAACGCCGCGCGTCTGTGCGCCGCCGTGGGCTGTGACGAAGCCACCTTTCGCGCCGCCCATTCCCTGATTCTGCGGCTAGAACCCCGCCCCGGGCGGGCCTGGACGGTGCCGGCAGCCGATTACGCCGTGCCGGACGTCATCGTGCGCAAGACCCGGCGCGGCTGGCAAGTCACCCTCAATAGCGCTGCGGTGCCCCGTTTGCAGATCAACGGCCTGTATGCGCAGATGTTGGGCAATCAGAAGGAATCCGCGCACGCGGGCCTGCAGACCCAATTGCAGCAAGCCAGATGGATGATCCGCAACGTGGAGCAGCGCTTTGACACGATCCTGCGAGTCGCCCAGGCGATCGTGGAGCGCCAGACCGCGTTCTTCAGCCAGGGGCCATCCGCCATGCGTCCGCTGATCCTGAAGGATATCGCCGGCGAACTTGGATTGCACGAATCGACCATTTCACGGGCCACAACACAGAAGTACATGCTCACTCCGTTCGGTACCTTGGAGCTCAAGCGCTTCTTCGGCACGGGCGTGTCCACGGACGGCGGTGATGCAACTTCCGCCACTGCGGTGCAGACATTCATCCGCCAAATGGTGGCTGAAGAGAACCGCGCCAAGCCCTTGTCCGATAGCCAGATCATGCAGAAACTGGCCGATCAGGGGATAGTCATCGCCCGTCGGACGGTGGCAAAGTACCGCGAAGCACTGCGGATTGCCCCCGCCACGCTGCGCAAGGCGCAGGCCGGCGCACGTTGAAATAGGGGACGATTCCGCGCGGATTCGTCCTTTGTTTCAAGGGCTTGCGTGACAATTCCGCTACAACTTTTTTTGTGGACGGGGCTTGTCATTCGTCGAATAATTTTCGATAATCATTCGCATGTACATTTGCGTATGTAATGCCATCACCGAACGCCAAGTCCGCGCCAGCGTGGACGGTGGCGCGACGACGCTGTCCGACCTGCAATTCGAGCTGGGCGTAGCCACGTGCTGCGGCTGCTGCGCGGCAACCGCCGCCGAATACCTGCCGGGCGGCCGCTGCTCCAGCGTGTGCGACGTTCGCTCCATCGCCGTTCCGGTTAATGCTCCTGCCACTCTGGTCGAGTCGGGCGCGGCTGCCAACAACAGCAGCTTCCCCATTCCGCTGGTCGCCGCGGGCTGAGCATTGCCGTTCCATTCCGGCTCGCTGAGGTTTCCCAGCGGGCCGCGCTGTTTTTCCTGCCGGTTTTTCTACTGCTGCTCTCGCTGCCGTGCCGGCTCGTTTTCCTGCCGCTTCTCTCGCCGTTTTTCCGTCGGTCCCCTTTTGCCCGCTCCGGGTTGCAAAACCGCAACCCGACGGCATCAGCGCGTTTCTCACCGAAAACACCCCGTCTTCCTCTGATTTCCAGACCCCTCGCGCGCAATATGCCGAGCGTTTGCCGTGGATGGGTGCGCGCAAGGCCGCATAGCGCTTGCCTTGCATGAGCAAGGCATCAAGTACGCATACTCATTCTCATTGGCTTGTCGCTTTCTTGTAGCGGTTCTAAAGCGGTTTACCAAATGCAGAGCAAGGCTAGGCGCGGCCCCGCGCCAGGTGGTAGTCTGCCGGGGTTGCGTACGCGCGGCATCGTGCGCTCCTTTGTCGCGATGCACTCGCGCGTCGCGCCTGACTGCAAGGAGTCCATTATGAAAGGCGACAAAACCGTCATCCAGTTCTTGAACAAGCAACTGACCAACGAACTGACGGCCATCAACCAATATTTCCTGCATGCCCGCATGCTGAACCACTGGGGCTTCGACAAGCTGGGCAAGCACGAGTACGAAGAATCCATTGGTGAGATGAAGCACGCGGATCGCCTGATCGCGCGCATCTTCATGCTGGATGGCCTGCCCAACCTGCAAGACCTGCACAAGCTGCTGATTGGTGAAGACGTGCCCGAGCTGCTGGCTTGTGACCTGAAGCTGGAGCAAGCGGCGCACACCACCGTCGTGGAAGCCATTGCCTATTGCGAATCGGTGCGTGACTACGTCTCGCGCGATCTGTTCCAGGACATCCTGGACGACACCGAAGAGCACATCGATTATCTGGAAACCCAGATTGAACTGATCGACAAGGTCGGTATCCAGAACTACCTGCAAAGCCAGATGTCCGTGCCCGAGTAATCGGTCCGACAGCCAGGCAATGAAATGGCGCCCCTCGGGGCGCCATTTTCATGTGCTGCGTAAAAAATACGGAGTTACTGCGGACGGGCCGGGCATTCGGCCATCGTGCCCCAGGCGCGGTTCGGCGCACAGTACTTGTTGCGCGCGTTCCAGGAGCACGAAGGACGCTCGAAGAAGCCTTGCGTGGCGCACTGCGCCAACTCGCGCTTGAGCGCGTCCTGCCAGCCGGGAACTCCGGGCGCGGGCGACGTGTTGGGCGGAGGGGGCGGCGCCTGGACCATTTGCGACGTGCCGTAGCCACCGGCCTGCATTTGGCCGCCGTTGATGGCGGTGGAGGTGCCAGGCACCTGCAGATCCATCGTGGTGACGTCCGACGAGCCGGACGGCAGCGGCACTTCCGAGGCCGCCGCGATTTCGCGGGCCTGCTCAGGCGTGATGCGTTCGCGCGAGAGCTTCACGGCGGGATCGCTGACGGTGTCGAACAGCGACACCGTATTGACCTGCCATTCCCGGTCAGCGGGCTTGTCCGGCACGCCCAGCGTGCCGTCGATGCGGGGCTGCGGGGGTTGCGCCACGTAAGGGCGTCCGTTGGCGTCCAGAACAGGCTGCTGCGAAGCCGCCGCGTCCTGTCCAGGAGCCGGTGCCGCGGGCGGCGCGTGTGCTACCAGCCAGTCACCCAATTGAATACCGCCCCAGGCCGACGCGCCAAGCGCGATCAGGAGCGTTGCGAATAATAAGCGCCAAGACATTGCTACCCTCATCTGCCGTGCGGAGCCCGAACGGGCCTACGCCTTGTCCCCGAAAACTTTGCCTCCATGCTCGCGCATGGCATGGAATTTAACCTCGGGATACAGATCCTCGGCTACGCGCAACTGCGCATGGGAACTGATCAAAAACGCCGCCGCATCGACAACATCATAGGCGATATGGGCGGCATTGGCATCCATGAACTTGCGCAGCGCCTTCGGGTTTTCAGACGTAATCCAACGTGCCATTGTGTAGCGCGAAGGCAGCATCCGGGCGTCCGCGCCGTACTCGGTTTTCAGGCGGTGAGCGACCACTTCAAACTGCAATTGGCCGATGGCGCCCAGCAGCAACGAGCCGCCAGCGGCCTCGGGGCGGAACACCTGAATGGCGCCCTCTTCACCCAGTTGGGTCAGGCCGGTGCGCAGTTGCTTGGTGCGCAGCGGATCCTTCACTTCGACCGCCTGGAACAGCTCAGGCGCGAAGAACGGCAGGCCGGTGAACTGCAGCGTTTCGCCTTCGGTCAGCACGTCGCCCAGTTGCAGCACGCCGTGGTTCGGAATGCCGATCACGTCGCCGGCATAGGCCTCGTCCAGCAACTCGCGCCGTTGCGACAGGAACGACACCACGTTGTTGGGGCGCATTTCCTTGTTGGTGCGGGCCACCTTCAAGCGCATGCCGCGTTCAAAGCGGCCGGAGCTGACGCGCACGAATGCAACGCGGTCGCGGTGGGCCGGGTCCATGTTGGCTTGCACCTTGAACACCACGCCGGTGAACTTGGGTTCTTCGGGCAGCACTTCGCGTTGCAGCGCCATGCGAGGGCCGGGGGGCGGCGCGTGGTCGACCAGCGCGTCCAGCACTTCCTGGACGCCGAAGTTGTTGATGGCGGACCCGAAGAACACCGGGGTCTGCTTGCCGGCCAGGAACTGGTCGCGATCGAACGGGGGCGCGGCTTCGTTGATGAGTTCGATCTCGCCGCTGGCCTGGTCGAACGCCGAGCCGTAGCGGCGGGCGATTTCGGGGTTGGTCAGCCCTTCGATGACGTCGTCATTGTCCGAGCGGCGTTCCTGCCCGGGGCGGAACACGCGCATGCGGTCGCGGCGGATGTCGAACACGCCGCCAAATGCCTTGCCCATGCCGACCGGCCACGAGAACGGCACGGCGTCCATGCCCAGGTGGCCTTCGATTTCCGACAGCAGTTCCAGCGGCTCGCGCACTTCGCGGTCCATCTTGTTGATGAACGTGATGATGGGCGTGTTGCGCGCGCGGCAAACCTGCAGCAGGCGGATCGTCTGCGGTTCCACGCCGTTGGCGGCGTCGATCACCATCAGCGCGGCATCCACCGCCGTCAGCACCCGGTAGGTATCTTCAGAGAAGTCCTGGTGGCCCGGGGTGTCGAGCAGGTTGATGACGCAGTCGCGGTATTCCATCTGCATGACCGACGAGGCCACGGAAATGCCGCGTTGCTTTTCGATTTCCATCCAGTCGGACGAGGCATGGCGCGAGGCTTTGCGCGCCTTCACGCTACCGGCGATCTGGATCGCGCCTGCGAACAGCAACAGCTTTTCGGTTAGCGTGGTCTTGCCCGCGTCGGGGTGGGAAATGATCGCGAACGTTCGGCGCCGCGCAACTTCTTGAGGGATATTCATGGTCGGGGAGATTGTACTTAACGCCGCTTTTGGAGCCGGCGCGGTACGGCATCGTGCATGAAAAAGCCTTGGGGCACGCGCTGTCGCCAGCAAGCACCGCAAGGCCCGAAAATTCAGGAATGGCGGCGGAACGACGCCAGGAATACACCAGCCAGAATGAACAGCGACCCGAAGGTGCGGTTCATCCAGCGGATGTGTTTGGCATCGCGCAGCAGGCGCAGCACGCGCGCCGCCAACAACGTGTAGACACCCATGGCGACCAGGTCGGTGAAGGCCAGCGTACCGGCCAGCGCCATGTATTGCGGCGTCAGCGCCAACGTGGGGTCCACGAACTGCGGCACCACGGCCAAGAGGAACACCGTGCCCTTCGGGTTCATGGTGTTGATCAGGAAACCGCGCATGACGAGCTCACGGATCGATGCCTGCTTGGGGTCGCCCGCATCCACCGCGACGGGCGCGGCGTCGGTGCGAATCTGACGCACGCCCAGGTAGATCAAATACGCCACGCCCAGATACTTGACCACATTGAAGGCCATTTCAGACGTGGCCAGCACTGCGCCCAAGCCTACGGCCACGACGACGAACTGGAACAGGATGCCGAGGATGAGGCCGGCCGTGTTCCAGTAGCCGCGTGCAAAGCCGTATTTCAATCCAGAGGACATCGCGGAAATCGCGCCCGCCCCGGGTGAGAACGAAATGGCCCAGGAGGCCAGGAAGAACGTCAACCAGGTGGATAAGGGCATGATGGCGCGGGTCCTTGGATCGCAGGAAAGAGGTGCCGGGATATTACTCGCTTGGCTTTACTTGCCCAGCAAGGCCGCGCGCGGACGACCCGAACCGCTATTGCCCGCCGGACGCGGGGCGCCTTCGGGACGGCGCGGAGCCTGCTGCGGACGGCTTTCGCCGCGGCCGGCGTGAGCCGGACGGTCAGCGGGCTTGCCGTCGCGTTGGCCACCATTGCCACGACCCTCGCCGCCGGCGCGAGCCGGTGCGGGGGCGCGGCCGCCGGTGGCGGCGCGGGCCTGGCCCTGGGCCGGACGCGAACGGCCGGCACCGGCATTGCCGCCACGGCCGGCGTTACCGCCATTGCCGCCACGACCGCCGTTGCGGTTGCCGCCGCGCGGGCTGCGCGCGTCTTCATCGCGTTCCTGGCGTTCGAAGGCGGCGGCGCTGGTGGGCGACGGGGTCCAGCCTTCGACCGGCTTGCGCTCGATCGTCTTCTTGATCAGGCGCTCGATGTCTTTCAGCAGCTTGATTTCGCTGTTGTCGACCAGCGAGACGGCAGCGCCCGTGGCGCCGGCGCGGCCGGTACGGCCGATACGGTGCACATAGTCTTCCGGCACGTTCGGCAGTTCGAAGTTCACCACCTGGGGAAGCTGGTCGATGTCCAGGCCACGGGCGGCGATGTCGGTCGCCACCAGCACCGTCACGGTGCTGTCCTTGAAGCCGGCCAGCGCGCGGGTGCGGGCCGATTGGCTCTTGTTGCCGTGGATGGCGGCGGCGGTCAGGCCGTCCTTGACCAGCTTTTCAGCCAGGCGGTTGGCGCCGTGCTTGGTGCGCGTGAACACCAGCACCTGGTGCCAGCCGCTTTCACGGATGATGTGGCTGATCAGGTCGCGCTTATGATGCTGTTCCACCATGTGCACCGTCTGGGTGACCAGTTCGGTGGCGGTGTTGCGCGGGGTGACCGAGACTTCGCCCGGGTTGTTCAGCACGCCACGCGCCAGCGTGCGGATTTCATCCGAGAACGTGGCCGAGAACAGCAGGTTCTGGCGTTGCTTGGGCAGCAGGGCGAGGATCTTGCGGATGTCGCGGATGAAGCCCATGTCCAGCATGCGGTCGGCTTCGTCCAGCACCAGGATTTCGACGCCGGACAGGTCCACCGTCTTCTGGCCGCAATGGTCGAGCAGACGGCCCGGCGTTGCCACCAGGATGTCCAGCGGCTTGCGCAGCGCGGAGATCTGGGGGTTGATATTGACGCCGCCAAACATCACCATGGACGTCAGCGAGGTGTATTTGCCGTAGGTTTGTACCGATTCGGCCACCTGCGCGGTCAGTTCGCGCGTCGGGGTCAGAATCAGGCAACGGGGGCGGCCGGGCTTGCGCGCTTCCGGCTTTTGCTGCATCAGCAAATGCAGGATGGGCAGCGTGAAACCGGCGGTCTTGCCGGTGCCGGTTTGCGCGGCGGCGAGCAAATCGCCACCTTTCAAAACTTGGGGAATCGCCTGGGCTTGAATAGGCGTGGGTGCGGTGTAGCCGGTATCGGCAATGGCGCGCAACAGGGAATCAGCCAGCCCGAGGTCGGCGAAAGGGGAAGAGGTAGTCAAAACAACTCCAGCGGCAGCCCGTCGCTCAAGTTGAGAGACTCCAATCCAGGCGGACGAATAAGGAGAAAAGGGAAGCGCCCTGATGGGCGAAGCTTGGCAGCGAAGGGCCATAGCGGACGTGTGCAGATTGGCAAAGCACACTCGGCGATTGTAGCTGATGTGGCGGTGCAGCAGCGGATTGCTTTACCGGTGCTGTATTGCGAAGTAACAAATTGCAGCGTATCAGAACGAAATACGTGTTTTCCCTAGGGCGCACTCCCTATAATCGCTGCGCATCTATCCATTCAAAGAAATAAAGGGTCGCTATGAAGAAATCGGCATTAGTGGGCGTCGTGGTTGTTCTGGGCGCGGTGTGGACCGGCACGGCCTGGTACACGGGCCAAAAGGCCGAGGCGTTTGTCAACCAGTCCATCGGCGACGCCAACGTTGAACTGAAGAAGTTCAGCGACCAGTGGGGCATTGCTTCCAGCGTGGAATTGATGTCTTTCGAGCGCGGCGTGTTTTCGTCCACCGCGCGCTATCGCGTCAAGTTCACCCTGCCGGCCGCCGAGGGCAAGCCCGCCGAAGAGCGCGACATGGTGTTCGTCGAGCATTTGTCGCATGGCCCCCTGCCGATGTCGAACCTGAAGTCGGGTTCTTTCGCGCCGGCCATGGTGGCCAGCGACTTCGTGCTGGAAGAGACCCCCACCGTCAAGGAATGGTTTGCCGCCACCAAGGGCGCGGCGCCGTTGTCCGGCCACTACAGCGTCAGCTACGGCAAGGACATCACCGGCAAGTTCAACATGGCCCCCGCCGAAGTCGCCAAGGACACCACCAGCCTCTCGTTTTCGGGCATGACGGGTAACTTCGACTACACGATCGACACCAAGCACGGCATCTTCGACCTGAAGACCGACAAGCTGGTGCTGGCCGGCCAGAGCGAAAACAGCGACGTGGTCAACATGACCCTGCAAGGCATTGCGCTGACCAGCGACATGACGCCGGCGTCCAACGACATGTACGTGGGCAACCAGAAGCTGACGCTGAAGGACTGGACGATCACGTCCAAGGAAAAACCGCCCGTCCAGTTCAAGGACACGTCGATTGCCGTCGACATGACCGAAAGCGGTTCGGCCATGGGCGCGAAGATGGCTCTGGACTTTGGCATGATCAACGTGCAGGCCAAGGACGTGGCCGGCATGAAGCTGGGCATTGACGTGCAGAAGCTGGACTCCAAGGCGTTCAAGGCGCTGAACGACGTCTACGAAGCCGCCTCGCGCCGCATGATGCAAAGCAACGGCGAAGAGCAACTGCCTGAGTTCACGCCGGAAGAGCAGCAGGTCATCAAGGCCAATGTTGAACAGATCCTGGCGGGCAACCCCACGCTGGCCGTGTCGCCGCTGGAAGTGCGTACCGCCAACGGCACGTCCACGTTCAACCTGAATCTGGACTTCGCCAAGCCCGCGTCCATGGACGGTGAAATCGCCGATACCCTGACGCAAGCCGTGCGCAAGCTGGACGCCAAGCTGGTGCTGTCCAAGGGCAACCTGGGCGACCTGATGGCTGTTGAACCGCAGATGCGTGGCGTGCCGGCCGAACAAGCCGCGCAAACCGCCAAGGGCCAAGCCGAAATGGTCGCCACCATGGCCACCGCGATGGGCATGGCCAAGGTCGAGGACAACAACATCGTCACCTACCTGAACTACGCCGACGGCCAGGTCGACTTCAACGGCAAGAAGATGCCTGTTGAACAGTTCCTGATGATGGTCATGAGCGGCGCGATGGGTGGCGCGCGATAAGCGTGTTGTGACCCCACGGCGTCGATAGACATCGGCGCCGTCGCATGAAGACTGCTGCGCCGTAAAGGCGTGGCAGTTTTTTTTTGTGAATGCCCAGGCAAGCAAAACAAGAAAAATCTCGGAATCGGTATGAGCCGGACATGTGGCGTCACGTTCGCACATGTCCGGCGGGCATGCTGATACCGGTTGCTGTCCATACTGTGACCTCAGGTCATCGGGTATGGAACCATGAAGAAAATAGGGATTGCAGGCGTGCTGGGATTGGCGCTTGGCGCGACGGTCGCCGGGGCGGCCTGGTACACAGGCAAACGGGCGGAAAGCGATCTGGACCAGACGCTGGGACAGATCAACGGCGCGTTGCAGGCATTGGGCGCATGGGGCGGCCAAGCCGCGCCCGTCATCGAACTGATGGCATCCGAGCGGGGCGTTTTCTCGGCCACGCGGCGGTACCGGTTGACGTTGGCGCCCGCCGCGGCGGGGACGGGCCAGGCGCAAGAGCTCAAGTTTGTCGAAACGCTGGACCATGGCCCGTTTCCGCTTCAACGCCTGAAGGCGGGAAGGTATGCGCCAGCGATGGTGGCGGGCCGCATTCGCTTGGAAGATTCCGCCTTCGTCAAAGATTGGTTTGCCGCCGCCAATGGCAAAGTGCCGGTGTCGGGCGAATACGAGATTGATTACCGCAAGCAGTATTCGGCCCGCTTCGACGCAACGGTGATGGCGCTGCAACAAGGCACGGCCATCATCCAGGCCTGGAACCTGACGGGCAACGTTGCCTACTCCGCCGCTCGGCAACGCGGGGTTGCGCAGTGGCGCGCGGACAAGCTGCTGGTGTCGGGGCATCGGCATCCGTCTTCAAGCTTTGAGCTGATCGCGCCGAGTTGGCGCCAGGAACTGACCCGCATGCCAGCCGGCGCGTTTGCCACGCAACAAAAGCTGTCGTTCACAACGGCTACCTTCACCGAGCATGGCCAACCCCTATGGGTGGCGAAGGACACGGCTCTTGCCGTGGACGCCGCGCGAACCGGCCGTCTTTGGGCCATCGACGCAAATGTTGATATCGGCGCGTTGAAGGGGCGGGAAACGGGGAATGAAACCGTCGGCCTGCAATGGGCCGCAGCCGTCAAGAACTGGGATCAGCACGCCTTCAAGTCCCTGATCGATAGCTCTCTGACCTTGGCCGACCGTGCCGGTGAAACGGAGTACGGGGCGGGCGCGCAGCAATTGATGGCGTCGATGGCGCTGTATCTTCAGCAGTTTCTTGCCCGCAAGCCCAACCTGTCCTCATCGCTGACAGTGCGCTCGGCGTCGAACACGTCCGCCCTGAAGCTGGATCTTGGCCTGGCCCCGGCCGACCCTACGCAGCCGCAGCTTCAGATTCCCCTGCTTGGCATGCTGAAGACGCTGGATTTCAGCATGGCGCTATCCAAGCCCATGCTGCGCGACGTGATCGCTCTGCGGCAGCGTCCGCCTGGCGTAGAGGTTCCGCTGCGCATCCGCAAGACGATGGCCGCAAAGCAGGTCGACACTATTGCGGATGCGCTGCGTGAAATGGGACTGGCCAGCATTGACGGCGACGCCATACTGGCCCGTGTGAACCTGGCTGACGGCATGGTGGAAGCCAACGGCGCCGTTATGCCATTGGACACCTTCCTGGGCCGACTTGGCGGCATGCGCGATCTTGGGCCTTGAGGACTTGAGGCTTGGCCTTCCACCATAGCCGCGCCTGTTCATGATGCGCATCGTTGGTGTCAGCCTTCCGCCACATCCAAGCCTTCACGAGACATGGATTGCAGGCGCGGCATCAAGCCAAGCAGGTGCTGGCTGTACGGATGTTGCGGACGCTCAAACAGGCTCTCGGTTTCGGCTACCTCAAGCAGTTCGCCGTAGCGCATCACGCCGACGCGGTCGCACATCTGGCGTATCACCGGCAGGTCGTGGCTGATGAACAGCATGGTCAGCCCAAGCTCTTCTTGCAGGTCTTTCAGCAGGTTCAGGATCTGCGCCTGAATCGATACGTCCAGCGCCGACGTGGGTTCGTCGCAGATCAAGAAGCGCGGGCGGGTGGCCAGCGCGCGGGCGATGCAGATGCGTTGGCGTTGGCCGCCGGAAAATTCATGTGGAAAGCGTTCGGCCGCGCGGTCGCCCAGGCCCACCACATCAAGCAGGTTGGCGACGATACGGCGCGCCTCGGCCTCGGATGCCGCCAGCTTATGAAAGCGGATCGGTTCGGCGATGATGTCCAGCACGCGCATGCGCGGGTTCAGCGACGAGAACGGATCCTGGAAAATCATCTGGATCTGCCGCCGGAACGGGTTCAGTTGCTTTTCGCCCTTCAGCGCGGTCAGGTCCGTGCCGCCGAACGTGACCGAGCCTTCCGACGGGGTGTACAGGCCGGATATCAGCCGCGCCACCGTGGACTTGCCTGAGCCGGATTCACCCACCAGCCCAAACACTTCGCCTTCGCCAATGGAAAAGTTGACGCGCTTGACCGCGTCCAGCGTGCGCTGGTTGCGTTTGAACAGCGCGCTCTTCAACACGAAGCGCATGGACAGATCACGCACCTGCACCAGCGGGCCATCCGTCTGCGCGCCGAAGTCGCGCCGCTGGCCCAGCCAGTGCGTGGCCAGGTCCAGCGGCTGTGACGGCGTCTTGACGTCTTCGATGTAGGTGACCAGCGGAAAGCGCTTGAGCTTGATGTCCGGACGCGGCACGGCCGAGATCAGGCTGCGCGTGTAGGGGTGGTCAGGGTCGCCCAGAATCTTGGCGGTGGGGCCTTGTTCAACAAGCTTGCCGCGATACAGCACCGCCACGCGGTCGGTCACGTCCGCAATCACGCCCATGTCGTGCGTGATGATGATCATGCCCACCTGCTCTTCGCGGCACAGCTTCTTCAGCAGTTCCAGGATCTGCGCCTGAATGGAGACGTCCAGCGCGGTGGTGGGTTCGTCGGCAATGATGACTTCGGGCTCGCAGCACAGCGCCAACGCAATCACCACGCGCTGCCGCATGCCGCCCGAGAACTGGTGGGGGTATTGCTTCACGCGCAGTTCCGGCTGGTCGATGCCCACTTGCACCAGCAATTGCACCGCGCGCGTCTTGGCCTCGGCGTGTGTCAGGTTCAGGTGGACCTGCATGGTTTCCACCAACTGGCTTTCCACCGTTTGCAGCGGGTCCAGCGAGGTCAGCGGATCCTGGAAGATCATGCCGATGCGGCGTCCGCGCACCTTGCGCTTTTGCGCGGGCGTCAGCGTGTCGATGCGTTCACCGTTCAGCAGAACCGAACCGCCCGCCAGGCGCCCGGGCGCTTCCAGCAAGCCGATCACCGCGTTGCCGATGGTGGACTTGCCGGCGCCCGACTCGCCCACCACGCCCAGGATCTCGCCCTTTTCCAGGGCCAGCGATACGCCGTCCACCGCCACCAGCGTGCCGCGGCGGCTGGGGAATTCGATGCGGATGTCTTCTATGTTCAACAGGGCCATGACGTCCTCAGCGCAGCTTGGGGTTGAGCGCGTCGCGCAGCCAGTCGCCCAGCAGGTTGACCGATAGCACCAGCGCCACCAGGGCCACGCCGGGGAAAATCGAAATCCACCACATGCCCGAGAACAGGTAGCTGTTGCCGATGCGGATCAGCGTGCCCAGCGACGGCGCGGTCGGCGGCACGCCCACGCCCAGGAACGACAGCGTGGCCTCGGTGATGATGGCGATCGCCAGGTGGATGGTGGCGATGACCAGCACCGGCCCCATGACGTTGGGCAGGATGTGGCGGCGCAGGATGGTGATGGGCCCGATGCCGATCAGCCTGGCCGCCTGCACGTATTCCTTGTTGCGCTCGACCAGCGTAGAGCCGCGCACCGTGCGCGCGTACTGCACCCAGCCGGAAATGCCGATGGCGAAGATCAGCACATACAGCGCCAGCTGATCGTGCATGTCGCGTGGCAACAGGCCGCGCGCCACGCCGTCGATCAGCAGCGCCACCAGGATGGCGGGAAACGACAGTTGCACGTCCGCGATACGCATGATGAAGCTGTCGATGCGGCCGCCGGCGTAGCCGCTGATGAGGCCCAGCGTGACGCCCAGCACCATCGA
Organism: Achromobacter spanius; assembly: GCF_002812705.1. NCBI lineage: Bacteria > Pseudomonadati > Pseudomonadota > Betaproteobacteria > Burkholderiales > Alcaligenaceae > Achromobacter > Achromobacter spanius. Next base: position 1,187,683 of record NZ_CP025030.1, on the reverse strand, counting down.
GAACAACACCGACGCGAAGCCCACCAGCAAGGACACGCGCGAGCCATACAGCACGGCGGAAAGTATGTCGCGGCCCTGGTCGTCTGTGCCCAGCAGGAAGTCGGGGCTGCCGCCCTCTTCCCAGGCGGGCGGCGTGTTGGCGTCCATGATGCTCAAGGAAGCCAGGTCGAAGGGATTGTGCGGCGCGATGATGGGCGCGAACAGGGCGCCCAGCAGAATGGCCAGCGTCACGACGGCGGCGATGATGGCGCCGGGCGACCGCTTGAAGCTGTGCCAGATGTCGCTGTCGGCCGCGCGGGCAAACATGGGAGCGATGCGAGCAATCATGTTGATTCCTTTACTTGCTCTGCACGCGCAGACGCGGGTCCACGGCGAAGTACAGCAGGTCGACGACCAGGTTGATGACCACGAACATGAAGGCGATCAGCACCAGGTAGGCCGCCATGACGGGGATGTCGACCATGCTGATCGCCTGGATGAACAAGAGGCCCATGCCGGGCCACTGGAACACGGTTTCGGTGATGATGGCGAACGCGATGATGGAACCCAGTTGCAGGCCCGTGATGGTGATGACGGGCACCATCGTGTTCTTCAGCGCGTGGCGAAAATTGATCAGCCTTTCCGGCAGGCCGCGGGCGCGCGCGAACTTGATGAAGTCGGCGCGCAGCACTTCCAGCATCTCGGCGCGCACCAGCCGCATGATCAAGGTCATCTGGAACAGCGCCAGCGTGATGGCGGGCATGATGAGCGCCAGCCATCCGGATTTGGTCAGGAACCCCGTGGTCCACCATCCCAGGCTGACGACATCGCCGCGCCCGAAGCTGGGCAGCCATCGAAGCTGCACGCCAAACACCAGGATAAGCAGGATGCCGATCAGGAAGGTGGGCAGCGAAATGCCGGCCAGGGACAGCGCCATGAAGGCCTTGGACACCACGCCGTGACGCCGCAGCGCCGTGTAGATGCCCATGGGAATGCCCAGCGCCAGGGCCATCACGGCGGATACGAACGACAGTTCCAGGGTGGCGGGCATGCGTTCTTCAAGCAGCTCGCTGACGGGCCGGCGCTGCCGGTACGAGATACCGAAGTCGCCCTGCACCGCGTTGCCGACGAAGCGCGCGAATTGCACCACGAAGGGGTCGTCCAGGCCGAGCCGCACGCGCAATTCCGCGCGTTGTTCAGGCGTGGTGTCCTGGCCGACCATGCTGGCGATGGGGTCGCCTACGTAGCGGAACATGGAGAACGCGATCAGCGCCACCGTCAACATCACCAGCACCGACTGGATAAGTCGTTGCGCAATAAAAGAAAGCATTATCAGTTGCCCTCGTTTGCAGATAACGCCGGGCCGCGCTTGCCATGAAAAGCCGAAAAGCGGGGCTGGGCCGGGCGCGCCCGGATGGCTTGCGCCATCCGGGGCTCAGGTCGTCAAAGGATTACGACAAGAGGGGTTACGGCAACACCACGTCGCGCAGATCAAGCACGTCGTCGGCGCGCTGGATGACCTTGATGTTGTCCTTCACGCCCCAGGACATCGGCTGCTGGTGCAGCGGCAGGTAGCCGAAGTCGGTGCGCACGATCTCGAAGGCTTCCTTGATCATGGCGTTGCGCTTGGTTTGATCGGTTTCAACGCCGATCTTGTTGGTCAGGTCGTCGACCTTCTTGTTGCAATAGCCGCCCAGGTTGAACTGGCCGGCGGCGGTCTTCGCGTCGCGGCAGGCGGCAAGGTTCAGCAGCACGTTGTGCGCGTCGGTGGAGCTGGGCGTCCAACCCAGCATGTACATGCTGGTCTGGTTGCCCGCTTGCAGCAGGATCTTGCCGAAGTACTTGGACTTGGTCTGCGCCAGCAGGTTGATCTTGATGCCCACGCGCGCCAGCATGCCGGCGACCGCCTGGCAGATCTTTTCGTCGTTGACGTAGCGGTCGTTCGGGCAGTCCATGGTGACCGTGAAGCCCTTTGGATAGCCCGCTTCGGCCAGGAGCTTCTTGGCACGTTCGGTGTCGGGCTTGAACGGCGCGCCGTAGGAATCCGAGTAGCCGTTGATGGCGGTGGCCACCAGCGAGCCCAGCGGCTTGGCCGCGCCGCGCATGATCTTCTCGTTGATGGCCTTGGTGTCCACGGCCAGCACGACGGCTTCGCGCACCTTTGCATCCTTGAACGGGTTCTTGCCCTTTACATCCGAGAACAGCAGTTCGTCGCGGCTTTGGTCCATGCCGATGAAGATCGTGCGGGCTTCAGGCGCGGTCAGCGGCTTGACGCCCTTGGCGTCTTCCAGGCGCTTCCAGTCTTGTACCGGCACCGGTTGCACCAGGTCCATTTCGCCGGAGATCAAGGCGGCCACGCGCGTGGCTTCCTGAGTGATGGGCTGGAAGATGACTTCGTCGACGTTGGTCTTGATGTTCTTGTTCCAGTAGCCGTCGTAGCGCTTGAGCACCGTCTTCACGTCCGGCTGGCGCGACACCAGCATGAAGGGGCCGGTGCCGTTGGCGTTCAGGTTGGCGTAATTGCCCTGGTTGTCGCCCTTGACGTTGGTGGCTTCGGTGGTCTTGTTCTTCTCGGCCCACGTCTTGCTCATGATGTACAGAAACACCCATTCGCGCGGCAGGATGGGGTTGGGCGTGGGCGTCGTGACTTCAATGGTGAAGTCGTCGATCTTCTTGATGTCGGAAGCCTTGGCGCCGTAGCCCTTCATGTCGGAGCCGGGGGTCAGGCTGCGCTTCCAGGAGAAGATGACGTCATCGGCGGTGAAGGGCGAGCCATCGTGGAACTTGACCCCTTTGCGCAGCTTGAACACCCACTTGTTGGGCTCCGGGTTTTCCCAGCTTTCGGCCAGCAGGGGCGTCAATTTCAGGTCGCCGTCATAGCCGGCCAGTGTCTCGTAAATATTGCCCTGGAAGCCCAACGTGAACGTTTCGTTCAAGGCCATCGGGTCCATGGACGTGGCGTCGCCCTGATACGCCCAGTGGAAGGTCTTGGCGGCCGCGCCGGCGCTGAACGCCAGCGATGCGGCAATGGTGGCCGCCAGCGCAGCTTGCTTCAGGTGGGGAAAAGTACGCATAGCCCTCATGCTCCGTGTAGTGCGCGGATCGCGCGACAGAAGTGACAGAGCCCCGGCCCCGACGGGGTCCAGGGCATGGCGTTGCTGCTTACTGCGAAAGACGGCGCGAGGTCGAGCGGCGCGTGGCGCGAACTGCGCACAGGCCGTGGAGGGCGATGCCGGGTATCACTGCGGGTATCACTGCGGAAGACTTCGACTTCACGATAGACCCAACCCCTTTTGATTGTCATGACCGGGACGGGCCCGCGCCAATGCAGATCGAATCTTATAGACGCATTCGTTTAAGCGTCAATCGGTTTGGATTGGGGATAGTCCGTGCTTGCCGTCTGCCTTGAATGGTGCAGGTTGGTGGCCATTCAGGTGGCGTCGGCGGGGCCGGCGGCAAGGGAGCGCGCCAGCTCTTGAACGATGCGTTTGCGGCGGTCGCTGTCTTCATGGTGCTTGCCCAACGCTGACCATTCCGGGCGGCTGCGTGCTTCTTTCAGCGCGTCGGGCAAAGGCCCTTTTTTCCAGGCCTCGTCATCGGGCGGGGCAAGCTTCAAGGGTTCACGCGCGGCGTGGCCGCGGCGTTCCAGCGCGTCGATCAGTTGGCGTTGGCGCAAGGCCAGCAAGCGCAGCACGGCGTCGTCGACACTGATCTCTCGCCAGCCGCGCAGCTTGCCCGCGACACGCTTGCCCAGTTTCTCCACGCCCTGCCACAAGCCGCCCGCTGCCGCGCCGATCAGCATGCCCGTGCCCAGGCTCAGGCCCGCGCTGAGCAGGTCCACTGCCGCGCCGGCCATGGCGCCGGCGGCGGCGCCCATGCCCACTTGCACGCCCATGTCCTTGAGTGCCTGCGGATGGAAGAGGTCCATGCCCCAGCGTTCGCCTTGCAGCGGCAGCGCGTCGTCGCTGAAGTCGGACGCGCGAAAGTTGTAGAGCGCCAGCAAGGCGTTCACGCAGGCCTGTTCGCGTTGGCGCACGTGGTCGCGCAACTGGTTTGACGCAGCGGTCAGCGCGTTGTCATCGTTGGGGCTGGTGAGATGCAGCGCCGCCACGTCGATAAGCAGATCGGCCAGCAGTTCGTAGGCCGCGGCGTGGCGTTCGCGGCGTTGGGCGGACAGGCTGTCGGCCAGGCGCGCCAGTGCGCCGGCGTGGCGGTCCAGCAGCACGCCCAGCTTGGCGTAGAGCTGTTGCTCGCCGTCCAGCGGCGGCGCCACGGTGTCGAATTCCACCACGGCATGCAGGCCCAGCCGCGCCATGGCGCCGCGCCATTCATCGGCGCGGTGCGCGGGCGCGTTCACGAAATTCAAGACGGGCAGCAAGGGACGGCCGCAGGCGGCAAGAATGGCGAGTTCGTCGCGATGCTTGCCCAGCACGGGATCGCGCGCGTCGATCACGTAAAGCGCCGCGTCGCACTCCAGCATTTTTGCCAGGACGCGGGCTTCTTGTTCGAAGCGGCCATGCGCTTCGGGCGTGTCCAGAAAGCGGCGGATGCGCGCGGGGCCGTCCAGCCGTTCGTCCGTGGCGCCTAGCCGTTCCAGGTATTCCAGCAGCGCGATGCTGTCCTCCATGCCCGGCGTGTCAAACCATTCCAGCACCGCGCGCCCGCCCAGGCGCAGGCGTGCGCCTTCCACGTGGCGCGTGGTGCCGGGGCTGTCGGCAACCTCGCCAAAGCGGGTGTCGCGCGTCAAGGTGCGCAACAGCGAGGTCTTGCCGGTATTGGTGTGGCCGACCAGGGCGATCTTGATGATGTCCTCAGCCATGGCCGGCCTCCAGCCACGTGAGCGGCAGCGTGGGCGTTTGCAGAATGGCGTCGGCCGGCAAACCCAGCGCCAGCAAGCGCTCGCGCCACAGCGTGGCGCGCGTGGCCGCGCCGTCTTCGGAGGAAGCAATCAGCCAGACGCCGGTGTGGCCTGCATGGGCGGAGAGTTCGGCGATCAGCGACAAGGTGCCGCGGTCGGGTGTTTGGCGGGCGTCGCAGGCGATCAGCAGGCGCGATGCCGCGGCTTGGGCCAAGGCGTCCAGCACGCGGTTGCGTTCTTCGCGCGTGTCCAGGTTGCCGGCCATTTGCACGCTGGCGGGCAGGCCGGCGGGGGGCCAGGCCAGGTCGGCGGGCAGTTCCAGCCCCAGCAGCACGGGTTGCCCCGCCAGGGCGGACAGGGACGCGGACTGCATGCGGGGCTGATGCAGCGCGTCGACCGGGCGGTCGATACCGGTGGATTGCGCGGGCGGCTCCAGGCGGTCGCGCAGCGGCGAGAAGCCGGCAAGCGTGGGGTCGATGCGCAAGCGGCGCAACGCCCGCAGCGTGGCGCCGACGCATAAGGCCCCGGCCAGCAGGCGCGGCAAGATGCCGTAGACCACCAGCACGCCGATCAGCCACCACGACCATCGCACCTGCGCGTTGGCCGCCACCGTCTGCGCGCCGTCGCTGGCCCGGATGACGGCGGCATCCGGCATCGGAAAGCCCAGATGCGCGGGCAGCCAGCCGATGGCCTGGGTCAGCCAGACGAAGGTGTCGGGCGCCAGCAGCGTGGTGGCCCAGACGAAGCGGTAACTGGCGGTGGACAGCGCCACCAGCAAGGCCGCCAGCGCGGCGCACAGCGCGGTCAGCCACAGCAGATGGCTGACCGCGCCAAACAGCCAGCGCAAGGCGCCCGCGCGCGCCAGCAGGTTCAGAAAGGCTTGCGGCACCAGTGCGCCGTCGGGCCCGCGCGCGAGCTTACGGGTGGCCCAGAGCCAGAGCCGCCCCAGTCCGGTCGCGGCGGAGGGCTTAAGCAGAAAGCTGGCCAGCCACAGCAGGAAGGTCAGCGCGTGCAGACCCAGCAAGGCGCCCAGCGCCCACAGCACGTTCACGGGTCGGGAACCGTCGCCCAATGCGCCCAGCGCCACGGCAATGCCGGACATCAGGGCCAGCACGAACAGCGCCGCCAGCATGGCCTGGGCGCTGCGCCTCCAGCCGTCCACCAGCGGGGCAAGGCTTTCGCGTTGCGCCAGCAAGTCGGCGCGGGCCAGGATGCGCGACGGCAGATCGGTGTCAAGCTGGCGCACGCGCCGGACCGCGTCCGCATCGTCCATCGGACCCCAATGCGTTTCACGCAGGCGGATGAGTTCGGCCAGCCAATGCGCGCGCAAGGGGCGCGGGGCGGCGGGGCCAGGCGGGGGATCAAAAGCGCGAGAGGTCGAGGACGGCATCGCGTCGGTAGGCAGCGCGGTCGGACCGCGGCGTGAGGCCGCAAAGGGCGATGCGCCATTGTAGACCGGGCGGATTCGTCAACGGGGGCGGAAAGCGGGCCAGACAGCCCGGCCGGAGAGCTGGGCACACGTCGGACCCGACGGCGAAACCGGAGAGCGGTCGCGATCAGTGCTGGCGGTGTGCGTTGCGGTATTGGCCGGGGGTGAGGCCGATGGCCTCGCGGAACACGCGCGACAGGTGGCTGGCGTTGCCGAAGCCGCTGGCCTGCGCGATGCCGGCCAGGTCGCCCTTGCCGGCCGCCAGCAGCCCGCGCGCATGCGCCAGGCGCCGCGCGCGTACCCAGGCGTGCGGCGGCTCGCCGAACGAGGTGTGGAACATGCGGGCGAAATGGTAGGTGGACAGGGCCGCCACGCCCGCCAGTTGGTCCAGCGTCAAGGGGTCGTGCAGGTGCGCGTCCACATAGTCCATGACGCGTCGGCGAACGGCGGGCGCCAGGCCCCCGCGCGCGGGTTGCGGCGTCTTGCGCGCCACGCCCTGTTGCAGCAAATGGTGCAGCACGGTTTCGGCGGCGCTGCTGGCGGCCAGGCGGTCGGCGGGTTGCGCCCAATCGGTGCCCAGCAGTTGCCGGCACACGTCGATCAGCGACGGGTCCTGGATGTAGGTGCGGTCGCGCAGTTCCAGCGCGCGGGGCTCGCAGTCCAGGCGCATGACGGCTTCGCGGGCCAGCCGCTCGGGGGCGATGTACAGGTGCAGAAAGTGCACGGTGTCGTTCATGCACCAGCGCGAATAGTGTTCGGCCGGCAGCACGCAGAATTTTCCGGCGCCGCCATGCAGCGTGTCGCGGCCGACACGAAACGACTTGTCGCCGCCATGCAGGTAGAGCGACAGCGTGTGATGGCCGGGCGTGTCGTAGCCCAGTGTTTCGTGCGCGCTGCGCCGCCATTGCGAGATGGCCATGCCTTCGCCCAAGGGCGACGCGCGTTCCAGCGTGGCGGTGGAACGCGACAAAGTGCGAAAGACGGAGAAGTCGGCCGGGGCCGAAGCAGCGGTGCCCATAGTGGCGAAATGCTAAGCGATCTTGGGCGCGCCGCGCCGCCTGGCCGCGCAAAAACAGCAAGATCCGGCAATCGCCTTGAAAGGGGGCGGCGCACACTGGCGGTCAGGCGGGCGGCCTAACCGTGGCGGCCTCATGTCCCCTTTTTTTGCGCATCGCATCGTGAACCTGTTTCTGTATTTCCTGACTGTCGTCATCTGGGGCACCACCTGGATCGCCATCAAGCTGCAACTGGGCGTGGTGGCCATTCCCGTGTCGATCTTTTATCGCTTCGCGCTGGCGGGCCTGGTCTTGTTTGCCGTGCTGCGCTTGACTCGCAAGCTGCAGACGCTGGACCGGCGCGGGCATTGGCTTTGTGTTGGCCAGGGGCTATGTCTTTTCTGCTTGAATTTCCTGTGCTTCTACACGGCCACGCAATGGATCCCCAGCGGCCTGGTATCGGTGGTGTTTTCGGCCGCCACGCTGTGGAACGCGCTGAACGCCCGCCTGTGGTTCGGCACCCGGATTGCGCCCCGCGTGATGGTGGCGGGGGCGGTCGGTTTTTCGGGCCTGGTGCTGCTGTTCTGGCCCGAGCTTGCCAGCCAGCAGGCCAGCCATGAAACCTTGCTGGGACTGGGCTTTGCCCTGTTGGGCACGTTCTGCTTTTCCACCGGCAACATGCTGTCGTCCTTGCAGCAGCGCGCGGGCGTGCGGCCCCTGACCGGCAATGCCTACAGCATGCTCTACGGCGCGGCGATCTTGCTGACGGGCTGCCTGGTGGCCGGCCTGCCGTTTCAGTTCGACACGTCGACGCCGTATGTCGGCGCCCTGCTTTATCTGGCCATTCCGGGGTCGGTGATTGCGTTCACGGCGTACTTGACGCTGGTCGGGCGCATGGGGCCTGCGCGCGCCGCCTACTGCACGGTGCTGTTCCCGGTGGTGGCGCTGGGCGTGTCGACGGTGGCCGAGGGCTACCAGTGGACGCCGCCCGCGCTGGTGGGCCTGGTGCTGGTGATGGGCGGCAACCTGCTGGTCTTTTCCAAGTGGTCGCCGTTTGTGCGGCGGGTGGCGGGGTAGATGGATCTCGGACTCAAGGCGAGGCCCGAGTTGCGAGTTCCGAGTTCCGAGTTCCGAGTTCAGCCCGGCGCTGATCGCGCCAGCTGCCCCAACGCATCCAGCAGGCGGTCGATCTCGTCGCTGCTGGTCAGGGGGCTGACCGACACGCGCGCAATCTGCGACAGGCCGCGCGCCTGCATGTCCAGCGGCGTGTAGGGCACGCCATTGCTGCCGATGGTGATACCGTCCGCCGCCAGCGCGCGCTGCACGTCGGCGGCGTTCCAGCCGTCCAGATTGAATGCAATCAGGCTGGATTTTTCACGGCCCTGGTCCAGCACGGTAATGCCGGGAATGGCCGCGAGCTCGGCGCGCAGCGTTTGGGCGGTAGCGTCCAAGGTGGCGCGGATGGCATCCATCCCAAGTTCCAACGCCTCTTGCAAGGCATGGGCCAAGCCACAGCGCAGCGCCATCGAGGCTTCGGCCGGTTCCAGCCGCGCGGCGTCCGCCCGCAGCATGGGCCGGCCGTCCACGCCCAAGGGGGCGGAATGGGTGTCGACGAAGGCGGGCGTCAACTGGTCCAGGAAGCCGCGCCGCACATACAGCAGGCCGGTGCCGCGCGGGCCGCGCAGGGCTTTGCGGCCCACGCTGGTGAGCACGTCGCAGCCGATGTCGGCCACATCAATCGGCAATTGGCCAAGCGCTTGCGCCGCATCCACAAAGTAGGGAATGCCGGCCTTGCGCGCGACGCGGCCGATGGCGGCGGCCGGGTTGATCAGGCCGCCGTTGGCGGGCAACCACGTCAGCGTGATCAGCCGCACGCGCTCGTCCAGCATGGCGGCCAGTGCGTCGGCGTCCACGCAGCCGCTGGCGTCCGACGGAATGGTCTCCAGCACGGCGCCCGCGCGCTCGGCGCTAAAGCGCATGGTGGCCAGGTTGCCGCCCCATTCATGGCGCCCGACCAGGATGCGGTCGCCCGGCCGCCACGGCGCAAGCGCCGCGAAGGCCGCGCCCCAGCCGGCTGAGTTGCCGCTGGTCAGGGCAATTTCTTCCGGCTGTGCATTCAGCAGTTGGGCAGCCAGCGTGCGAGCGCTTTCCGTCAACGCGCGCGAGGCCACGCCGGCTTCCATGGGGCCCTGGGTGGCTTCGCGATGCAAATGCGCCTGGATGGCTTGCACGGTGCCGGACGACGGCAACGAGGAACCGGCGTGATTGAAGTGGACGCTGGTTTGCGTGCCCGGTGTCTGGGCGCGCAAGGCCTGGATGGTGGCGGGGCTGAGGGGGGCGGGACTGGGGGCGGCGGACATGGTGGCGGCTGTGGGTGGGTTGCCGTTGGGAGGCGCCGGCGTGTTGCCCGGCGCCCAAGGCTCAGGCTGGGGTCAGGGCGATGACGGCTTCGATTTCCACCGCCACGCCTTGCGGCAAGGACGCCACGCCGACGGCGCTGCGCGCATGGCGGCCGGCATCACCGAACACCTCCACCATCAGGTCAGAGGCGCCGTTGGCGATGGCGCTCTGGCGATTGAAGTCGGGCGTGCTGGCCACAAAGACGCCCAGGCGCACCACGCGCGCCACGCGGTCCAGGCGGTCGCCGGTGGCGGCGGCAATTTGCGCCAGCAATCCCAGCGCGGACAGGCGGGCCGCTTCAACGCCGTCGGCATCGGAAATCTGGTTGCCCAACTGGCCCAGGTACTGCGGTTTGCCGCCCTTGCGCGAGATCTGGCCCGAGATGGTGAGCAGGTTTCCTTCCAGCACAAAAGGCACATAGTTGGCGGCGGGCGCGGCGGCCGCTTCCAGGGGGTAGCCCAGTTCGCTGACGCGGCCGGAAATCGTTTGAGTCATGGCGGATCACCTGTGAATAAGTAGGGGGTGCATGCGGTGCGTGGGTCGCACGGCGAGTGCACGGAGGCAAGTGTTGATGCTATCGGCCGCGCCGCTGCCTGACCAATCAATTCTTGCACCCGACGCATGAGTCAAACTAATGCGTAGCAGCGCCGGCCGGGTCGTCCGCCCGGGCGGCTTCGGCCAGCCAGTCGCGCAAGGCGAGCGCCGCCGGTGACAGCGCTCCGCGTGGCGTCACAAACCACCAGCCTATGCGGGGGTCTTGCAGGACGGCGTCGGGCAGCGCCTGCACCAGCGCGCCGCTGGCCAGATGCGGGGCGATCAGCCGGTGCCGTCCCATGGCCAACCCCTGCCCCGCCAAGGCGGCTTCGACCACGATGTTGTAGTCATGCAGGCGCACCGTTTGGGCGCGGCCCAGGTCCATGCCGAAGCGCCGCGCCCAGGCATCCCATTCAAAGGGTTGCCTGGCGTGCGAGGTCAACAGGGGGTGACGCAGCAGATCGTCCGGGGTGCGGGCGCGCTTGCGTCCCCGCCCAAGCGTCGGCGCGCAAACCACGGACAGGGATTCCGTCATGAGCAGCCGCGCGCTCACGCCGGGCCATGCGCCACGGCCATAGCGTATGGCCACGTCCACCTCGCCGCCCGCCACGTCGGCCAGACCGATGTCGGGCTGCAATTGCAGGTCGATGCCGGGATGCGCGGCGGCAAACGCGGGTAGCCGTGGCGCCAGCCACCGCGTGGCGAACGAGGCCAGCAAGCCGACCTTCAGCGTGACGCGCGCGGTGGCGGGTGCGCGGATCTGGTCAGTGCCTTGGCGCAGCAGTTCGAATGCCGCGTGCACATGGTCGTAATAGGCCTGCCCGGCGGGCGTCAGCGCCACCGCGCGCGTGCGGCGTTCAAAGAGCGCAACGCCCAGTTCGCTTTCCAGCCGCTGGATGTGATGGCTGATGGCGCTTTGCGTGACGAAGAGCTCCTGCGCGGCCAGCGAAAAACTAAGGCGCCGCGCTGCCGCTTCAAAAGCGCGCAGGGATACCAGGGCGGGCAGGGATCGCGTGGAACGCATGGGGAAGGTGGAGGTGTGGCTCGGTGGTGTTGCGCTTTGATGCCGCGCGGTGATTTCGATACGGATGTACGTGATGCTACGCGTTTCGAAAGCCGGGATGTAAAGCACGAGTGCCAAGCACTTTTGCCAATCGCTTGTGCCAATCGCCAATGCAAAAAGCCCGCAAACAAGTTGCGGGCCTTTTAGGGGTACTGCTAGCGATGCGGGTTTTGCTGCGATCTTGCTGCAAGCATTACATGCACTGCTGAATTCTTGGCTCCCCGAGCTGGGCTCGAACCAGCGACCTGCGGATTAACAGTCCGTCGCTCTACCGACTGAGCTATCGGGGAACAGGTAGAGGGGCCGAATTATGCACAAAAAATGGGAAGAATGCAAAGCGGCCTGAAAATTTTGTTCAAGCGTGCTGGATCGCGTGGGCCGTGCGGAACAGTTGCGGCACGATATCGCGCAGCAACCGGTCGCTGGGGTAATCATGCCGAGGCGCGCTGACGCTGATGGCCGCCAGCGGCACATCGCGCGCATCGCGCAACAGCACCGCCGCGCCCACCTGATTCTGCAATACCTGGTCTTCGGTCAGCGCGTAGCCGTCGTCGCGCGCTTGGCGGATCAGCGCCAGCAAGGCGTCGGGCTCAACCACCGTGCGCGGCGTGAAGGCGCGTGGCGGCGCGTGCAGTAGCGCCTGGAGGATGACGTCGTCATCTTGCTGGGTCAGCAGCATGCGGCCGCCGCTGTTGCACCACGCGGGCATGCGCCGGCCCGGCAGCATCTCGGCCAGGGTCAGCTGGCGGCTGGGCAGGCGCAGCAGATAGATCATGTCGCTGCCCGCCAGCACGCTCATGTGTACGGCCAGCCCGCAGCGGTCACGCAGGGCGACCAGATGCGGCGCGGCCATGGACACCAGGCGGTCGTTGCGCAAAAAGAAATAGCCCAGCTCCACCACGCGCGGACCCAGCCGGTAGCGGCGTGTGGCCGCGTCCTTGACCAGATAGCCCAGGCGTTCCCAGGTATGGACGAAGCGCTGCGCGGCGCTTTTCCCCAGCCCGGTCAGGGTGGCGATGTCGGTCAGCCCCAGTGAATCCGAGGCGTCGCGAAAGGCATCCAGCACCCGCATGCCCTTTTCCAGCGAGGCCACAAACAGGGCGTCGTCCGCGTCGGGTGTGGCGGCGTCGGCCAGCGGGGTTTTGCGAGTCGTCATGAGTGGGAAGCCGAAGGGGCGCAAGGCGCTGAAAGCAAGGGTGGATGAGGCGCGAAGGCTTTGCCGGGGCTAGTTTCCCCGAATTGTCCGGGCGCTGAATACGCACTATAAAGTTGATTATTCAATACTTTGTATCGCATAGCAATACATCAACGCCGCTGAATGAGTCCCCGTATGAGTCTCCCGCATGAGCCCCGCCTTATGAGCAACACCTCTTCCCTTTGCGACCTTAGCGCCGTGGCGATGCGCGCCGAGATCGCCGCCGGCCACCTCAGCGCCCGCGAGGTCACCGCCGCGCACCTGGCGCGCATCGACGTCTGCAATCCCCACGTCAACGCCGTGGTGACGCTGGACGGGGAAGGCGCGCTGGCCCAGGCCGCGTTGGCCGACGAACGGCAAGCGAACGGCCACCCGCTGGGCTTGCTGCATGGCCTGCCGATCGTGCACAAGGATTCGTTCCTGACGGCCGGCCTGCGCACGACTTACGGATCGCCGCTATACCGCGACTTCGTGCCCGAGCGCGACAGCCTTATCGTTACCCGCGAACGCGCGGCCGGCGCCATCACGCTGGGCAAGAGCAACCTGCCCGAATTCGGCGCGGGCTCGCAAACCTTCAACACGGTCTTCGGCGCCACCCGCAACCCGTACGACCTGCGCATGACGGCGGGCGGCAGCAGCGGCGGCGCGGCGGCGGCATTGGCTGCGCGCATGGTGCCCCTGGCGGATGGCACCGACATGGGCGGCTCGCTGCGCAACCCGGCGTCGTTCTGCAACGTGGTGGGGCTGCGCCCTTCGCCCGGCCGCGTGCCGCAATGGCCCACGGCAAGCCCCTACAACGCATTGACGGTTGCCGGCCCCATGGCGCGCACCGTGGCGGATGTGGCGCTGCTGCTGGCCGCCACGGCGGGCCCCGACGCGCGCGACCCCCTGGCGATCGAGCAGGACCCAGCGCGCTTCCTGGACAGCCTGTCGCGCGATTTCAAGGGCGTGCGCATCGCCTACGCGCCCGACTGGGGCGGCCTGCCGGTGCAGCGCGCGGTGACGCAGGTGCTGGAGCGTCAGTTGCCGGTCTTCACGGACCTGGGTGCGCGGGTGGAGCCGGCGTGCCCGGATTTCACCGGCGCCAACGACGCCTTCCAAGCGCTGCGCGGCCAGGTCTTCGCGGTGGGCTACGAGGCCGCGCTGCGCGAGCATCGCCCTCAACTGAAAGACACGGTGATCTGGAATATCGAACTGGGGCTGACGCAGTCCCCCGCCGCCGTCTTGCAGGCCGAGCGCGACCGGGCGGCGCTGTTCGCGCGCATGCATGCCTTCATGCAGACCCACGAATTCCTGATCGGCCCGGTCAGCCAGGTGCTGCCCTTTCCGGTCGAAGAGGAAACCGTCAGCCGTATTGAAGACACGTCGATGCAGAACTACATCGACTGGATGCGCTCGGGCTACTACCTGTCCTTAACCGGCCATCCCGCCATTTCCGTGCCCTGTGGCTTTACCGATGAGGGCTTGCCGGTCGGCATCCAGATCGTTGGCCGTTATCGGCAGGAACACGCGCTGCTGCAATTGGCGCATGCATTCGAGCTTGCCACCCAGCACTGGCGCCGGGCGCCCGTGCTGCCCGACTGACCATTCCAAACACAACACAAGGGGAAATCCATGAAGAAAGCTTTTTCGAGCGCCCTCGCCGTATGCGCTCTGGCCGCCACGCCGCTGCTGGCGTCGGCCGACACGTATCCCTCCAAGCCGATCACGATGGTGGTGCCGTTCCCGCCTGGCGGCTCCACCGACGTCATCGGCCGGCTGTTTGCCGCCAAGCTGGGCGAGCGCCTGGGCCAGACCGTCGTGATCGAGAACAAGCCGGGCGCCAACACCAGCATCGGCGCGGTGGCCGTGGCGCGCGCGGCGCCTGACGGCTACACCTTGATGATCACGGGCGCGCCCACCTTCACGTCGAACCCGCTGCTGTATTCGAATCTGAATTACGACCCCCTCAAGAGCTATGAATATGTGGCCGTGGCGGGCAGCACGCCGTTCGTGATCCTGACCAATCCGCAGACCGGCATCGGCACGGTGGCCGACATCACCAGCAAGTCGGCCACGCAGCCGCTTAGCTTCGGGTCATTCGGCAACGGCTCCACGCCCCATATCGCCGGCGAATCGCTGGCTCAGCGCACCGGCGCCAAGCTGCTGCACGTGCCCTATCGCGGCAGCGCGCCCGCCATGACGGACCTGATCGGCAACCAGATCCCGCTGTCGATCGACACGCTGGTGGCGGGCCTGCCGCAGATCAAGGCAGGCAAGGTGCGCGCGGTGGCCTTGACCGGCGGCGAGCGCTCGTCCTTGGTGCCCGATGTGCCCACCGTGGCGGAAGGCGGCGTGGCAGGCTACGACTTCCAGACCTGGTTCGGCGTGGTCATGCCCAAAGGCACGCCCGAGCCCGTTGTGACCAAGATGTCCAAGGAAATCCAGGCCGTGATGGCCGAGCCCGACACGCGCGCCCGGTTGCAGGAACTGGGCTTTGACGCCACCTACCAGGACCCCGCCGCGTTCCGCGCCAAGGTGCAGAGCGAACTGGATCGCAACGTGGCCATCATCAAGGCCGCGGGAATCAAGCCGGATTGATCGGCTGAAAGCGCTTGGCGCACATGCCGGAAATTGCCTATTCGTCCGGCAGTTCCGGCGTGACCGAAGCGCGTCAGGCTGATCCCTTATCATGACAACCAGAAGGCTCGCGACCTTTCTCGATTTTTCTGGATTACTCCATGTCTTCGTTCGACATTCAGTTGCTGCTCACCGCCCTGGTGAGCGTCTTGGTGCTGGTCGCCCTCATCGTTTCCCGCATACGCATGCATCCGCTGCTGGCGCTATTGATCGTGTCGATCGGCGTCGGCTTTGCCACGGGCATGGCGCCCACGGCTATCGTGAAGAACCTGACCGACGGCGCGGGCAAAACGCTGGGCGCGGTCGGCGTGGTCATCGCGCTTGGCGCCATGCTGGGCAAGATCCTGGCGGATTCCGGCACCACCGAGCGCCTGGCCAACGCCATTTTGCGGCGCACCTCTGTTCGCATGATTCCGTGGGCCATGACGCTGGTGGCGTTCGTCATCGGCATCCCCATGTTCTTCGAAGTGGGCCTGGTGGTCATGCTGCCGCTGATCTTCAGCGTGGCGCGCAAGCTGGAAGGCCAGCAACGCTTCAAAGGGTCGGCCTACATCTACGTGGGCGTGCCCGTCATTGCCGCCTTGGCCGCCATGCACGGCATGGTGCCGCCGCATCCCGGCCCGCTGACCGCCATCGCCACCTTGAAGACCACCGTCGGCCCCACGATGATCTACGGCTTTCTTGCCGCCCTGCCCGCCATGGTGCTGGGTGGCCCGCTGTACGGCGCGTTCCTCACGCCGCGCATGACGACCCGCCCGGACGAGGCCTTGCTGGAGCAGTTCACCGCCACCACGGAACACGGTTCGGGCGCGTCTGCACCCAGCGTCGGCCTGGGTGTCCTGGCGGCCTTGCTGCCTGCCCTGCTGATGTTGGTGCACGCGCTGGCCGAGATGCTGCTGCCCAAGGATTCCAGCCTGATGCACGTGGCGGCCTTTCTGGGCAACCCGCTGGTCGCCATGTTGCTGGGCGTGTTGTTCGCCGCCGTGACGCTGGTGTTCATGCGCGGCGGTGACGCCGAAAAGCTGCGAGACGGCCTGGGCAAAAGCCTGAAGCCCATCGCCGGCATCATGCTGATCATCGCGGGCGGCGGCGCGTTCCAGCAGGTGCTGACCAGCGCCAAGGTGGGCGACGCCATCGTGCACCTGACGCATCAATTCGCGTTCCCGCCATTGATCCTGGGCTGGCTGATCGCCATGCTGCTATCGGTGTCCACCGGCTCGGCCACGGTCGGCATCGTGGGCGCGGCGGGCCTGCTGGCGCCGCTGGCGGGATCAGACCCCACCTTGAACCTGCCGCTGCTGGCGCTGTCGATCGGCTGCGGCTCGCTGTTCTTCAACTACGCCAATCACGCCGGCTTCTGGATGGTGAAAGAGTCGTTCGGCATGACGATGGGCGAAGCCACCAAAACGATTTCCGTCGTGCAATCGATCGTGGCGGTAGCAGGCTTGATCATGGTGCTGCTGTTCAACATGCTGCCGGCTTTGGGTTGAGGGCGGCGGGGCGGCGTTAAATCTACCCGGTAAAAAAAGGAAGCCTGCAGGCTTCCTTTTCTGGCTTTACGCGGAAGCCGACGTTTTCAATGGCGAGGGCGGCCCGGCATCTTCCCGCGCACCCTGCCGAATGCCCGCGCTTCCGCTCGTGATCGCGCGCACCCCAAAGTCGGTAAGCGTCAGCTCATGAACTTTCATGACCGCACCCGGCTTCGAAATAAGCTTGGACTCTTTGACGAAAGTTTCGGCTTGTCGTTCGGTTATGGGCTTCATATCAATACCTTTTCGTGACAAAGTCGCTAATGGCCTTGGTACCAACGCCAACGATCTCCACAACGTCATCGCGTTCAAATAGTGCGCGGTCACTCGAATCGAAGTAGATCACGCCAATTGGATGCCGTCCAGAACGGTCCAGAACCGGCACGGCCATTGCAGAATAGCGACCAGGCCCAAGTTTGCGGGCTTCTGCTTCCGTGTATCCCCAGTCGCTCACTAGTTCGGTGCGGAGCGGTTCTTCCGTGCCGTTTTGACTGGACATCACCAACGGCTTCTTATTTCGGATGGCCCTACCGGTTATTCCGGTATGGATAGGAAATGTCCGGCCAACGCCCTCGCCGCTCGCGCCCGCGTAATTGATGATCTGTTCGATTTCTCGAGGTTCGCGAATGGGTGGGACGACTCGGTGAAAGGTCGCGCGGATGTCCGCCCCGAAATTGCGTTTCTGGCACCATTCGGAAAGCATGGTATGGACCGTGGAAACGGCTGCATAGAGTCCTTCGTGGATGACCGCCGGACCATCCTTCTCATCTTCAGCGCGCGCGCTCGCGACGCGCACCAGGGTGGCCACTATCAGCCAGACGCAGGTGGCCGTAGCAAGCCCAAACATCCATTCATCGAAAAGGGGCTCGCGCCAGCTTTTTACGGCAGCCGAAGCGGCAACGATAATGGGAGGGCCGTTAAACAGAACTTCTCTTGGCCACTTTTTTTGCCAAAAGCGTTTTTGTTGGGCCCCCGGAAGATGATTGGTATTCACGCCGCCGAGTTTTTTCAAACCAGGGAATGGGCACGAGTGTAGTCCGGGGCATGGCCAATTAGCCGCTGCGACGCGCGGGCAACATGGAAATCAGACGATGTCATGGCGGCTGTAGGCCCGTTGAGTGCCTATGGGATTTTTAAAATAAAAAGCCCGCATCCTTAACGGGTGCGGGCTTTCAGACTATCTTGCGATTCTTTTGCGCTGCGGATTGGTGCCGGTGAAAGGAATCGAACCCTCGACCTTCTCATTACAAGTGAGCTGCTCTACCAACTGAGCTACACCGGCACGGCGTGCCGGGGCACGCGCAGGGTCTGCATTGTAATGAATATTGCCGTGTTTGTAAGGTCAGCGGTCCCCCGGGGGAAAACGGGTCCGCCGACCGCCTTTATCGCTGAATCTCTTGCGGTTGGCCGTGATGCAGCGATGCCGTGATGGCGCGGGCAATACGTGTGGCTTCGGTGGCGTCTTGCAGCGACAGCGGCGAGGCGCCGCCTGTGCGGCAGGCGTTTACGAAAGCCGTCAGCTCATGCCGAAAGGCATCGGAGAAGCGCTCGAAGAAATCGGCCGTCGCCTGATGGCGCACGCCGTGCACATCACTGCGCACAACATGGTCGCGTGGCGCGCCCTGTCCGATCAATAGCTTGCCCTGCGTACCGATGATTTCGGTGTGTTGTTCGTGTCCGTGCGCGAATGTGCGCGACGCATAGAACACGGCGCGGGCGCCACCCTCGAATTCAACAATGGCCAGCCCGTTGTCCACGTCACCCATGGCGGCCAGGTCCTCGTGAACCGCAATGGTGCCGCTGGCGAACGCGCGCGTGGCCTTGGGGTTGCCCAGCATCCAGCGCGCCAGGTCGACGTCATGCACGCTGCAATCCATGAAGATGCCGCCCGAGGTGGGCGCGAAGGCGAGGAACCCGCCGTCCGGATCCAGGCGGTCGCAGGTTTGCGAGCGCACCAGGAATGGCCGGCCGATGTCGCCTTGCCGGACGCTGTCGAAGGCGTGGGCATGGCTGGGGTCGAAGCGCCTGACGAAGCCCACCATGGCGATCAGGTCGGGACGTGCCGACGCGGCGACCTCCACCCGCAGGCAATCCGTCACATCTAGCGCCAACGGTTTTTCGATGAAGACGTGCTTGCCTGCCTGCAGTGCGGCGATTGCCTGGTCGGCATGCAGGGACGTGGGAGTGACCAGCACGATGGCGTCCAATTCCGGGTCGTGCAGGAAGGCATGGAAATCGCTGTATGTCTTGCGTACGCCCAGCGTGGCTTCAGCGTAGGCGCGCTCGGTTTCGACGGGGCTGCACGCTGCCGTCAAGATGCAGTCTGGCGTATGAAACGCCAGGTTTTCAGCGTGCCGCCGCCCAAGCCGGCCCAGGCCGGCGATACCTACGCGCAAGGGTGCGCTTGCAGTGCTCATGGTGACGCCTCTCAAAGTTCGACCGGCTGGCCGCTGGACAGGGATTGGGTGGCGGCATCCGCGAGCCGTTGCGCGGCGACGCCATCGGCGATCGTGGTGCAGAGCGCGCCGCCCGAGCGCAATTGCGTGAAGAAATGGTCCAGCTCCAGCCGGTAGGCTTCCCGGTAGCGCTGCAGGAAGAACGGCTCGGGCACGTCCTGGATGAGCCCCGCTGCCGTCCAGTGCTCGACCTCGGTGGGACGATGGTTGCCGCAGGCCAGCATGCCGTCGGAACCCAGGATTTCGAAGCGCTGATCGTACCCATAGGCAGCCCGACGCGAGGCGTTGATCTGACAAAGTTTTCCGCTGGCCGTGCGCAGCGTCACGGCGGCGGAATCGATGTCGCCGGCCTCGGCAATGCGCGGGTCCGTCAGGCACGAGCCGCTTGCATGGATCATCGTTGCCTCTTCGCCAAGCAGCCAGCGAAAGACGTCAAAGTCGTGGATCAGCATGTCGCGAAACATGCCGCCCGATTGCCGCACATACGCCTGGCTGGGCGCGCCCGGATCGCGGCTGGTGATGATCAGCATTTCCGGGGCGCCGATTTCGCCGCGTTGCAAGCGATTGCGGGCCGAGGCGAAGGTGGGGTCAAAGCGGCGTTGGAAGCCCATCATGCAGCGCACGTTTGCGGCGGCCACGGCGTCCTGGCAACGGATGGCGCGCTCGATGGACAGGTCCACCGGCTTTTCGCAGAAGATGTGCTTGCCGGCGTGCGCGGCGCGCAGGATCAAGTCGCTGTGCGTGTCGGTCGACGAGCAGATCAGCACGGCGTGTATGTCGGGGTCGTTCAAGGCGTCTTGCTCGCTTGCCCGGCGCGCGCCGTGCTTGTCCGCCAGCGCATCCGCCAAGCCGGTGGCGGGATCGCACACCGTCGCCAGTGTCAGGCCTGGCATGGCGGCCAGGTTGGCGGCGTGGATAGCGCCGATACGTCCGGCGCCAAAGAGTGCGACTTTCATGCTGTAGCCTCCGCAAAGGGGTCAGGGTCTGGCGCGCGCTTGCGCGGCGCCGGTTTCGCTGGCGTCAAACTTCAATTCCAGTTTGTAGGCCAGCGCGATGAACAACGATTGCACCAGGCTCATGGTGCTGGTCAGGGATCGGAAACCGAAGGTGGAGCTTTCCTGCACGACCAGGGTGGCGCTGGCCACGCGCGCGATCGGGCTCATCTGGCTGTCGGAAATAGCGATGACGCGCGCGCCGCGGGCCACCGCTTCCGTCACGGTGGCGACCGTTTCTTCGGCATAGGGGATGAAGGAGATGGCGATCATCACATCGCCCGCGCCCAAGCTGCGTAGCTGGCCTTCTTGCATGTGGCCCAATCCGCTCATCCAATGCACGGCCTTGCGGGTGTGCTGCAGCGCATAGGCCAGATACGCGCCCACCGGAAATGAGCGACGCGACGCCACCACCCATACGGCAGGCGTCTCTTCCAGCAGGCTTACCGCGGCATCGAAAGCCTTGGGATCCAGATCGCGCGACAGGGCTTCCAGGCTGGCGATGCCGCCGCCGATGACTTCGTGCGACAAGGTCGACAACGACAGGTTTTCGGGCGTGGATTCGATCAGGTCGCGAATCCGGTCCTGGTAGCTGCGGCCCGGCGCAATCTGCTGCGCCATGCCGTCACGAAACAGTTGCTGCATGTCCGAAAAACCCGAAAACCCGAAATGCTTGGCGAAGCGGACGATCGCCGACGGCTGCGCCAGGCAACGCTCCGCCATGTCCTGGATGCGGTCCAGGGCGACATGGTCACGGTTTTGCTCGATGTATCTGCCCACCGCTTTGAGCTGACGGCTCAGTCCCGGGTACTGAAGCGAGATGTCGCCAAGAAATTGCGCGACGGTGGCGTAGGGGGCGGTCTTGGTGGCGGATTTCGGCATGGCGGCTCGGCGATTGGGAAGGCTGGGTATCGGAGGCGGATCGAAAGAATTATAGGAATCTATAAGAATAGTTAGAAAATAATTTCTATAGGGTTTACACCCACGAATTAAATTCCATTCCGGCCTATGATCCCTGCACATTGATCGGCCAGACGCTGGAACGGCAAGGGCTTGACGACACAAGCCCGCCGCCCTGCCGCAACGCCGCACGGAGAAGACAGATGACGCACCCGCGATTCAAATTCACACTGCGCGCCTTGTTGTTCAGCGCATTCCTGCTGGGCGTCTCGCCAGCGATGGCCGACAAATACGTCTTGATCAGCCACGCGCCTGATTCCGATTCCTGGTGGAACGTCATCAAGAATTCGCTCAAGCAGGCGGGCGAGGACTTCGGGGTGCAGGTGGACTACCGCAATCCCGCCACCGGCGATATCGCGGAAATGGCGCGTCTGATCGAACAGGCGGCCGCCGCCAACTATGACGGCGTGATGGTCACCATTGCCGATTTCAACGTGCTGCAGCGCGCGTTGGAGAAAGTCCGGGCCAAGCGCATCCCGCTGATCACCATCAATTCCGGGTCGGCCGAACAGTCCGAGCAACTGGGCGCCATCATGCATGTGGGCCAGCCCGAATACGATGCCGGTTACGCGGCCGGCCTGCGCGCGAAGGCGGCCGGCGTGGAACGCTTCCTATGCGTGAATCACTACGCCACCAACCCCGTTTCCTTCGAACGTTGCAAGGGCTTTGCCGATGCCATCGGCGCGGATTTCCGGGCCAGCACGCTTGATACCGGGGGCGTGGATCCCAGTGCGGTGGAATCCAAGGTGTCCGCGTACTTGCGCCAGCACCCCGACACACAGGGCATTCTGGCCTTGGGTCCGGATGCGGCGGGCCCCACCTTGCGCCTGCTGGAAAAGGCCGGGCTGACGAACAAGATCTGGTTTGCCTCGTTCGACCTGTCCGACGAGCTCGCTCGCGCCATCAAGGCCGGCACAGTGCAGTTCGCCATCGATCAGCAACCCTTCCTGCAGGGCTACATCCCCGTAGCCGTCATGGTGGCGATGAAGGCGGATCGCGCGCGCGGCGCCGCGCCGGCCGAGTCGATTCAAGCCGCGCTGAAAGCCAACGCGAAGGCCGTCGCGCGGTTCGAGGAATACGGGCTGACGCCGGTGTACGGACCGCGTCACATCAGCTCGGGGCCGGGCTTCATCACCCAGGAGAATCTTTCCAAGGTGGAGAAGTACGCCGGCCAGTACCGCTAAGCGAAGGAGCACGACATGGCAGAAGGCTCGGCAGTGATGCCGTCATCGCCCGACGAGCGTGTGCAATCGCTGGCATGGTCACAGCGCCTGCTGGGCAGGCCGGAAGCGGCATCGGTATCTGGAACGGTGGCGGTTTTCCTGGTGTTCGGCCTGGTGGCCGGAGGCTCCGGTATGTTCAGCGCCGAAGGCATCGTCAACTGGGCGACGGTGGCGGCCTTCATCGGCATTCTGGCCACTGGCGCGGCCTTGCTGATGATTGGCGGCGAATTCGACTTGTCCATCGGCTCGATGATCGGCTTTGCCGGCATGGGCCTGGCGATCCCCACGCTGTACTGGGGGTGGCCGCCATGGCTGGCGTGCCTGTTCATGTTCGGCCTGTGCATCGCCATTGGCGCGCTCAACGGGTATCTGGTCATCCGCACCGGCCTGCCTTCGTTCATCGTCACGCTGGCGTTCTATTACATCCTGCGCGGATTGACGCTGGCCTTGTCCACGCTGTTCACCGGCAAGACCATCATCAGCGCCAACGGCCCCTTAATCTTGCGCGACCTGCTGGAATCCGATTGGGTCATGCAGACGCTCTTCCAAGGCTATCTGCTGACGGGCCTGTTCGACGGCCTGGCGGCAATGGGTTGGATCGATGCGCGCGATGGAGGCGGCGCGCTGGCGATCGGCCTGCCCAAGGTCGTGGCGTGGTGGCTGGGCCTGGCGGCAATCGGTGCCTTCGTACTGGCGCGCACGCGGTTTGGCAACGCGGTGCTGGCCGCCGGCGGGCACGCCTCGGCGGCCAAGAACATGGGCATACCCGTTGCGCGGGTGAAGCTCATCCTGTTCATGATCATGGCCTTCTGCTCGGCCTTGTTCGCCGTACTGCAAGTGGTGGACGCCGGCTCGGCCGCGGCGGATCGCGGCCTGCAAAAAGAGTTTGAAGCCATCATCGCCGCCGTCATCGGTGGGTGTCTGCTGACGGGCGGGTTTGGGTCCGTGGTCGGGGCGGCGTTTGGCGCACTGATCTTCGGCGTCGTGCAGATCGGCATCGGCTACACCAGCATCGACAACAACTGGTATCGCGTTTTCCTGGGCATCATGCTGCTGCTGGCGGTGGTCTTCAACAGCATCGTGCGCCGCCGCGTCGCCGTGGCCAGGCATTGAAGGAGTCCACCATGAGCGAAGCCATCCTTGAACTTGAAAGCGTACGCAAGACGTTCGGCTCGGTTATTGCGTTAAACGGGGTGACCTTTCAATTGCGTGCCGGTGAAGTGCACTGCCTCCTGGGCGATAACGGCGCCGGCAAGTCGACGCTGATCAAGACGCTGGCGGGCGTGCATCCGCCGGATGAAGGGCGCTATTTCCTGGACGGCAAGCCTGCCGGCTTTACGTCGCCGCGTGATGCGCTGAACGCCGGCATTGCCACGGTGTACCAGGATCTGGCGCTGGTGCCGCTGATGAGCATCGCGCGCAATTTCTTCATGGGCCGAGAACCCACGCGCCGGTGGCTGGGCGTATTGCCGGTCATGGATCATCGCGAGGCTGCCAGCACGGCGCGCGAGAAGCTGGGCGAAATGGGCATCCGGGTGCGTGATCCCCAGCAGGCCGTCGGCACTCTGTCGGGCGGTGAAAAGCAATGCCTGGCGATCGCGCGCGCCATGCACTTCGGCGCCCGGGTGCTGATTCTGGATGAGCCCACCGCGGCGCTGGGCGTCAAGCAATCGGCCAATGTGCTCAAGCTGATCGCCACGGCGCGCCAACGCGGCATCGCCGTCATCTTCATCACGCACAACGTCAACCATGCCTACCCCGTCGCCGACCGCTTCACGCTGTTGAATCGGGGCCGATCCTTGGGCACGTACCGGAAAGACGCCATCTCCAAGGAAGAGGTGCTGGACATGATGGCGGGGGGGGCCGAAATGCAGGCCTTGATGCGTGATCTTGAAGGCGTGATCGTCTGAGGGTGCCATGAAACAACTTTGCTTTCCCGAAGGTCGCCGTGTTGACCTGGCCTGCCTGGGTCGTCTGGCCGTGGATTTGTATGCGCAGCAGATTGGATGCGCGCTGGAAGAGGTCTCCAGCTTTGCGAAGTACCTGGGCGGTTCTTCCGCCAATATCGCTTCCGGCGCGGCGCGCCTGGGCCTGAAGTCCGCCATGATTTCCCGCGTGGGCGACGAGCAGATGGGGCGCTTTTTGCTGGGCGCGTTGCAGGCCGAGGGGTGCGATGTCAGCCAGGTGCGGCAAGATCCGCAACGGCTGACGGGATTGGTGCTGCTTGGCATCAAGGACCGCGACACGTTCCCGCTGCTGTTCTATCGCGAAAACTGCGCGGACATGGCCATGGACGCTGATGACATCGACGCCGGCTTCATTGCGCAATGCCGGGCGCTGCTGGTCACGGGTACGCATCTGAGCACCGCGCGCGTGCGCCAGGCGTCCCTGCGCGCCTTGGAACTGGCGGCGCAACATCGCGTGACGCGGGTTCTGGATATCGATTTCCGCCCGGTGCTGTGGGGCTTGGCCGAGCGGGGCGACGGCGAACGCCGCTATGTGCCCGATGCCGAGGTCAGCGCGCAGTTGCTGGCCTTGCTGGGCCATTTTGAATTGATCATCGGCACCGAAGAAGAATTCCTGATCGCCGGCGGCGTGCCCACGGACCTGATGGCGTCGTTGCGAACGGTGCGCGCCCACAGCGCGGCCGTGCTCGTGATCAAACTCGGCCCCTACGGCTGCGCCATTGTGCCGGGTGATGTGCCCGAACGCATCGAGGACGCGCTCAACGTCGTGGGTGAAGACGTGCAGGTTCTCAATGTGTTGGGCGCGGGGGACGCCTTCGCAGCAGGGTTGATGGCGGGATTGCTGCGTGGACAGGGTTGGGAGGAGTCGGCGCGCATGGCGAACGCATGCGGCGCCATCGTGGTGTCGCGGCACGGCTGCGCGCCCGCCATGCCCACGCAAGCCGAACTGCGCTACTGGTTGTCGGGGAATAAATCCCGGCAGCCGGACACCGACGTCATGTTGTCGCATTTGCACCGCGTGACCACGCCGCGTCCCGATTGGCACGAACTCTATGTGCTGGCGTTCGACCATCGTTCGCAGTTTCACGAGTTGGCGGCAAGCCATGGCCGGTCCGATGCGGATATCGCGGCGCTCAAGCGCCTGATCGTGCGGGCGGTCGACGTGGTGGCCCAGGCGCCCGGCGTGCAAGGCCGCATCGGGGTGCTGATTGACGACGTCTATGGCGAACAAAGCCTGCACGAGTCGACCGGCCGGGGGTGGTGGGTGGGCCGGCCCATCGAGCTGCCGGGCTCGCGCCCGTTGCGCTTCGATGGCGGCCGGTCCCTGGCCTCGCGTTTGCAGCAATGGCCGCGCGATCAGGTGGTGAAATGCCTGGTGCATTACCACCCCGATGACGACGCGGATTTGCGCGTCGCGCAGGAAGACCAACTGCGGCATGTCTGGGAGGCCACGCGCCATAGCGGCCACGAACTGCTGCTGGAAATCATTCCCCCTGACGACATGCTCTTCGGCGATACCGCCGATGCTGCCGTGCTGCGTTCGGTACGGCGCTTGTACAACCTGGATATCCGGCCGGAGTGGTGGAAGCTGGGCATGATGGAGGCCGAATCCTGGGAGGCGCTGGATCTGTTGGTGGCGCAACGCGACCCGCATTGCCGGGGAGCGGTCATCCTGGGTTTGAACCAGCCGGTGCCGACGCTATTGCAGGGCTTTGCCCAAGCGCGGGCACAGGTGGTGAAGGGCTTCATGATCGGCCGCAGCGTCTGGAGCGAGCCCGCCGCGGCCTGGCTGCGCGAAGATATCGCCGATGCGGAATTGGTCGATCAGGTTGCCGCGAGCTTTCGCAGCTTGATCACCGGCTGGCAAGCGAGCCGTTCCGACACCCACAGGACGATGGTGGCCCGCGCCGACATCGTATCCGCGTCCACCGAAAGGGCCGCGTCATGAGCGCCCGCCAAACCCTGCGCCTGACGATGGCGCAAGCCCTCACGCGCTATCTGACCGCGTTGCGCGTTCAAGAGCCGGACGGCACGCTGACGCCCTACGTGGGTGGCATGTGGGCAATCTTTGGTCATGGCAATGTGGCGGGCATGGGTCAGGCATTGGCAGAGTCGCGCGACGCCTTGCCCGTCTTGCGCGCCCACAACGAGCAGGCGATGGCGCACGCGGCCATCGCCTATGCCAAGGCGCACATGCGCCGGCGCATCATGGCGGCCACGACATCCATCGGCCCCGGCGCCACCAACATGGTCACCGCCGCGGCGCTTGCGCACGTCAACCGTTTGCCGGTCCTGCTGCTGCCGGGCGACACCTTTGCCTCACGCGCCCCCGACCCGGTGCTGCAGCAGCTTGAACCCTTTGGCGATGGCGACACGACGGCCAATGACGTGTTCCGGCCCGTGTCGCGGTACTTCGACCGCCTGGTCAGGCCCGAGCAGATCTTGACCGCGTTACCGCGCGCGATTCAGGTGCTGACCGATCCCGCGCTGTGCGGGCCAGTCACGCTGGCCCTGCCGCAGGATGTGCAGACGCAGGCGTTTGATTGCCCGCTTGAATTCCTGCAGCCCGCGCCCCTGCATTTTCTGCGCCCTCCTCCCGACGAGGATGCGCTGCGGCGCGCGGTGGCGGCCATTCGTGCTGCGCGCCGGCCGTTGTTGGTGGTGGGCGGCGGCGCGCTCTACGCCCAGGCGTCGGAAGCGCTGGCCGCGTTTGCCAAGGCGTATGGTGTGCCGGTGGCCGAAACGCAGGCCGGCAAGAGCACGCTTGCCTGGGACCATCCCATGAATCTGGGGGCCATCGGTGTCACCGGTTCCCCCGCGTCGAACGCCATGGCCGCGCGGGCGGATCTGATCATCGGCGTGGGCACGCGCTTGCAGGATTTCACAACCGGATCGAACGCCCTGTTTGGCGACACGCCGTTGCTGTCCATCAACGTGCAGGCGCTGGACGCCGGCAAGCGGCGTGGGCAGGCCCTCGTGGCGGACGCGGCGCTTGCGTTGGCGCAGTTGGGCAACGCGTTGGCCGGCTGGCGCGCCGACACCGAGTGGACGGAGGAATCCCGGCGGCTTGGGGCGCAATGGCGTGAACGGGTCCTGGCCTTGACCACGGCGGCGCCGGATGGCTTGCCCTACGAAGCCGACGTAATTGGCGCGGTGCAGTCTTCCGATGCGGCGTCGGCGAGCCACGACATTGTCGTGTGCGCCGCGGGGACGCTACCCGCCGAACTGCACAAACTGTGGCGCAGCAGCCGGCCGGGCGGCTACCACGTGGAGTACGGCTATTCCTGCATGGGATACGAAATCGCGGGTGGCCTGGGCGTCAAGCTGGCCCAGCCCGACAAGGAAGTCATTGTGATGGTGGGCGACGGTTCCTACTTGATGATGAACTCCGAGATTGCCACCTCGGTCATGCTGGGGATCAAGCTGATCATCGTGGTGCTCGACAACCGTGGCTTTGGATGCATCAACCGCCTGCAGCACGCTTGCGGCGGCGAGAACTACAACAACTTGCTGGACGACTGCATCGCCCCTGCGGGCATCGCCCCACGTATCGACTTTGCGGCGCACGCCCGCAGCCTTGGCGCGCATGCCGAGCACGTGGCTGACGTAACCGAACTCCAACTGCGCTTGCGCGAGGCACGCAGCCGTCAACAAAGCACGGTGTTGGTCATTGACACGTCGGCGTCTCGCACGACGTCGGACGGCGGTTGCTGGTGGGACGTGGCCGTGCCGGAAGTGTCCGACCGCGTTCAAGCGCAAGCGGCCCACGCCGCCTACGTCGCCGACAAACGCCGACAGGTACTTTGAAGGAGCTGGCATCGTGAACAGAGAGTCTGCGTGGAAGGTGCGCATAGGTGTCAATCCCATCTCGTGGAGCAACGACGACCTGCCTTCGCTAGGCGGCGACACGCCGCTTGCAACGGCATTGTCTGAAGGTGCGCGGATCGGCTACGCGGGTTTCGAACTGGGCAACAAGTTTCCCCAGTCGCCGCAGGCACTGAAGGCCGTGTTGGCGGAGTATGGCGTGGCATGCGTATCCGGCTGGTATTCGGGCCGACTCGCCCATCAGGGCGTGGATGCAGAGATCCGCGACAGCGCGGCGCATATGGAAAAGTTGCAGGCGCAGGGCTGCAACGTGGTGGTCTATGGCGAGGTTGCCGATTCGATCCAGGGGCAACGCGGCACACCCCTGGCCAAGCGGCCGCGCTGGCGCAGCGACGCATCCTGGAACGACTATGGCAAGCGTTTGAACGCCTTTGGCGAGCACTTGAAAGCGCGCTACGGCCTGACCCTGGCGTATCACCATCACATGGGCGCCTATGTTGAAACGGCCGACGACGTCGACCGATTGATGGCGGTCACTGACCAGAACGTGGGCCTGCTGTTCGACACGGGGCATTGCTATCTGGCGGGTGCCGTCGCGGGCCTGGATACCGACGTTGTGGCGCAATTGACGCGGCACGCGCGTCGCATCGTGCACGTGCATTGCAAGGATGTACGGCCCGGCATCGCGAGGGCGGCTCGCAACGAGGGTTGGTCATTCCTGGATGCGGTGATGAACGGCGTGTTCACGGTGCCCGGTGACGGCTGCATCGACTTTCGCGCGGTCTTGGCGGCATTGCGCAACGCGGGGTATCAAGGCTGGCTCGTGGTTGAGGCCGAGCAGGATCCCGCCGTGGCACCGTCCTACCAATATGCAAAGCTGGGCTATCAAACCTTGTCCGCCATGGTGGCTGACCTTCAGGGAGATCAGGCATGAGTTTATTGATCAAGGCCAGCGCAAGCGGCAGGCAGATCGTGGAAGTCACGCCCGCCAGCGCGGGGTGGGGGCATGTGGGGTTTCGTGCGTTGCGCATGCTGCCCGATGAAGAGGAGCTATTCAGTACGGACGCGCGCGAATGCTGCATTGTGGTGTTGGCTGGCGAGGTGGATGTAGGCGTCGGCGCGCACCGCTATCGGGCGCTGGGTAGCCGCATGTCCGTGTTTGATCCGGTGTCGCCCTATGCCGTCTACGTGCCGCCAGGCAGAGGCGTGTCGATACGCGCGATCACGAATGTTGAGCTGGGACTTTGCTTTGCCCCCGCGCTGGGGCGCCATGCTCCGCGCGTGATCGAGCCGATGTCGATGCAACGCAGCGTTCGCGGGCAAGGCAGCAATGCGCGGCATGTGTGCGACATCCTGCCGGAAGGCGACGAGGCCGAGCGCTTGCTGGTGGTCGAAGTGATCACCCCGGCGGGGCATGCGTCAAGCTACCCGCCGCATAAGCACGACACGGCGGCAGCGGGCGAAACGCAGTTGGAAGAGACGTACTACCACCGCTTGAATCCGCCGCAGGGGTTCGCGTTTCAGCGCGTCTATACCGATGATCGCAGTCTGGATGAGGCCATGGCCGTGGAAGATCACGATGTCGTGATGGTGCCGCGCGGCTACCACCCCTGCGTCGCGCCCCATGGCTACGATCTCTACTACCTGAACACGATGGCGGGCCCGCGACGCGAATGGGCGTTTCGCAACGACCCCAGGCACGAGTGGCTACTTCAGGCGTCAGCGTGAGGCTGTTGGGTTCAGTGAAGCGGAAAAGCAAAGACGGCGTGCCAGGCACGCCGTCTTCGTGTCACGCACACTACTTGACGATAGTCAGGCGCGGGCGCTTGGGTTCGTCGTCGTTGCCGCCGTCGTCGCTGGGCGTGGCGTCGGCCTGGGCCTCGACGCCTTCCAGGGCTGCGGATTCCGCCGCGCCTTGGGCGCCTGCTTCCGGCGGTTCGTAGGGCTGCACTTCGAAGCCCATGCCCGCGCCGGTTTCGCGCGCGTAGATGGCGCTGACGGCGCCGACGGGAACGTAGACGTTTTCGGTCACGCCGCTGAAGCGGGCTTGGAATTCAATGAATTCGTTGCCCAGCACCAGGCGGTTGGTGGCCAACGTGCCCACGTTCAGTGTGATCTGACCGTCACGGACATGCGCGACGGGCACCATGGTGTGCTCATCGACCTGCACGGTGATGTACGGCGTGTAGCCGTTGTCGGTGCACCATTCATGCAGTGCGCGGATCAGATACGGTTTGGTCGAAGTTTCACCCATCACACAGCCAGCCTTAACGACGCATTACTTTTTCCGAAGGCGTCAGCGCTTCGATGTAGGCCGGGCGCGAGAAGATGCGTTCGGCGTACTTTTGCAGCGGAGCCGCGTTCTTGGGCAGTTCGATGCCGTAGTGATCCAGGCGCCACAGCAGCGGAGCCACGGCCACGTCGAGCATCGAGAATTCTTCGCCCAGCATGTACTTGTTCTTCAGCAGCATCGGGGCCAACTGGGCCAGGCGATCGCGAATGTTCTGGCGCGCGTTGGCCAGCTTCTTCTCGTCGGGCTTGGTGCTGCGGTCTTCCAGCGTCGAGACGTGAACAAACAGTTCCTTCTCGAAGTTGTACAGGAACAGGCGGGTACGGGCGCGCATGACGGGATCAGCCGGCATCAGTTGCGGATGCGGGAAGCGCTCGTCGATGTACTCGTTGATGATGTTGGATTCGTACAGGATCAGGTCGCGCTCGACCAGGATGGGCACTTGACCGTACGGGTTCATCACCGCGATGTCTTCGGGCTTGTTGTACAGGTCGATGTCACGGATCTCGAAGTCCATACCCTTTTCGAACAACACGAAGCGGCAGCGTTGCGAAAACGGACACGTGGTTCCGGAATAGAGCACCATCATGGTGAAAGTCCTTTATGAAAAACGAAAGGCCAGCGCCTAAATCTAGCAGGCGCTGGCCCCAATTGCCAGGCGGGATAGGCGTACGGCCCTATCCTCCGTTGCCGTCCCTTATTAATGAGGTAGCGGCTTGCATGCCTGGCGGGGCGTTGCGGTTAGCGCACGTGTTTCCAGTACGAGGCGTTCAAGCGCCACGTAACCAGGAAGAACAACAGCAGGAACAACATGACACCGACGCCGATACGGACGCGCAATGTCTGGACGGGCTCAGCCATCCAGGACATGAACGCGGTCAGGTCTGCGACGTCGTTGTCGTATGTTGCGACTTGGGCCGGGTTGGCGGCCTTAAATTTGGCATCAAAGGTGGCATGGCCGTGGTAATCAGCTACCGGTTCGGCCTTGACCGTGGAAAAACCTTGAGCATCGTACACCGTCGTGATGCGTTCCCAGTTTTTGGGCGCGCCTTCCTTGGCATCCTTGACTTCCACTTCATGCATGGCCACGGTCGTCAGCTCGCGCGGACCCTGGCGTTCCCAGAGGGCGTGCGGCATGCCCACGGACGGGAAAACCAGGTTGTTCCACCCCGTGGCGCGCGACGTGTCGCGGTAGAAGGTGCGCAGGTAGGTGTAGATGTAGTCGGCGCCGGACGGGCCGGCGTTGACCGATTTGGCGCGGGCGATCACGGATAAATCCGGGGGCGTCGTGCCAAACCACTTCTTGGCGTCCTGGGGCGTCATGGCGATGTGCATCATGTCGCCCACCTTTTCACCGGTGAACAGCAGGCTTTCCTTGATTTGCTGGTCGGTCAGGCCAATGTCCTTGAGCTTGTTGTAGCGCATCGAGGACGCGCTATGACAGTTCAGGCAGTAGTTGACGAACAGCTTGGCGCCGTTTTGCAGCGACGACATGTCGTTGACGCGGTACGGCGCCTTGTCCAGGGGGAAACCGCCTTCGGCGGCAAATGCGGTGGTACACGTGAGCATCAAGGCCACGGCACCAATCAGCTTCTTGATCATGGTTAATCCGTTATCTGGTGGGCTCAGTGGGCGTGGAACGTAACGCGCTCGGGCACTTGCTTGAAGGTGCCAAGGCGGCTCCAGACCGGCATCAGGAAGAAAAATGCCAGGTACAGCAGCGTGCCGATTTGCGACGTGATGTTCAACGGCGGACTGGGCGGCTGCGTACCGATGTAGCCGAGCACCAGGAAGTTGACCATGAAGATGCCGTAGATCCACTTGTGCCACGTGGGCCGGTAGCGGATCGACTTGACCGGGGAATGGTCCAGCCAGGGCAGGAAGAACAGGATGACGACCGTACCACCCATGGCCACCACGCCCCAGAACTTGGCGTCGATCACGCGCAGCAGCACGGCCACGACGATCAGGATGCCGGGGATGGCAATGCGCAGGATGCCGCGCAGGTTGCTCTTGATCAGCAACGCCAGCGCGCCCAGTACCGATGCGCCCGCCAGTACCCACGTGAATTCGTCGGTGGTGGCTCGCAGCATCGAATAGAACGGCGTGAAGTACCAGACCGGTGCAATGTGCGGCGGCGTCTTCAGCGAGTCAGCAGGAATGAAGTTGTTGTACTCGAGGAAGTAGCCGCCCATTTCCGGCGCGAAGAACACGATGAACGCGAACACGAGCAGGAAGCCCGCAACGCCCATCAGGTCATGCACGGAATAGAACGGGTGGAACGGAATGCCATCCTTGGGCCGGCCGTACTTGTCTTTCGGACCCTGCTTGATTTCGATGCCGTCCGGGTTGTTCGAGCCGACTTCGTGCAGCGCCACCAGGTGAGCCGCGACCAGGCCCACGAGCACCAGCGGAATCGCGATGACGTGGAAGGCGAAGAAGCGGTTCAGGGTGGCGTCCGACACGACGTAGTCGCCACGGATCCAGATGGACAGTTCCGGGCCGATGAACGGAATGGCGGCGAACAGGTTCACGATCACCTGGGCGCCCCAATACGACATCTGGCCCCACGGCAGCAGGTAACCGAAGAAGGCTTCCGCCATCAGACAGAGGAAGATCGCCACGCCGAAGATCCACACGAGTTCGCGCGGCTTGCGGTAGGAACCGTAAAGCAGCCCGCGCAGCATGTGCAGGTAGACGACAACGAAGAACATCGATGCGCCGGTCGAATGCATGTAGCGCACGAGCCAGCCCCAGGGGACCTCGCGCATGATGTATTCAACGGACTGGAACGCGCGTTCGGCGTCCGGCTTGTAATGCATGACCAGGAAAATGCCGGTCACGATCTGCAGCACCAGGACCAATAAGGCCAGAGAGCCAAAGAAATACCAGAAGTTGAAATTCTTTGGTGCGTAGTATTCGGACAGATGGGCTTTCCAGGTGGATGTCACCGGAAAACGCCGGTCCAGCCACCCCAACAGGCCTGTTGTCTCGACGGTTTTCTCGCCAGCCATGTAACGGCTCCTTCTCTAATACGTGGCGTATTTGTTTTACTTACGTAATCGGGAAAAAAGCGCGACGCGAGCGTCAGGCCTTGTTGTCTTCATCGACGCCCACAATGATGCGGGTATCGCTCAGATACTGGTACGGCGGAACTTCGAGATTATCGGGAGCAGGCTTGTTCTTGTAGACCCGGCCAGCCAGGTCGAACGTGGAGCCGTGGCAGGGGCAGAGGAATCCGCCTTGCCAATTGGCACCCATGCCGCCACCGCCGCCTGTTTCGAAGTGCGAGGTGGGCGAGCAGCCCAAGTGAGTACAGATGCCGACGCAAACGAAGATCTCGGGCTTGCGCGAGCGAACTTCGTTCTTGGCATATTCGGGAGTGTAGCCAGGCCGCTCGGATTCCGGGTCGGCCAGCAAGGGGTCAAGCGTCTTGAGGGCGGCGAGCTGTTCGGGAGAACGGTGCATGATCCACACCGGTTTCCCACGCCATTCCACGGTTTTCATGGAGCCGACGGGTATATCGCCGATATCCACTTCAACGGGGGCCCCGGCCGCGCGGGCCTTTTCAGAGGGAGAAAATGTGCTCACAAGCGGCACTGCCGTTGCGACACCTGCTACGCCACCCACAGCACAGGCGGTGGTAACCCAGAAACGTCGCGAAGGATCAGGTGGCAGGTTGGGATCAACCGCACCGTCATCATCGTGCACCAGCGTATCCTGACTCATCTTCCTATCCTTGTTGATGCGCCCGCTCTACGAGTAGCATCATTTCTGCGGCATCGGGTTCGCGGGAATATGTAACAACATAGCAACCGCGTATTATAGCGCCAGCCCACTCAAGGGCGTATCACGATGGGAGTGCTTTTATGAGCAAAAAGACTGGTTTCGTCAAAGAATTCCGAGATTTCGCTGTAAAAGGCAACGCGGTTGACCTGGCGGTGGGTGTCATTATCGGCGCGGCGTTCGGCAGGATCGTCGATTCGATGGTGAAAGACATCATCATGCCTTTGGTCAATTTCATCCTGGGTGGCGCAGTCGATTTTTCGAACAAATTCTTTGTGCTGTCGATGCCTGCCGGCTACAACGGCCCGATGACGTATGCCGACCTGACCAAAGCGGGCGCTACCGTGTTCGCCTGGGGTAATTTCGTGACGATCCTCATCAACTTCGTGTTGTTGGCGTTCGTGATTTTCTGGATGGTCAAGGCCATCTACAAGGCCCGCACCAAGGCCGAGGAAGCACCGGCCGCGCCGGCCGCAACGCCCGAAGACGTGGCGCTGCTGCGCGAAATCCGCGATCTGCTCAAGAAGTAAGACACTGCAAGGGCTGCGTGGCGCGCGCGCCACGGGCTTGCGGCCCGCTGGGTACTGAACCGCAGCGGGCGTCCCCGCTTTATGCCGGATTATCAAGGTCAATGAACTCGACCTTGATGCCGAATTGCTCTGCCACGGCCTGGCCCAGCGCCTGGACGCCGTAGCGCTCGGTGGCGTGGTGGCCGGCCGCGATAAAGCCGACGCCGGTCTCGCGCGCGAGATGCACAGTGGATTCAGACACTTCGCCTGTGATGTAAGCGCTGGCGCCGGCATCCACGGCGTCGGCCAGCATGCCTTGCGCACCACCCGTACACCACGCCACGCTTGATAAGGGTTGATCCGGGTCGCCCACCACCAGTGGCTGCCGGCCCAACCGTTCGGCCACGCGCGCGCCCAGTTGGCCCAGCGTCTTCAGGCCGGAGGCCTCGCCCAGCCACACCAGATTGTCTTGCCCACAGGTGAGCGGCGACCCATCATCGCGCCGCGCGGGCGTCAGGCCCAGTACGCGGGCCAGTTGCGCGTTGTTGCCCAGCGTGGGATGCGCATCCAGCGGCAAATGGTAGGCGTAAAGGTTCAGATCGTTCTTCAGTGCCAGCGCCATGCGTGTGCGGCGCGTACCGATCACGCGCCGGTCTTCGTTGCGCCACATCCAGCCGTGATGCACGAGCACGGCATCCGCGCCCCGTTCAACTGCCGCGCGCAGCAGCGCTTCGCTGGCGGTGACTCCGGTGATAATGTGTGCGACTTCGGATCGGCCCTCCACTTGCAAGCCGTTGGGGCAATAGTCCTTGAAGCGGGCGGCTTGCAGGGTGTCGTCCAGCCAACTGGCCAGCACGTGAGAGTCCACTTTTTTCATTGCTCGTCCTATCAGAATCATGCGCCGATATTGGCTGATATTTGCTCAGGCCGTCACGGTCTGCCTGGGTATTCTATTCGTGGTCACCACCTTGCGGCCGGACCTGCTGCGCCTTGCCGGGCCGGGGGCCGCGCCGCCTGCCGCCGCGGCGGCCGCGCGCCCAACCGCCGGCAGCGGCGTGGGGCCGGTATCGTATGCGGACGGCGTGGCGCGCGCGGCGCCCTCGGTGGTGAACGTCTACACGACCAAGCATGTCAATGTGCCGCTGGTGCCGCTGCCCGACGATCCGGTGCTGCGCCAGTTGTTCGGGCAGGTGCCGGGCGTGAGCCGGCGTCAGGCAACGACCAGCCTGGGCTCTGGCGTCATCGTGAGCCAGGACGGCCATGTGTTGACCAACTATCACGTTGTGCAGGCGGCTGACGCCATCGAAGTGGCGCTTAGCGACGGCCGGCGCGACACCGCGAAAGTGGTGGGCGCGGACCCGGATACGGATCTGGCGGTGCTGAAGCTGAGTTCGTTGCGGACGCTGCCGGCCGCCACGCTGGCCGCCGACCGTGGCCTGCGGGTGGGTGATGTGGTGCTGGCGATAGGCAACCCGTTTGGCGTGGGCCAGACCACCACCCAGGGCATCGTGTCGGCATTGGGGCGCAATGGGCTGGGGCTGAACACCTACGAAAACTTCATCCAGACCGACGCGGCCATCAACCCGGGCAACTCTGGCGGTGCGCTGGTGGACGCCGAGGGCAATCTGGTGGGCATCAACACGGCTATCTATTCCGAATCGGGCGGGTCGATGGGCATCGGCTTTGCCACGCCGATCGAGATTGCGCGCAAGGTGATGGACGACATCGTCAAGACGGGCTCGGTCAAGCGCGGGTGGCTGGGCGTGGAACCGCAGGACGTGACGCCCGAGCTTGCTCGCGCGTTTGAACTCAAGAATGACACGCGCGGGGTGATCATTGCCGGCGTGATGCGCGACGGCCCCGCCGCGCGCGCCGGCTTGCGCGTGGGCGATATCGTGCAGACGGTCAATGGCAAGCGCATGGCCGACACCACCCAATTGCTGGCCGAGATTGCGCAGTTGCCGCCTGGCCAGCGCACCACGCTGGGCGTCTTGCGCGCAGGCAAGGCGGTCGAGGTGGCCGTGGTGGTGGGCACGCGCCCCGGCAAGCCGCGCTAGCGGGCTGCGGTGGCGCCTGGCTTGCACGCCGCTAGGCATCGGGCGGCTGCCGTTCGACCAGCAGGCGCACCATCGACAACACGGTTTTTTTTGTGCTCTCGGGTTGGCTCTGCAGCAATGCGCCGATCTCGGCGCAGTAGCTGTCCGGGGCGGCTGCCGGCGCATCCGGCGTGGAAGTCGCTGGCAAGCAGCTTGAGCCAACTTCCGCCACGCTCACCACGCCGTCGCTTAACCAAGGGACGGTGGTATCCAACGCTTTCGCCAGCCGTAGCAAGGTGGCGCGCGAGGGGGCGTAGTGCTCATCGCGGGTAAGAATTCGGTGGATGCAGGATTGCGGCACGCCGGAAAGGCGCGCCAATTGGTTTTGGCTGTGGATGCCGCGCCACCGCATCAGGGCGCGCAGCCTTTGAGCAGGCGACATGCCCACAATGTAGGGTGGCGGCCGGGCGCCGACAAGAGTGAAAGAGTCCGATACTGTGCCGCGTTTGCATGGAGTCTTGCGCCGCTTCTTGCACCATGAATTGCGCAGTACGAGCGGCAGATACAGGCGGCGGATGCGAATAGGGCCGCCCGAAGGCGGCCCCACGCGACGCAGGCTCAGCGACGCGCTGTCAGTGACGCTCGGTCAGTGAGTCAGAGACGGCGTCGTCGGCCGCGCCGGGCTTGGGCGTGACCATGCGGGCGCAAATCAGCCCAACTTCATAAAGCAGGCACAGCGGCACCGCCAACATGAACTGGCTGACCACGTCGGGCGGCGTGACCACGGCAGCGATGATGAAGGCGCCCACCACCACGTAGCCGCGCGCGGCCCGCAGCTTGGACAGTTCGACCACGCCCATCTTCACCAGCAGCACCACGGCCACGGGCACTTCGAAGGTGATCCCGAACGCCATGAACATCGTCATGACGAAGCTCAGGTAGGCCTCGATGTCCGGGGCCGGCGTGATGGACTGCGGCGCGAACGTGGCGATGAAATGGAACACCGTGCGGAACACCACGAAGTAGCAGAACGCCATGCCCGCGATGAACAGGAACGTGCTGGAGACGATCAGCGGCAGCGCCAGGCGCTTTTCGTGGCGGTACAGACCGGGCGCCACAAAGGCCCAGGCTTGGTACAGCACGACGGGCAGCGCCACGATGAACGCCGCCATCATCGTGACCTTGACCGGCACCATGAACGGCGTGATGACGCCGGTGGCGATCATGCGCGTGCCTTCGGGCAGCGACGCCAGCATGGGGGCCGCCAGCACGTCATAGATGGCCGATGCGCCGGGATAGATGAACAGCACGATGAACACGGCCACAACCGCGCCGACGGCGCGCAGCAGCCGCGTGCGCAATTCGACCAGGTGGGAGATGAAGGTCTCTTGCTGGCCTTCTTCTTGGGAAGCGTCCTGGGTCACGTCGGTGTTCCGGAGGGCGGGACGGGCTTGGCGGCGGGCGCGGCGTCGTCAGCCTTGGGCGCGCGGGGCGCCGGGGCAGGTTGTTGAGAGGCGGGGGGCGCAGCCGGGCTGGATTCGGATGCGGGAGGCAGATCCAGATCCAGATTGTGGCTTTGCCCGGGGGGCGCGATGGTGCGTGCGGGTTCGGGCGCGGATTCGGCCGGGGCGCTGGCAGCGGGAGCCGGGGCGTCGCCCACGATCACGGGTGCGACCTTGCCATTGGCTTCACGGGCCACTTCGTCGAGTTCGGCACGAAACTGCTGAACCGGCTCTTGCAAGGAAGCGTGCGTTTCATTCAGCGACGTTTGCACGCCTTGCGCGGCGTCTTCCATTTCGCTTTTGAATTTGCGCAGCTCGTCGATTTCGATTTCGCGTTGGATATCGGACTTAACGTCGTTGACGTAACGCTGCGCGCGACCCAACAGGTGGCCGATGGTGCGGGCTACCTTGGGCAGGCGTTCGGGACCGATGACGATCAAGGCGATGACGCCGACCACCATCAGTTCAGTGAAACTGACATCAAACATGCGACGGCCGCTCGGGAAGTGAAGCAATAAGGGCCGGCCCTTTCAGGGCGGGCCCGGGATAAGAGCCGCGGCTCAGGAGTTGGTCTTTTCCTTGGCCTGCACGTCGATGGTGTCATCGGACACGCGCTGTTGCGCGATCGGGTCCGCGGGCTTGTCGCCGTTGGCGTCCTTCATGCCTTCCTTGAACCCCTTGACCGCGCCGCCCAGATCCGAACCGATGTTGCGCAGCTTCTTGGTGCCGAAGATCAGCGCCACGATGACCAGAACAACCAACCAATGCCAAATGCTGAAACTACCCATGATGTTTCTCCGAATTACGCGGTGGGGGCCACGCGCCCTTTCCAGGGTCGCGAGCCGCCAATGATGTGGAAATGCAAATGCGGGACTTCCTGGCCGCCTTCGACGCCAGAGTTGATCATGATGCGAAATCCGCCATCAGGGCCCGGACGGCAGCCGTTTTCGGCTGCTAGCCGCGGCGCCAACGACATCATTCTACCCAACCAACCTGCGTCCTCGGCCGTAATATCCTGCATGGATGTGACATGACGTCGAGGGATCAGCAGCAAATGCACCGGTGCTGCCGGATTGATATCGTGAAATGCAACAAAGTCCTCGTCCTCATAGACCTTCTTGGACGGGATCTCGCCAGCGGCGATCTTGCAAAAAAGACAGTTGTCGCTCATGTTTCCGGACTCCGGGGTCAGTCTTTGGGGCGGCTGGCTTTTTCGGCCAGGCCCGACAGGCCTTCGCGGCGGGCCAACTCGGCCAGCACGTCTTCCGGCCGCAGCTTGAAATGCGTCAGCGCGACCAGGCAGTGAAACCACAGGTCGGCCGTTTCGCTGACGATGCGTTCCGGCACGCCGTCTTTGGCGGCCATGACCAGTTCCGTGGCTTCTTCGCCGATTTTCTTCAGGAAGGAATCGGGGCCCTTGGCCAGCAGCTTGGCGGAATAGGACGCGGTCGGGTCGCCGCCGTTTTCAGGGCGGCGGGTTTCCAGCGTGTCGGCGATGCGGGCCAGGATGTCGGCGGCGCTTAGCGTTTGATCGGTCATTTGTAGATCAGTTCGGGGTCTTTGAGCACGGGGTCGACCGTAACCCAGGATGCGTGATCCGTCGGCCCTTCCAGGCGGCGGAAAAAGCAGCTTGCGCGGCCGGTGTGGCAGGCAATGCCGCCTTCCTGGTGGACCTTGAGCAGGATGACGTCGCCGTCGCAATCCAGGCGCAATTCGTGCACTTCCTGCACGTGTCCGGATTCCTCGCCCTTGCGCCACAGGCGCTGGCGCGAACGTGACCAGTACACGGCGCGGCCGGTGGCTGCCGTTTCGGCCAGCGATTCGCGGTTCATCCAGGCGACCATCATGATCTGGCCGTTTTCGGCGTCTTGGGCGATGGCGGGGATCAGGCCGTTTTCGTCGAAAACGACGTCAGCCATCCAGGCGGGTTCGGTGCTCATAGTTAATCCAAGCGTACGGAAATGCCTTGTTCGGCCATGAAGCGCTTGCACTCCCCAACGGTGTGCTGGCCAAAGTGGAAGATGCTGGCGGCCAGCACGGCGCTGGCGCGGCCGGTGGTGACACCATCGGCCAGGTGTTGCAGGTTGCCCACGCCGCCCGAGGCGATGACGGGCACCGGCACGGCGTCGGACACGGCGCGCGTCAGTTCCAGGTCGAAACCGGACTTGGTGCCGTCGCGGTCCATGCTGGTCAGGAGAATTTCGCCCGCGCCGTAGGCGGCCATGCGGCGCGCCCAGGCCACGGCGTCCAGCCCGGTGGCCTTGCGGCCGCCGTGCGTGAAGACTTCCCAGCGCGCCGGTTCGCCTTCCGCCGACACGCGCCGCGCGTCGATGGCCACGACCACGCATTGCGAGCCGTGGTAGTCGGACGCGGCCCGAACCAGTTCGGGGTTGGCCACGGCGGCGCTGTTGATGCTGATCTTGTCGGCGCCGGCGTTCAGCAGGCGCTGGATGTCGGACACCTGGCGCACGCCGCCGCCCACCGTCAACGGGATGAACACCTGGGACGCCACCTGCTCGATGATGGGCAGGATCAGGTCGCGGCCGTCGCTGGTGGCGGTGATGTCCAGGAAGGTGAGCTCGTCGGCGCCCTGCTCGTTGTAACGGCGGGCGATCTCGACGGGGTCGCCCGCGTCCAGCAGGTTGACGAAGTTCACGCCCTTGACGACGCGGCCGGCGGTGACGTCAAGGCAGGGGATGATGCGGCGGGTCAGCGCGCTTTGTACGGGCGCGCCGGCCTCGGTGCTGCTGGAGGGAATGGTCATTTTGCCAATTCGTCGGCGCGAGCCTGGGCTGCCTGGAAATCAAGCGTGCCTTCGTAGATGCTGCGGCCCAGGATGGCGCCTTCGACGCCCTCTTCCTCGACGGCGCACAGGGCTTCGATGTCCTGGATGCCGGCGATGCCGCCCGAGGCGTACACGGGAATGCGCACGTGTTGGGCCAGGCGGACCGTGGCTTCGACGTTGACGCCCGACAGCATGCCGTCACGGCCGATGTCGGTGTAGATGATGGCCTCGCAGCCGTAGTCCTCG
The DNA here is from genome assembly GCF_002812705.1 of Achromobacter spanius. Lineage (NCBI taxonomy): Bacteria > Pseudomonadati > Pseudomonadota > Betaproteobacteria > Burkholderiales > Alcaligenaceae > Achromobacter > Achromobacter spanius. The sequence continues at coordinate 1,146,505 of NZ_CP025030.1, read as the reverse complement.
AACTTCTTGGCCAGGTCCAGCACGTCGTGGCGGGTCAGCTTGCTCCAGCCGTCGGTGGCGATCTTGCCGTCGCGGGCGTCCAGGCCAACGATGATCTGGCCGGGGAAAGCGCCGCAGGCGTCTTGCAGGAAGCCCGGGTTCTTGACCGCGGCGGTGCCGATGATGACGTACGAAATGCCGGCGTCAAGGTAGCGTTCGATGGTGTCGAGGTCGCGAATGCCGCCGCCGATCTGGACGGGGATGTCGTCGCCGACGGCCTCCAGAATGGCCTTGATGGGCGCTTCGTTCTTCGGCTTGCCGGCAACGGCGCCGTTCAAGTCGACCAGATGCAGGCGGCGCGCGCCCTGGTCTAGCCAGCGAGTGGCCATGGCGGCGGGGTCTTCGGAGAACACCGTTGCATCGTCCAGGTCACCCTGGCGCAGGCGCACGCAGCGCCCGTCTTTGAGATCGATGGCGGGGATCAGCAGCATGGTGGGCAGCAAAAAAGAAAGAGGGGTTGAATGGGCTGGCGCATGCAGGTCAGTGACCTACGGCTGCCAGTCTACAAAATTGCGATACAGGCGCAAACCGTGCTCGGCGCTCTTCTCGGGGTGGAACTGCACCGCGAAAATGTTAGCCGCCGCCACCGCGCAGGTAAAGGCGACTCCGTAATCGGTTTCACCAACTGTCAGGCTGGAATCATCCGGATCGGCGTAGTAACTATGGACGAAATAGAAGTGCGTGTCGTCCGGAATACCGGCCCAGATGGGATGAGAGCGCGTCTGGCGGACTTTGTTCCATCCCATGTGCGGCACTTTGAGCCGTTCCGGGCGGGTGTCGGCCAGACCCGCGTCGCCGGTGTCGGCCAGGCAGGCTTCGTCATCGGCGGGAATCAGGTCGGCAAAGCGGGGGCCCGAAAAACGGCGCACCACGCCGGGGAACAGGCCCAGGCACGACGTGCCGCCTTCTTCGCTGGAATCAAACAGCATCTGTTCGCCCACGCACACGCCCAGCAAGGGCTTGTTGCGGGCAGCGCGCACGACGGCTTCGCGCAGGCCGGATTCATTCAGGGTGCGCATGCAGTCCGCCATGGCGCCCTGCCCGGGAAACACCACGCGGTCGGCCGCGTCAATGTCTTGAGGCTGGTTGCAGATGCGGATGTCCGCGTCGGGCGCGGCGAACTTCAGGGCGCGGGCGACGGAGTGGAAATTGCCCATTCCGTAGTCAACGATGGCGATAGTGGTCACTTCTTTTGCCTGCTGCGTTGGGGTTGGCGAACGTTACAGCACGCCCTTGGTGGAGGGCACGACGTCGCCCATGCGCGGATCGACTTCCATGGCCATGCGCAGGGCGCGGCCACAGGCCTTGAACACGGTTTCAGCCTGATGGTGGGCGTTGAAGCCGCGCAGGTTGTCGATATGCAGGGTGATGAGGGCGTGGTTGACCAGGCCCTGGAAGAACTCGCGCGTCAGGTCTACATCGAAATTGCCGATGTGGGCGCGCGTGAACGGGATGTGATATTCCAGGCCGGGGCGGCCCGAGAAGTCCACCACGACGCGCGACAGGGCTTCGTCCAGCGGCACGTAGGCGTGGCCGTAGCGGCGCAGGCCGGCCTTGGTGCCGACGGCCTTGGCAATGGCCATGCCCAGCGTGATGCCCACGTCTTCCACGGTGTGGTGCGCGTCGATGTGCAGGTCGCCCTCGGCCTTGATGTCCAGGTCGATCAGGCCGTGGCGCGCGATCTGGTCCAGCATGTGGTCCAGGAACGGCACGCCCGTATCGATCGTCTGCTTGCCGGTGCCGTCGATGTTGATGGCCACGCGGATGCGGGTTTCGTTGGTGTTGCGGGTGATCTCTGCGGTACGCATGTTAAGTACTCAAAATCTCTTGCAGGGCAGCCAGCAAGGCGGCGTTCTCGGCCGGGGCGCCCACCGAGATGCGCAGGCAGTTTGCCAGGAGCGGATGGGCGTTGGAAAAGTTGCGAATCAATATTTTGCGCGTTTTCAGCGCAAGATGCACGGCGTTGCCATCCAGCTTGCCGGAAAAGCGGGCAAGCACAAAGTTGCCGGCGGAAGGGAATACCCTGACGCCGGGCAAGGCGGCCAGCGCGTCGGCCAGCGGGCCGCGGTCGGCGCGCAGGCGCGCGGCCTGTTCGTCCAGCACGGGCTTGTGGCGCAGCACCGCCATCAGCGTGGCCTGCGTCAGCACGTCCAGGTTGTAGGGCGGGCGCAGCTTGTTCAGTTCGGCGATCCAGTCGGGATGGCCGGCCAGATAGCCGAAACGCAGGCCGGCCAGGCCGATCTTGGACACCGTGCGCATGACGACCACGTTGGGGGCGTCCAGCACTTGCGGCATCCAGGTGCGGTCGGCGAAGGGCTGATAGGCCTCGTCCAGCACCACCAGCCCGGGGGCGGCGGCGATGATGGCCTGCACGTCTTCGTCGGACCAGAGGCCGCCGGTGGGGTTGTTGGGCACGGCCAGGAACACCACCTTGGGCTGATGTTCGCGGATGGCGGCCAGCATCGCCGGCAGATCCAGGGTCAGATCCTCGGTCAGCGGCACGCCGACAAAGCGGGCGTGGTCAAAGCGCGCCGCCATGTCGAAGTAAACGAACGACGGCCACGGCGACAGCACCACGTCGCCCGGGTTGCAACAGGCCTGGACGATGATGTGGATGAGTTCGTCCGAGCCGTTGCCAAACAGCACGTCGGCCGCGTCGGGCACGCCGAACCCGGCCTTCACCGCCTGCTGCAAGGCGGACAGATCGGCGGCGGGATAGCGGTTCAGCGGCGTGTCGCGCACGGCGCGGGCGATGTCCTCGCGCACCTCGTCGGGCAGTTCATACGGGCATTCCATCGCGTCCAGCTTGATGCAGCCATCCGCGTGGGCGACCGGATAGGCGGCCAGTGCGAGGACGTCCGCGCGCAAGGTGCCTTGGATGCGGCCAGCGACGCTTGCCGCCGGGGCCGCGCTCATGGCTTGTCGATCCGGTACTGGGCGCTGGCGGCGTGCGCTTGCAGGCCTTCGCCCAGCGCCAGTTCGGCGGCGATGCGGCCCAGCGTTTGCGCGCCTTGGTGCGACACCTGGATCAGGCTGGAACGCTTCTGGAAGTCGTACACGCCCAGCGGCGACGAAAAGCGCGCGGTGCGCGACGTGGGCAGCACGTGGTTGGGGCCGGCGCAGTAGTCGCCCAGCGCTTCCGAGCTGAAACGGCCCATGAAGATGGCGCCGGCGTGGCGGATCTTGGCGGTCCAGATTTCAGGCTGTTCGGTGGAAATTTCCAAGTGCTCGGGCGCGATGTCGTTGGCGATCTGGCAGGCTTCTTCCAGGCTTTGGACCTGGATCAGCGCACCGCGATTGGCCAGGCTGACGCGCAGGATGTCGGCGCGCGGCATCGTGGGCAAGAGACGCGCGATGGCGGCTTCGACTTCTTCGATGAAGGCCGCATCCGGACAGAGCAGGATGGATTGCGCCAATTCGTCGTGCTCGGCTTGCGAGAACAGATCCATGGCGATCCAGTCGGCCGGCGTCTTGCCGTCGCAGATGACCAGGATTTCGCTGGGGCCGGCAATCATGTCGATGCCGACCACGCCGAACACGCGGCGCTTGGCGGCGGCCACATAGGCATTGCCGGGGCCGACGATCTTGTCTACGGCGGGCACGGTGGCGGTGCCGTAGGCCAGCGCGCCCACGGCTTGCGCGCCACCGATGGCGAACACGCGGTCCACGCCGCCGATGGCGGCTGCCGCCAGCACGATGGGGTTGCGCACGCCGTCGGGCGTGGGCGTCACCATGACCAGTTCCTGCACCCCCGCGACCTTGGCGGGAATGGCGTTCATCAGCACCGACGACGGGTAGGCGGCCTTGCCGCCCGGCACATACAGGCCCACGCGGTCCAGCGGCGTCACCTGTTGGCCCAGCATCGTGCCGTCGGCTTCGGTGTAGGTCCAGGTATGGGCAAGCTGGCGCTCGTGATAGCCGCGCACGCGGTCGGCGGCGGCTTCCAGCGCGTTGCGCTGCGCGGTGGGCAAGGTGGCCAGCGCGGCGTGCCAATCGGCCTTGGGAATTTCAAGCGTGTCGGCCGAGGCGGCCGGCATGCGGTCAAAGCGCTGCGTGTATTCCACCAGCGCGGCGTCGCCACGCGCGCGCACGTCAGCCAGGATGCCGGCGGCGGCACGGTCGATGGACTCGTCCTCGGTGGCCTCGAAGGCCAGCAGCTTGGACAGGGCGGATTTGAATCCGGGATCGCGGGAGTCGAGACGATTGATCAGGGCCATGGCGTCATGGAGCAAAGCGGAAAGCGGCCGCCGCGAGGTCGCGGCGGGCGGGGGTCAGGCGTTGCGGGAGGCGGCTCTTTCGAAGGCGTCCAGCAAGGGTTGCAGGCGGGCGCCGCGGGTCTTCAGCGCGGCCTGGTTGACGATCAGGCGCGACGAAATCGGCATGACGTCTTCCACTGCAACCAAGTCGTTGGCGCGTAGCGTGCCGCCGGTGGACACCAGGTCCACGATGCAGTCGGCCAGGCCAACCAGCGGCGCCAATTCCATCGAACCATACAGCTTGATGATGTCCACGTACACACCCTTGGCCGCGAAGTGTTCACGGGCTGAGTGCACGTATTTGGTGGCCACGCGCAGGCGCGCGCCCTGGTGCACCGCGCCTTCATAGTCAAAGCCGTTACGCACGGCCACGGCCAGGCGGCATTTGGCGATGTTCAGGTCGATGGGCTGGTACAGGCCGCCGGGCTGCTCCTTGGCGTGCTCGATCAGCACGTCCTTGCCCGCGATGCCCAGGTCCGCCGCGCCATATTGCACGTAGGTGGGCACGTCGGAGGCGCGCACGATGATCAGGCGCAGGCCGGGGTCGCTGGTCGGCAGGATCAGCTTGCGCGAGCTTTCCGGGCTTTCCGTGACTTCGATGCCGGCTTCGGCCAGCAACGGCATGGTTTCTTCAAAAATCCGACCCTTGGACAGCGCCAGGGTCAGGGGCTTCATCGTGGTGGCATTGTTCATTGCCGGGCAGCCTCAAAATGAACGGACCCACTCGGGGGGCAGCAAGCCGAAGGCGTAGCGTGGGGGCTACTACATTTCATGCCTGTTCCTTGCCGGTCACGCGTTGGATATTCGCGCCCAGGGCGCGCAGTTTGACTTCCATCTGGTCGTAGCCACGATCCAGGTGGTAGATGCGGTCGACCAGCGTGTCGCCGTCGGCCGCCAGGCCGGCGATGACCAGGCTGGCTGACGCGCGCAGGTCGGTGGCCATGACGGTGGCGCCCGACAGGCGCTTCACGCCACGCACCACGGCGGTGTGGCCGTCGATGTCGATGTCGGCGCCCATGCGGCGCAGTTCCTGCACGTGCATGTAGCGGTTTTCGAAGATGGTTTCGACGATGACGGACGTGCCTTCCGCCACGGCGTTCAACGCCATGACCTGGGCCTGCATGTCGGTGGCGAAGCCGGGATATTCATGCGTGCGGAACCCGACGGCCTTGGGGCGCGTGGACATCGCGCCCCGGATCCAGTCGGGGCCGGTTTCGATGGTCAGGCCGGCGTCGGCCAGCTTGTCCAGCGTGGCGCCCAGGATGGCGGGGTCGGTGTTGGTCAGGCGGATGTCGCCACCCGCCGCGCCCACGGCGCACAGGAAGGTGCCGGCTTCAATGCGGTCGGAGATGACGCGGTGCTCGGCGCCATGCAGGCGCTCAACGCCGTCGATCACGATGCGGCCGGTGCCGTGGCCCTGGATGCGGGCGCCCATCTTGATAAGCAGTTCGGCCAGGTCCACCACTTCCGGTTCGCAAGCCGCGTTTTCCAGCACGGTCTGGCCGTCGGCCAGCACGGCGGCCATCAGCAGGTTCTCGGTGCCGGTGACGGTGACCATGTCGGTGCGCACGGACGCGCCCTTCAAGCGCTTGGCGCGCGCCACGACGAAGCCGTGTTCAATGCTGATTTCCGCGCCCAGCGCGGCCAGGCCCTTGATGTGCTGGTCCACCGGCCGCTGGCCGATGGTGCAGCCGCCCGGCAGGCTGACACGGGCTTCGCCGAAGCGGGCCAGCAAGGGGCCCAGCACCAGGATCGACGCGCGCATCGTCTTGACCAGGTCGTACGGCGCTTCCAGGTTGTCGACGCGGTCCGCTTGCAGCGTCACCACGCCGTCGGTGCCGCGCGTGGCTTGCATGCCCATGCGCGCCAGCAGGCGCAGCATCGTGGCCGTGTCATTCAGGTGCGGCACGTTGGTCAGCGTCAGCGCGTCGGCGGTCAAGAGGCCGGCGCACAGAATCGGCAGGGCCGAATTCTTGGCGCCGGAAATCGAGATCTCGCCGTGTAGTGGCGTACCGCCGGTGATGCGCAGCTTATCCATTACTTGCCTGCTTGCTGGTATTCGTCGGGAGTCAGTGTGCGCATCGACAGGGCGTGGATCTCGGCCTTCATGCGGTCGCCCAGGGCGGCGTAGACCATTTGATGACGCTGGATCAGGCGCTTGCCTTCGAAGGCCGCGCTGACGATGACGGCGTCGAAGTGCGAGCCGTCGCCTTGTACGTCAAGATGTTCACAGGACAGGCCGTCCGCAATGTATTGGCGGACTTGCGCGGGAGTGGGAAGCATGGACGTCAGTTCCTGAGTTTGTAGCCGCTGGCCAGAAGCCGCAGCGCGTAAAGCGAGAGCGCCAGGAATACCCCCGTCACCACCGCCAGGCTGCGCCAGGGCGAGACGTCCGACACCGAGAAGAATCCGTAGCGGAAACCGTCGATGGCGTAGAAGATGGGGTTCCAGTGGGACACGGCCTGCCAGAACGGCGGCAGGGTGTGGATGGAATAGAACACGCCGGACAGGAACGTCGCGGGCATGATCAAAAAGTTCTGGAAGGCGGCCAGTTGGTCGAATTTTTCAGACCACAGGCCCGCGACCACGCCCAGCACCGCCATGATGCCGCAGGACAGCACCGCGAAGACCAGCAGCCACAGCGGGTTGGCCGGCACCAGCGACACAAAGCACAGCGCCACGAACCAGACGAACACGCCCACCGTCAGGCCGCGCACGATGGCCGCCAGCACGAAGGCGCCGAAGATGTCGCGGTGCGACAGCGGCGGCAGCAGCATGAAGACCAGGTTGCCCGTGATGCGGCTTTGGATCAGAGACGAGGACGGGTTGGCGAAGGCGTTTTGCAGCATGCTCATCATCATCAGCCCGGGGATCAGGAACGCGGTGTAGGGCACGGTGCCATACACCATCAGGCGCCCTTCCAGCACGTGCGCGAAAACCAGCAGATACAGCAGCGCCGTGATGACGGGCGCGGCGATGGTCTGGAAACCCACCTTCCAGAAGCGCAGCAATTCCTTGCGCAGCAGGGTGGGAAAGCCGGAACCCGCATCCAGGCGGGGCTGCACCAGCGGCTGGCTGGCGGTCGCGTTGGACTGCGTCATGACGAGATCTCTTCAGGTTGCAGAGCGGGCGCGGCGGGTTCGTCGCCTTGGTGCATGATGCGCACGAAAGCGTCTTCCAGGTCGACACCGCCCACGCGCGCCATCAGCGCCTGCGTGGTGTCCAGCGCGACGATGCGGCCGCGCTTGAGCATGGCGATGCGGCCGCACAGGGCTTCCGCTTCTTCCAGGTAATGCGTGGTCAGCATGATGGTGTGGCCGGCCTTGTTCAGGCGCGAAATGAATTCCCACAGCGTGCGGCGCAGGTCGACGTCAACGCCCGCCGTGGGTTCGTCCAGCACGATGACCGGCGGGCGGTGCACCAGCGCTTGCGCCACCAGCACGCGGCGTTTCATGCCGCCGGACAGCGCGCGCATGTTGTTGTCGGCCTTGTCGGCCAGGCCCAGGTTGAACAGGATTTCGTCGATCCAGTCGTCGTTGTTGCGCAGGCCGAAGTAGCCGGACTGGATGCGCAGCGTTTCGCGCACGGTGAAGAACGGGTCGTAGACCAGCTCTTGGGGCACGACGCCCAGCGAACGCCGCGCGGCCTTGTAGTCGGTGACGACGTCATAGCCACAGACGCTGGCCCGGCCGGAAGTGGCGTGCGCCAAACCGGCAAGAATCGAAATCAGGGTGGTCTTGCCCGCGCCATTGGGCCCCAGCAGGCCGAAGAATTCGCCGTGCTCGATGTTCAGGCTGACGTTGTCCAGCGCCTGGAAGCCGGGGGTGGGCTTGCGCCCAAGCAGCTTTTGCCAGCCGCGCTGGCGCGGCGAGTAGATCTTGGAGACGTTTTCGAGACTGACGGCTGACATGACGGCGGGTGTTGCCCGGAAAAGAGCGAATTGATCATTATATAAGCGCGCCGTGACGGCAAGCGCCTATGGCCCCGGCGAGCGTGGGGGATGCACAGGTTATACGTCCCCGAAATAATCGGCCCGGCGGGCCACTGAGGGCGCGCCGGGCCGAAAGCAGCCGAAACCTTGCGCTTACTGGTTGCGCTTGTTCAGTGCCTGGATCAGGCCGTCGATGCCGCTCTGGTTGATCTGCTGCGCAAACTGGTTGCGGTAGTTTTCAATCAGCCAGATGCCTTCGACGTTCATGTCGTAGATCTTCCAGCCTTGCGGGGTCTTTTCCAGGCGGTAGTCCACGCCGGTGGGCTGGCCGTTGGACTGGCTGATCAGCGTGCGCACGACCACGTCGTCGGCCTTGGGATCGCCACGGAACGGCAGCGCCTTGACCGAGGTGTCGGGCGTGACGCGCGTCAGCGCGCCGCTGTAGGTACGAACCAGCGTGCCACGGAACGCATCGGCCAGTTCGGTCTTTTGCTGCTCGGAAGCCTGGCGCCAGAAGCGGCCGGCGGCCAGGCGTGTGGTCTTCTGGAAGTTGACGTACGGCAGGATGTGCTGGTTCACCACTTCGTTGATGCGCGCGGTGTTGCCGGCTTTGACGGCACCGTCGGCCTTCAGCACGTCCAGGGCCTCATTGGCCGTGGCGATGACGAATTGGTCGGGCGGGCCATTGGGATCGGGCTTGGCCTGGGCAGCGCCGGCCGCAACAAGGCCGACAAGGCCCGCGAAGGCCAGGCGTTGCAACAGGGAAACAAAAGCAAATCGCATCAAAACTCCTTACTGTACCGATGAACGCAAGGCCACAGCTTACTTGGTTGCGGGCGCCGGCGCCGGGGCGGCCTTGCCGGCGGCAGGGGCATCGTCCTCGTCGTCTTCGTAGTTGGGCAACGAGCTTTCGTCGTCAACGCGGTGGCCCATCACCATGGCGTTGCGGCGTTGCAGATAGGCGTCGCGGATGAAGCTGTACGGGTCCAGGGCCACGCGGTCGACCGTGTCGGTGGCGTCCAGCAGGCTGGCGCGGGTGTCGACCAGGCGCAGGCCCCACAGCGAGTTGCGCAGGCGCACGTTGTCGATGGAGTCGATGCCCATGTACCCGTAGGTGGTGCCGGCGAAGTCGCCGGCCAGGCCGACGCCGTCGCGCACGGACGACGAACCAAAGATCGGCAGCACCAGGTACGGGCCCTGGCCAAAGCCCCACACGCCCAGCGTGGTGCCGAAGTCGTTCGGGATCTTGCGCGCGCCATTGGCCGAGGCCACGTCAAAGCAGCCGCCCACGCCCATGGTGGTGTTGAACAGGAAGCGGCCCAGCGTGTTCACGAAGTCGTGGCCACGGCCTTGCAGGAAGCTGTTCGTGCCCGACCAGAGGTCGGTCATGTTGCTGAAGATGTTGTGCACGCAACTGCGCACGGGCTGCGGCGTGACGTAGGTATAGGCCTGGGCCACCGGCTTGAATACCGCGCGGTCGACCGTGTCATTGAACTTGTAAACGCCCCGGTTGAAGCCTTCCCACGGATCGCGCGGGTCCGGGTTCTGCGGCGCGGCACAGCCGGCCATCAGGACACCCGCCGCCGCGATGGTGGCAATTCGGGAAAGTGCGTTCTTGTTCATGATCAGGAGATCCCTATCAACGATTCTTATGTTACGGCGATGTCGAGGCGCGGCCCGTTACGGCCCGTTGCGCATCGTCTTTAATTTGGCGCTTTCGCGGCAGGTTCAGGCGAAGTGGTGCCTTCTTTTTCGGCGGACCCGTACAGGAACTGGCTGATCAACTGCTCCAGCACAACCGCGCTCTGTGTATAGCGGATTTTTCCGCCGTCGGTAAAGTTCTCTTCTTCGCTACCCGCCGTCAAGCCCAGGTACTGCTCGCCCAGCAAGCCGGATGTGAGGATCGAGGCCGACGAGTCTTTCGGAAACTGATAGGCCTTTTCCAGGTTCACCGACACGACCGCCTGGAAGGTCTTGTCGTCGAAGGTGATGCTGGACACGCGGCCCACCACAACGCCCGCGCTCTTGACGGCCGCGCGCGGCTTGAGGCCGCCTACGTTATCGAAATTGGCGGAAAGCGTATAGGTGGGGGCGAAGGAAAAGGTGCTGAGGTTGCCGGCCCGCAACGCCAGGAACACCAGCGCGACCGCGCCCAGCAATACGAACAGGCCTACCCAGAAGTCGGTTTTTTCGCGTGACATGATCAATCCGTTTCAATTTCCAAACATCAAGGCGGTGAGCAGGAAGTCCAGCCCAAGTACCGCCAGGGAACCCACGACCACGGTGCGCGTGGTGGCGCGCGCAACGCCCTCCGGGGTGGGCTTGGCCTGCCAGCCTTCGTAAAGCGCGACCAGTGTGACCGTGATGCCGAACACCACGCTCTTGATGACGCCGTTGGCCACGTCTTTCCAGACGTCGACGCCGCTTTGCATTTGCGACCAGAAAGCGCCCGCGTCCACGCCGATCATCACGACGCCGACGACCCAGCCGCCCAGGATGCCCACCATGGAAAACACCGCCGCCAAAATAGGCATGGCGATGATGCCGCCCCACAGGCGCGGCACCAGCACGCGGCGGATGGGGTCGACCGCCATGACTTCCATGGCGGCCAGTTGCTCGCCCGCCTTCATCAGGCCGATCTCGGCGGTGAGCGACGTGCCCGCCCGCCCCGCGAACAGCAGCGCCGTGACGACAGGCCCCAGTTCGCGCACCAGCGACAGCGCCACCAGCAGGCCCAGCGCTTCTTCGGAGCCGTAGCGGTTCAGCGTGTAATAGCCTTGCAGCCCCAGCACGAAGCCCACGAACATGCCCGACACGGCGATGATCAGCAGCGAATAGTTGCCGATGAAATGGACTTGCTGCGACACCAGGCGCGGCCGCGAGAACACGATGCCGCTGCGCGCCAGCATGCCGCCGAAAAAGCGGGTGAAAAAGCCGATGCCGGAGACTTGCTTGCGCACCCAGCCGCCCACCGCGTCGACCGCGTTGTTGGAACCGCTCATTCTTTGCGCCCTTTCTGTTGGGACAGCCACTTTTGGAAAGCGGGTGTCTCGGGGTACTGGAACGCGACCGGGCCGTCGGGTTCGCCTTTCAGGAATTGCTGGACATAGGGGTCTTGCGACGCCGACAGCGTTTCAGGCGTGCCGGCCGCGGCCAGCTTGCCCTGGCCGACGAGGTACACGTGGTCGGCGATGGAAAAGGATTCTTGAACGTCGTGGGTGATCAGCACCGAGGCGCAGCCCAGGCGGTCGGCCAGGTGGCGGATCAGGCGGGCGGTAATGCCCAGCGAGATCGGGTCCAGTCCGGCAAAGGGCTCGTCGTACAGGATGAGTTCGGGTTCCAGCACCACGGCGCGCGCCAAGGCCACGCGCCGCGCCATGCCGCCGGAGATTTCGGCAACCTTCAGATGCGCGGCAGCCCGCAGGCCAACGGCGTCGAGTTTGTCCAGTGCCCGCTCGGTAACGTCGGCTTCGGACAGGCGGGTGTGTTCGCGCAGCGGGAAAGCGACGTTTTCGAAGACGTTCAGATCGGTGAACAGCGCGCCTTGCTGGAACAGCACGCCCATGCGCTTGCGCAGGGCCTGCAATTCGTCGGGGTTGGCGCGGCTGATGTCCTGGCCGAATGCATGCACCTGGCCTTGCCGGGCGATGAGCTGGCCGGTGGCCGCGCGCAACAGCGTGGTCTTGCCCGAGCCCGAGCCGCCCATGATGGCGACCACTTCGCCCGCGCGCACGTCCATGGAGATGTCGCGCAAGACGGTGAAATCACCATAGCCTAGCGCCACACCGTCCAGGCGCAGGGCGAATTCCGGGGTGCTGCTTGATTGAGCGGGCATGGGCAACGAAAGGGTGTTTCGGTGGCGGAGCTTGCCCTGTCGGCTTGTCGATCCGCAGGGCGGATAGCCGAGGCTGCGGGGGCGAGACAAGCGGCGGCGGGAAGCGCCCGGTTACTCAGGTGCGGGGGCCAAGACAGACCATGGCTCCCAGCGGCGAGGCGCCATTGTAGCTCGACGCTTTGTAATCACAATGTAAGGGGCCGCCCGTGGAACAGTGTTTTCGGCATGGGGGACAATTCGGCCCGCCCCGGCTTGCCGGGGGGAGACCGGGATGCCGCCTGCCCGCGCCTAGCGGCGCGCCTGCGCAGTGGCGAATTCCCGCGCCAGGCGGCGGACCAGGTCCGCCGTGGACTCGCGCCGGGCCAGCGGCGCGGCCTGACCCGCCCACAGGGACAGAACATTGATGTTTCCCGCCTTGCCGCCTTCCGTGCGCATCGGGCGCGTCAGGGCGTTTTGCAGCGGATAAGGCAGGATGTCGGCCGCGATGGCGTCCGCGTCCTGCATGAAGGCGTTGGCGATGCCGCGCGCGGGGCGGCCGGAAAACGCCCGGGTCACGCGCGATTGTTCCGACCGCGATGCCGGCAGCACGGCCTTGTAGGCGTCGCTGATGCCGGATTCATCGGTCGTCAGAAAGGCCGTCCCCATTTGTGCCGCCTGGGCGCCCAGCGCCAGCGAGGCGGCGATGCCACGGCCATCCATGATGCCGCCGGACGCGATCACCGGCAGCGAGACCGCGTCCGCCATCTGGGGCACCAGCGCCATGGTGCCGATCAGCGATTGCTCGAAACCATCCAGGAACGTGCCGCGATGCCCGCCCGCTTCCGCGCCCTGGGCCACCACGGCGTCCACCCCGTCCTGCTCCAGCGTGACCGCTTCGCGTACCGTGGTGGCGGTGCCCACCGTCAGGATGCCCAGTTCGCGGCAGCGCGCCAGGACATCGGGGGCGATGCGGCCGAACGTGAAGCTGAAGACGGCGGGGCGCAGTCGCAGGATGGCGTCGATCTGGCCGGGCAGCGGATCCGCCTGCGGACCCGGCATGGTCGGGGCCGGCAGGCCCAATTGCGCGTGGTAGCGGGCCATCAAGGCCAGCATTCGGTTGGCATCGCCCTGCATTGGTTGGTCCGGCACGGTGGCGAACAGGTTGATCGCGAACGGCCGGTCCGTTTGGGCGCGGATGCCGACCACGGCGGCTTCAATCTGCGCCGGGCTCATGTAAGCCGCCCCAAGCGATCCCAGGACCCCCGCCTTGGATGCCTCCGACACCAGCTCCACCGTCGTGGCGCCGCCAGCCATGGGCGCCTGGATGATGGGATGGTCCAGCTTCAGCAGATCAAGCAGACGGGGGGACATGGGGTGACTCCTTTGGGTTATTGAAGCTGGATGTTTCCAGCCTTGATGACGTGGGCCCACTTTTCGGTTTCGCTCTTGATGAAGGCCGCGAATTCCTCGGGCGTGCCGCCGCCGGCCTGGCTGCCGGTGTCGGCAATGGCCTTTTGCACGTCCGGTTGTTTCAGGATGCGGTTGAACTCGGCGTTCAGCTTGGCGATGATCGGCGCGGGCGTGCCGGCCGGGGCGACGATGCCTTGCCAGTTGTAGGACTCAAAGCCGGTCAGGCCCGATTCGGCCATCGTCGGCACATTGGGCAACACGGCCAGGCGCTTGGCGGACGTGACGGCAATGGGGTGGATCTTGGAACCCTGGATGGCCGGCAGCGCCGAATAGCCCATTTCGAACATCATCGAGATATGGCCGCCCATCAAGTCGGTGGCGGCCAAGCTGCCGCCTTTGTAGGGCACGTGCACGATGTCGATCTTGGCTTGTTCACGGAACATTTCGCCCGACAGGTGATGCGCGCCGCCCACCCCGGACGAGCCGAACGACAGCTTGCCGGGTTGCTTCTTGGCCAGCGCGATCAGGTCGTCCAGCGTCTTGACCGGCAGCTCGTTGTTCACGCTAAGCACCAGCGGGCTGTTCTCGATCAGGATGATCGGCGCCAAGTCCTTTTGCGGGCTGTAGGGCATGTCCTTCATCAGCGTCGGGTTGACCGCCATGGGCGCCAGGTTGCCCGTGCCGATGGTGTAGCCGTCAGGCGCGGCCTTCGCGATCAGGTTGGTGCCGACCACGCCGCCCGCGCCCGCCTTGTTTTCAACCACGATGGGTTGCCCCAGCGATTCGCCCAGCTTGCGCGCCAGGAGGCGCACGCGCGTATCTGCAAAGCCACCCGGTGCGTAGGGCACGATCATGGTGATGGGCTTGGCGGGCCAGTCGGTGGCTTGGGCGTGGGCGGCGCCGCTGAAGGCGGTAACAGCCGCCAGGGTGGCAATCAGGGGGCGCAGTGCTTTCATGCTGGGTGACTCCTCGTTCTCTTTTTAATGGATACAGCCCTTGGGGCCGATCGCATTATGCCCAGCGCCTTCGCCTTCTGTCGTGATTTTTCCCAACCGCCAGGCCGACAGCGCCAGCAGCGCCGCGCCGCCGCCCAGCACCTGCGCCAGGCCAGCGCCCCAGTGGGCCGCCCACGATGCCAGGAGCGGTCCCAGGATCTGGCCCGCTGCAAAGGCGGCGGTCATGATGGCGGCGGCACGCGGGGCAGCGGCCCCCGCCATGCGCCGGGCCGTCAATATGCCGGCCTGAGTAATCACCATGAAGGTGCCGCCCACCAGCAGCGCGGCCACAATCACGGCGGCAATGTGGTGCCACAGCGCCGCCGCCAGCATGCCGGCGGCCATCAGCGCCTGTGCAGCTTGCCAGACGCGCTTTTCGTCGCGTCCGCGCGCCAGGCGGGGCACCAGCAGGCAAGACACCGCCGCCGCCAGGCCAAATAGCGGCCAGGCCCAGCCGAAGATCGCGGGGTTGGGGATCACCTGCTTGGCCATGGCGGGCAGGAATGTTGCGGGAATGATGTAGCCGACGCCGAACACGCCGTAGTGCATCGCCAGCCGGGGGATGACGCGGGGCAAGTGCGCGGTCGGTGTGTTTGGGGCGCTTGCAGCGCTTGGGGAGTTTGCAGCGTTTGCAGCGCTCGGGGCAACTGCAGCGTCTGGGGCAATTGCGGCGTTCGCAGCATTTGAGGAGATTGCGTCGTTCGCAGCGTTTGGCGCGGTCGGCGCCGCGGCTACCGCCGGCCGGTTCAGGCCCGGCCAAGCCATGGCGGACAGCGCCAGTGTCAGCGCGCCCAGCATCAGCCAATTGCCGTCGGCCCCCACCTGCCAGGCCATCAAAGCCAGGCAAGCCAGCCCCGTCAGCGCGATACCGGCCCCCACGCCGGCGTAGGTCAGCGCCGCCGTGGCGGGTTCGCGCGGGTCTCCTTGGGGCACGACGCGGCTGGAGGCCACGCAGATGAAGGCGCTGGCGCTGGCGTAACCGGCGGCAAGCCGCAGCACGCACCAGACCGCCACGTTATGCGCGAGCGGCATCGCCAGGGTCAAAAGCGCCACGGCCAGCAGGCTGATGGCAAGCTGGGCGCGGGCGTGGCGCACTGGCCAGGCCACGGCGGCCAGCGCGCCCAACAGGTAGCCGGCGTAGTTAGCCGATGCAATCCAGCTTCCCTGGGCCAGCGACAACCCGCCTTCCTGCGCCATCAGCGGCCACACCGGCGTAAAGGCGAATCGGCCGATGCCCATGGCGGCGGCCAGCGCCAGCGCGGCCGGCCAAGCCAGGCTGGCCGCGCTGCGGGAATCGGAAACGGAAGGGTAAGCAGGCGTTGACATGCGCCCACTCTACGGCTGTACTTATATCTTTAATAGTGAATTATTAAGAACACAGGTTCTTGAAATGAGAAACTTGGATCTCGATGCCTTGCAGATTTTCAAAGCGGTGGCCGACCAGGGCGGCGTGGCGCGCGCCGCCGCGCACTTGAACCGGGTGCAGTCCAACGTGTCGACCCGCTTGAAGCAGTTGGAGGCGTCGTTGAACGCCCCGCTTTTCCGGCGTCAGAATCGCCGGCTGGTGCTGTCGGATCAGGGGCGGGTGCTGCTGTCATACGCTGACCGCCTCTTGCGCCTGTCCGACGAAGCCCAGGCCGCCGTGCGCGATGGCGCGCCGCAAGGCGTGCTGCGCATCGGCACCATGGAAAGCACGGCGGCCGCGCGCTTGCCGCCGATTCTGGCGGCCTATCACGCGGCCTGGCCGCAAGTGGGCATTGAACTTGTCACCGGCACGTCGGGCGCGCTGGCGGCCAAGGTGCGCAACTACGAGATCGAAGCCGCTTTTGTGGCCCAGCCGTTTCCCGACGAGGGCCTGGCTGCGATGGATGCCTTCGATGAAGACTTGGCGTTGATCTCGCCGCTGGCCTGGGGCGACATCGACGGCGCCCGCGACGTGGGCGGCCGCACGGTGATCGCGTTCGCAGCGGGGTGCTCGTATCGGCGCATCCTGGAATCCTGGCTGAACCACGAAGGCGTGGCGCCGGGGCGCGTGATGGAATTTGCGTCGTATCACGCCATCGTGGCGTGTGTGGCCGCGGGCTCTGGCGTGGCCATCGTGCCGCGTTCGGTGTTGGCGGTGTTGGGGGCGGAGCATTCCGTGCGCGTCAGTGCTTTGTCCGGCCCGTACGGGCAGGCGCGCACGCAGTTGGTCTGGCGCGCGGATGACGACACACCCGCGCTGCAGGCGCTGCGTCGGCAGTTGCAGCCTGAAGGCAATTGATCTGGATGTGGGTTGCGCGGCATGTCGCGCGCAACCGGTCCTGCCACTGATCAGAAGCGGTAGCCGACGCCCAGCGTCGCCACCCAGGGGTCGATGCGCGCGGTGCCGATGTGCTGGCCGTCCAGCTTCACCTTCGACTTGATGTCGATGTAGCGGATGTCCGCGTTCATGAACCAGCGTTCATTGATCTTGAAGTCCGCGCCCAGTTGCGCGGCCACGCCCCAGGAATCGCCCATCTTCAAGTCCGAACCCTTCAGCGCGCCTTCGGCCTGGGTGTCGAAGAAGTGCGTGTAGTTGATGCCGACACCGATGTAAGGCTGGATCATGCTGTCCGGCAAGATGTGCCATTGCAGGCTTAGCGTGGGTGGCAGTTGCTTGCTGGACCCGATCTTGCCCAGGCCGCTGCCGCTGACGTCATGCTGGAACGGCCACGCGCCCAGCAGTTCAATCCCGATGTTGCGCGTCACCATGTAGCCCAGCGTGAAGCTGGGGCGCACGTTGTTGTTGGCGTCCAGCTTGACGCTGCCGTCGAGTACGGTGCCGTTGTTGGACGAGGGGCGAACCTGCGTGACGCCCACCCGGAACAGCACGTCGCCCGCTTCATGCGCGTGCGCCGGGGCGGCAAGCCCGCCGGCGGCGATCAGTCCGGCGATGGCGGTGGCGCGGATACGCCCGTTCAGCGAAAACATTTTTCTTCTCCGATCTTTCCATGAGGGTGAGGCCACAGGTTCTCAGACCTGGCGCCTGGCTCGATTGACGTGTATCAAGCCGTGAAAAGATGCGGACCGCGCCGTGGCGGCGCGGCAACAGGAGCTTTGCAAACGCACCGTAGGATGGGTGTAGCGCGAGAGATTCAAAAAGAGAACGCCAACGCAGATCGCGCGAAACCCATCAAGCAACGCCGGGTTCTTCTGAAGAGGAGCCACATTGCGAGCGCTGCATGATGGGTTGCGCGCGTTGGAGGGCAGCATTCTTCTATCGTTTCATCCGCGCTTCACCCATCCTACGCCAGCACCTTGCGCAACCGCGCCGAGGCAACCGCCGCTTCGCGACGCACCGTAGGATGGGTGTAGCGCGAGAGATTCAAAAAGAGAACGCCAACGCAGATCGCGCGAAACCCATCAAGCAACGCCGGGTTCTTCTGAAAGAGCAGCCACATTGCAAGCGCTGCATGATGGGTTGCGCGCGTTGGAGGGCAGCATTCTTCTATCGTTTCATCCGCGCTTCACCCATCCTACGCCAGCACCTTGCGCAACCGCGCCGAGGCAACCGCCGCTTCGCGACGCACCGTAGGATGGGTGTAGCGCGAGAGATTCAAAAAGAGAACGCCAACGCAGATCGCGCGAAACCCATCAAGCAACGCCGGGTTCTTCTGAAAGAGCAGCCACATTGCGAGCGCTGCATGATGGGTTGCGCGCGTTGGCGGGCAGCGTTCTTTTAACGCTTCATCCGCGCTACACCCATCCTACGCCAGCACCTGGGCGCCTGCCTGCGTCCAACCTGCAATGCCATCTGGTCGCCGCGTTCCCAAATAGCATTCGCCGCCTTGGCGCTACAGCGCGAAGGCGGCGAATGGGTTTTGCAGAGCCTGAGGATCAGCGCGGCAGTTCGCTGCTGCCCATCAGGAATTCATCCACCGAGCGTGCGCATTGGCGGCCTTCGCGGATGGCCCAGACCACCAGCGATTGGCCACGGCGCATGTCGCCCGCCGCGAAGACCTTTTCCACGTTGGTGCGGTAGTCGTCGGTGTTGGCGCGCACGTTGCCGCGCCCGTCGCGATCCACGCCGAAGGACTCCAGCACGGTCTGCACCGGCGACACAAAGCCCATGGCCAGCAGCACCAGGTCAGCCTTGATCTCGAACTCCGAGCCCTCGACTTCGCGCATCTTCATCTGGCCGGTGGCGTCGTCCTTGAACCATTCGACGCGCGCGCCGACCAGCTTTTCGACCTTGCCGTTGCTGCCCTTGAGCAGCTTGGTGGTCACGGACCAGTCGCGCTCGCAGCCTTCTTCGTGCGACGACGACGTGCGCATCTTCAACGGCCAGTACGGCCACGTCATGGTCTTGTTTTCGGATTCGGGCGGTTGCGGCATCAGCTCGAATTGCGTGACCGAGGCCGCGCCATGGCGGTTACTGGTGCCCACGCAGTCCGAACCCGTATCACCGCCGCCGATCACGACAACGTGCTTGCCCTTGGCCAGCGTCTGGTTCGTCAGGCGGTCACCCGCCACGGCCTTGTTCTGCTGGCGCAGGAAGTCCATGGCGAAATACACGCCCGACAATTCGCGGCCCGGAACCGGCAGGTCGCGCGGCGTTTCCGAACCGCCCGTCATGACGATCGCGTCGAATTCCGCCTTCAGCGATTCCGGCGTGCGCACCGTCAGGCCGTCGGCCACGGGGTCTTTCGGATTGCCGATGTAGGTGGACGGCGCGAACTCCACGCCTTCCGCTTCCATCTGCGAGATGCGGCGGTCGATCTGGTGCTTTTCCAGCTTGAAGTCGGGGATGCCGTAGCGCAGCAGGCCGCCGATGCGGTCGCTCTTTTCGAACAGCGTCACCGAGTGGCCGGCACGCGCCAGTTGCTGTGCGCACGCCATGCCGGCGGGGCCGGAGCCCACCACCGCGACCTTCTTGCCCGTCTTGCGGGCCGGCACTAGCGGCGCCACCCAGCCTTCTTCCCAGCCCTTGTCGATGATCGCGTGCTCGATGGACTTGATGCCCACGGCGTCGCTGTTGATGTTCAAGGTACAGGCGGCTTCACATGGCGCCGGGCAGATGCGGCCGGTGAACTCGGGGAAGTTGTTGGTGGAGTGCAGCACGTCCAGCGCGCGGCGCCAGTCCTGCTTGTACACCAGGTCATTCCAGTCAGGGATGATGTTGTTGACCGGGCAGCCGTTGTTGCAGAACGGGATGCCGCAGTCCATGCAGCGCGCGGCTTGCTGCTTGGCCTGGTCATCCGTCAGGTGCAGCACGAATTCGCGCCAGTTCTTCAGCCGCTTCTGCGGGGCCTCGGAGGCCTCCTGCAGACGCTGAAATTCCATAAAGCCAGTTATCTTTCCCATGGTATTCCTCACGCAGCCAATTGTTGCTGATTGGCCGCACGCCACATTTCACCCAATGCGCGACGGTAGTCCGTCGGCATGACCTTTACGAACTTGCCGCGCGAGGCTTCCCAGTCGCCCAGGATTTCGCGGGCGCGGTAGCTGCCGGTGTAGCGGAAGTGGTCTTCCACCAGGCGGCGCAAGATGGTTTCATCCGTCTCGCGTTCGCCACCGCGCTGCGCGCTGTGCCAGATGTCGATGTTGTTCAGCGCTTGCTGTTCCGCATGCGGCGCCACGCTTTCCAGTTCCACCATGGACAGGTTCACGCGGTGCTTGAGCGTGCGTTCCGGGTCCCACACGTAGGCCACGCCGCCCGACATGCCGGCCGCGAAGTTACGGCCCGTGGCGCCCAGCACCACGACCGTGCCGCCCGTCATGTATTCGCAGCCGTGGTCGCCCGTGCCTTCCACAACCGTCGCCGCGCCCGAGTTACGCACTGCGAAACGTTCGCCGGCCACGCCGTTGAAGAACGCCTCGCCCGCCAACGCGCCGTACAGCACGGTGTTGCCGGCAATGATGTGGTCGGGGCCGAAGCCGCGGAAGTCATTGGGCGAGCGCACGATGATGCGGCCGCCGGACAAGCCCTTGCCGACGTAGTCGTTGCCTTCGCCCACCAGGTCCATCGTGATGCCGTGCGCCAGGAACGCGCCGAAGCTTTGGCCGGCGGTGCCGTTGCACTGGATGTGGATGGTGTCGTCCGGCAGGCCGTCGTGGCCATAGCGCGAGGCCACGGCGCCCGACAGCATGGCGCCGATCGTGCGGTTGCGGTTGCGCACCGGTACGATGAACGA
The DNA here is from genome assembly GCF_002812705.1 of Achromobacter spanius. Taxonomy (NCBI): domain Bacteria; kingdom Pseudomonadati; phylum Pseudomonadota; class Betaproteobacteria; order Burkholderiales; family Alcaligenaceae; genus Achromobacter; species Achromobacter spanius. The sequence goes on along the minus strand of NZ_CP025030.1, from coordinate 1,125,905 downwards.
CACCTTCTCGCCGCGCTCAAGCGCGGGGCGGCTGCGGTCGATCAATTGGTGGTCCAGCGCGTTGGCCAGGCCGTGGTCCTGCTCTTCGGTCTGGCGCACATCGGCGTCGGACTGCGTTTGATGGAACACGCGGGCGAAGTCCAGGCCTTGCGCTTTCCAGTGTTCCACGCCCGAACGCATGTCCAGCAGATCGGCGCGGCCGATCAGGTCGTCGAACTTGCGGATGCCCAACTGCGCCATGATCTCGCGCACTTCTTCGGCGATGAAGAAGAAGAAGTTCACGACGTGTTCCGGCTTGCCCTGGAATTTCTTGCGCAGGACCGGGTCTTGCGTGGCCACGCCCACCGGGCAGGTGTTCAGGTGGCACTTGCGCATCATGATGCAGCCTTCAACGACGAGCGGCGCCGTCGCGAAACCGAATTCATCCGCGCCCAGCAGCGCGCCGATGACGACGTCGCGGCCGGTCTTCATCTGGCCGTCGGCCTGCACGCGGATGCGGCTGCGCAGGCGGTTCAAAACCAGCGTCTGCTGCGTTTCGGCCAGGCCCAGTTCCCACGGCGTGCCCACATGCTTGATGGACGACACCGGGGATGCGCCCGTGCCGCCGTCATGGCCGGCGATCACAACGTGATCGGCCTTGGCCTTGGCAACACCGGCGGCCACCGTGCCCACGCCCACTTCGGACACCAGCTTGACCGACACCGAGGCCTTGGAATTCACGTTCTTCAGATCGTGGATCAGTTGGGCCAGGTCTTCAATGGAATAGATGTCGTGGTGCGGCGGGGGCGAAATCAAGCCCACGCCCGGCACGGAATAGCGCAGCTTGGCGATGTATTCCGACACCTTGTGGCCGGGCAACTGGCCGCCTTCGCCGGGCTTGGCGCCCTGGGCCATCTTGATCTGGATCTGATCGGCGGACGACAGGTATTCGGCGGTCACGCCGAAACGGCCCGACGCCACCTGCTTGATCTTCGAACGCAGCGAGTCGCCCTTCTTCAGCGCAACGTCGGCTTCGATACGGTCCGAACCCAGCAGCGAGGCCAGCGTGTCGCCATCCTTGATGGTGCTCTTGCCTTCGCGCATTTCGGCGCGGTAGCGCAGTTCGTCTTCGCCGCCTTCGCCGGTGTTGGACTTGCCGCCGATGCGGTTCATGGCCACGGCCAGCACCGAGTGCGCTTCGGTCGAGATCGAACCCAGCGACATGGCGCCGGTGGCAAAGCGCTTGACGATGTCCTTGGCCGATTCCACGTCATCCAGCGGAATGGCGCGCGTGGGGTCGAAGCGGAACTCGAACAGGCCGCGCAAGGTCATGTGGCGACGGCTTTGGTCGTTGATGATCTGCGCGTATTCCTTGTACGTGCGGTAGTTGTTGGCGCGCGAGGCGTGCTGCAGCTTGGCGATGGAATCCGGCGTCCACATGTGCTCTTCGCCGCGCACGCGGTAGGCGTATTCGCCGCCCGCGTCCAGGTCGTTGGCCAGCACCGGGTCGGTGCTGAAAGCAGCGCGATGCTGGCGCAGCGCTTCTTCGGCCACCTGGAAAATACCGATGCCTTCGATGTTGGACGAGGTGCCGGTGAAGTACTTGTCCACCAGCTTGCTTTGCAGGCCCACGGCTTCGAAGATCTGCGCGCCGGTGTAGGACATATAGGTCGAAATGCCCATCTTGGACATGACCTTGTTCAAGCCCTTGCCGATGGCCTTGATGAAGTTCTTGACCGCCTTTTCGGGGTCATTCATCTTGCCCAGCGATTCCAGCGCCAGGTAGGGGTGGATGGCTTCGGCGCCGTAGCCGCCCAGCAGCGCGAAGTGGTGCACTTCACGCGCCGAACCGGTTTCCACGACCAGGCCGGTGTTGGTGCGCAGGCCGGCGCGGATCAGGTGTTGGTGCACGGCGGACGTTGCCAGCAGCGCGGGGATGGCCACGCGCTCGCTGTCGACCAGGCGGTCCGACACGATCAGGATGTTGTAGCCGCTTTGCACCGCATCGACGGCGCGCGCGCACAGCGCGGCCACGCGGGCTTCAATGCCCTCGGAGCCCCAGGCGGCGGGGTACGTGATGTCGAGTTCGAAGCTGCGGAATTTCTTGCCCGTGACCTGTTCGATGTCGCGGATCTGCGCCATGGCGGCGAAGTCCAGCACCGGCTGGGACACTTCCAGGCGCAGCGGCGGATTGACGTTGTTGATGTCCAGCAGGTTGGGCTTGGGGCCGATGAACGACACCAAGGACATCACCAACTGTTCGCGGATGGGGTCGATGGGCGGGTTCGTGACCTGCGCGAACAACTGGCGGAAATAGTTGTAGAACGGCTTGGCGCGGTCGGACAGCACGGCCAGCGGGGCGTCGTTGCCCATCGAGCCGATCACTTCTTCGCCCGTGGACGCCATGGGTTCCAGGATGAACTTGTAGTCTTCCTGGGTCCAGCCGAAGGCTTGCTGGCGGTCCAGCAGCGACACGGCCGACTGCGTGGCAACGGCGGTCTGGCGCGGCGCGGGCAGCGATTCCAGCTTGATCTGCAGGCGCTCGATCCATTGGCGGTACGGGCGGCTGTTGGCCAGTTGCAGCTTGATTTCGGCGTCGTCGATGATGCGGCCTTGTTCCAGGTCGATCAGGAACATCTTGCCCGGCTGCAAGCGCCACTTCTTGACGATGCGGTTTTCCGGAATCGACAGCGTGCCGGCTTCGGACGCCAGGATGACCATGTCGTCATCGGTGACCAGATAGCGGGCGGGGCGCAGGCCATTGCGGTCCAGCGTGGCGCCGATCTGGCGGCCATCGGTGAACGCGACGGCGGCGGGGCCGTCCCACGGCTCCATCATGGCGGCGTGGTATTCGTAGAAAGCGCGGCGCGACTCGTCCATCTGCGTGTGCTGTTCCCAGGCTTCCGGGATCATCATCATCATGGCGTGGGCCAGCGAGTAGCCCGAATTCACCAGCAGTTCCAGGCAGTTGTCGAACGTCGCGGTGTCCGACTGGCCTTCATAGACGATGGGGTACAGCTTCTTCAGGTCGTCACCCAGCACGGCCGACTGCATCATGCCTTCGCGGGCGCGCAGCCAGTTGAAGTTGCCCTTGACCGTGTTGATTTCGCCGTTGTGGGCAATCATGCGGTACGGGTGGGCCAGCGGCCAGGCGGGGAACGTGTTCGTCGAGAAGCGTTGGTGCACCAGCGCCAGGGCGGACACCGTGCGGGTGTCGGCCAGGTCGCGGTAGTAGCGGCCAACCTGGTCGGCCAGCAGCAGGCCCTTGTAGACCACGGTGCGCACCGATGCCGACGGCACGAAATATTCCTTGCCGTGGGCCAGATGCATGGCCTGGATGGCGTGGCTGGCGGTCTTGCGGATGACGTACAGCTTGCGTTCCAGCGCGTCCGGCACCATCACGTCGGCGCCACGGCCGATGAACAACTGGCGGATGACGGGTTCGCAGTCGCGCACGGTGGGCGACATGGGCATGTCGACGTCCACCGGCACATTGCGCCAGCCCAGCACGACCTGGCCTTCGGCGCGCACCGAGCGTTCAAGCTCTTGCTCGCAAGCCAGGCGCGAGGCGGTTTCCTTGGGCAGGAACACCATGGCCACGCCGTATTCGCCCGGAGGCGGCAGGATGATGCCTTGCTGGCTGAGCTCGTCGCGATAGAGCGTGTCGGGAATCTGGATCAGGATGCCCGCGCCGTCGCCCATCAGCTTGTCCGCGCCAACCGCGCCGCGGTGGTCCAGGTTTTCAAGGATCTTCAGGCCTTGCTGGATGATCGCGTGGCTTTTCTTGCCCTTGATGTGCGCAACGAATCCAACGCCGCAGGCGTCATGCTCGTTCTTGGGGTGGTACAGACCCTGGGCCGCGGGCATACCGATGCGGGACGCATCGATAGGGGTGGCCTTGGGCGTGGGACAGGATTCGATCGGGGTAATTTGGGGCATGGCGCGCTCCGCAGTGAGCCTGCGTCGTAATGTTGCAGTGCAGGAGACGGACAATACCCCCACCAGGGGTAGGGTGCAATAAAAACAAAAGGGGTATGACCCTATTTATATCGGTGCGCCGTCATAGTGCATTAATATGGGGACACAATAACGGGCGCGCCGTTATTGGGCCGGTGCGCAGGGGTGTGCACAAGCAGATCCGAGCCTGCACCAAAATCGATCTATCTTGATTAATATGTCCCTATTTATTGGCGCATCCTTGGCCCATCGCGTGTGGCGAAAAATGCACAGCCGGACGAGCTCCGGCCCTCCAAGGGACCAATAAAAAACCCGCCAGGAAGGCGGGTTGGATACTCAGGAAGTTGCCGGGGGGTTGTTGCCCGGCGCCGGCGGCGCGGGCGAATCCGATTCCGTCGTGGCGGCGGGTTTCTTGCGCGGCCGGCCGCGCTGGCCCGGCGCCACGCGCCGGCTGGCGGTATGTGCCAGGCTGGCGATGAAGCTGGGTCCGCCCAATGCCCATTGGCCGGAGACGGCTTGATCAATGCGCTGGGATTCTTCCCGCGACAAGCCGTCTTGCAGACGCTTGCGGTAATTGGCCTGGCGGTCGAACGGCGTGTTGCCGCAAGCCCAGTAATCGGCGTGGTCCGACTGCCATTGCACGGGCGCGGCCGTGGTGTTGCCGGTGTGGCTGGCCGCCGAGGACCAGGGCCATGAATCAGGGTCTTGCGACGCGCCACTGCGCACGGGATATGTTTCCAGCCAGACCAGCGCCGGCAGCACCCACGCGCCCGGTTCCAGCAAGGCGGATCGGTAACGCCCCGCGAAGACCCGGCCACCGCGCAAGCGTGCGGCCAGGTTGCGGCCCAGCGTCTGCATCAACCGAGGCAAGCCTTCTTCGTCGGCGGGAGTCGCCAACAGCAGGATGCGGTCGTTGGCCAACAGCCAGCCGTGGACCGACACCCGATGGCGTTGAGCGGATTCGCCCAGCCAGGTGGCCAGTTGGTTCAGGATGTCGGCGGGCGCGGGTTGAGACGGCGCGGCCAGCGGCGAAATGAAGTTGGCCTGCACCAGTTGGGGCAGCCCAGGGGCGTACAGACGGGGCAGACGGGCCATAGTGTCAGGGCTTGCGTATCTGGAAGAACGGGTTGTCTTCGCTCACGGTATATAAATAGTGCCACGATGGGCGCTGGTCAAGTACCGCGATCACAATATGGGCACGGAATCGCTTTTTTTTGTCGTCCGGCCTGTATGCAGGGCAGGTTAACATTCGGCGACGGAACGTCGTACCGTGGATATACCCTAACCCGTCGACGAATTTTTCACCCCCAGACCGGAGAAGATCCATGCCCGTGGCCCTGGAACTCATTTCCCAGCATCGCTGCTTTGGCGGTACGCAGCGCTACTACCGCCATGAGTCCGCCCAGATCGGCCTGCCCATGCGTTTTTCGGTCTTCGTACCGCCCCAGGCCGAGCAAGGCCCGGTGCCCGTGCTGTTCTTTCTGGCAGGCCTGACCTGCACCGAAGAAACCTTCATGATCAAGGCCGGCGCCCAGCGACTGGCGGCGGAACTGGGCGTCATGCTGGTGGCGCCGGACACGAGCCCGCGCGGCGCCAACGTGCCCGGCGAAGACGAAAGCTGGGACCTGGGTACCGGCGCGGGCTTCTATGTGGATGCCATCACGCCGGCCTGGCGCGACCACTACCGCATGTATAGCTACGTGACCGAAGAACTGCACGCCATCGTCACGGGCGACACGTTGCCGGGCGATGCGTCGCGCACAGGCATCTTCGGCCACTCCATGGGTGGCCACGGCGCGTTGGTGCTGGCACTGCGCAACCCGGGCAAATTCCGGTCGGTGTCGGCCTTTGCGCCCATCGCCGCGCCCAGCCAGTGCCCGTGGGGCAAAAAAGCGTTTGGCGCCTACCTGGGCGACAACCCCGCCGAGTGGGCCGCGTATGACGCGGCCTCGCTGATGCAAGGGCTGAAGCAGCCCTTTCCCGGCGGCATCCTCATCGACCAGGGCGAATCCGACCAATTCCTGGCCGAGCAGTTGTATCCCGAGGTGTTCGAAGCCGCCTGTGCCACCGCTGGGCAGCCGCTCACCCTGCGCCGCCAGCCCGGCTACGACCACGGCTACTACTTCATCTCTACCTTCATCGAAGATCACATCCGGTTTCACGTCGAGCGGCTTGGAAAACCGGCGGGGTGAAAGCCCGCTTCTATACTGGGAAGCCTGCTGCGGCAGGCTCGCGGTGCCCCTGGCGCATCGGGCCCTGAGCCGGGCTGCGCTATATAGGAACGCCTGACTTGATCAACGGTATCGCTCCCTTCGTCTGGATTCTTCTGGGCGCCCTTGTCGTCCTGCTGCCCGGCCTCGTCATGCTGCTGAGCCGCGGTGGCCCGCGTGACGAACGCGGCCGCAAGATGTTCCAGTTTCGCCCGGTGCGCCGCCTGTTCGGCCTGATGCTGGTGTTGCTGGGATGTGTTTGCGGGCTGCTGGCCTTGTCGCTGGTGCAGTTTTACAAGCTGACTACGGACGAATCCGTGGCCCGGGTCGAGGTCCGCCAGCAGGCGGAAGGCCAGTTCCAGCTGACGACCACCGCACCGGGCACGGGCCCCAAGCAATATGTGCTGTATGGCGACCAATGGCAGATCGACGCCCGGGTCGTGCGCTGGAAGCTGCCGGCGCTGATGGCGGGCGTGCCGCCCTTGTACCGTCTGGAGCGCTTGTCGGGCCGCCACAGCGACATCGCGCGGGAAGCCTCGGCCACGCGCTCCGTCCACGCCCTGGACGATTGGCCCGCGCCTGATCTCGGGTCCTTGAAGAAGAGTTTCCCGAACTGGTTCCCCTTCGTCGATGTCCAATTCGGAAGCGCCGCCTACATGCCGATGTTCGATGGCGCGAAGTACCAGGTGTTCATGGACCCGCGCGGCGCCTTGTTCATCCGCCCAGACGGTGAAGCAACGGCAGAGGGCTTGAAGCGCCTGGGTTGGTAGCCCCAGTCGACCCCCGAACGGCGCGTCAAAAAAATAGGGACGCGCCACAAACTTGAAACTTTGACGCGCCGCAATAGTCGTATTAGCACTCCCTTTACTAGAGTGCTAACATCGAATCCATGTCGCTATCCCTTCGCTTTCCGGAGACCCCCGCTATGAAGCAACCCAGTACCTCGTTGGCCGCGTCTGGCAACGCTCTGGCGTTGGCCATTGCCAATCCGGGCGCACTTGGCACGATCGACGCGTACATTTCCACGGTCAACCGCTTGCCGGTTCTGTCGGCAGAGCGTGAAACCGAGTTGGGCCGTCGCCTGCGCGACCAGGAAGACCTGGGTGCCGCGCGCGAACTGATTCTGTCGCACCTGCGCCTGGTGGTGTCGGTTGCGCGCCAGTACCTGGGCTATGGTTTGCCCCACGCCGACCTTATCCAGGAAGGCAATGTTGGCCTGATGAAAGCCGTGAAGCGCTTCGACCCCGAGCGCGGCGTGCGCCTGGTGTCGTTTGCCGTGCACTGGATCAAGGCCGAAATCCACGAATACATCATCCGCAACTGGCGTCTGGTCAAGGTGGCCACCACCAAGGCTCAGCGCAAGCTGTTCTTCAATCTGCGCAGCATGCGCCCCGACGGCCAAACGCTGGACCCCGACCAGGTCGATCACATCGCCCGCGAACTGAACGTGCGCCGCGAAGATGTCAGCGAAATGGAAGTGCGTATGTCCGGGCGCGACATGTCGCTGGAAAACCAGGATGACGATGACGACAGCTATGCGCCCATCGCCTACCTGTCCGACGACGGCCGCCAGGAACCCACTCGGGTGCTGGAACGCGCCGCGCGCGACCAGCTTCAAAGCACCGGCCTGACCGGCGCGCTGGATGCGCTGGACGCCCGTTCGCGCCGCATCGTCGAGGCGCGCTGGCTGCAGGATGACGGCGGCGCCACGCTGCATGAACTGGCGCAAGAATTCGGCGTATCCGCCGAGCGCATCCGCCAGATCGAAGCCGCCGCGCTGAAGAAAATGCGCGGCAATCTGGCTTCCTGATGGTTGGCTGATTTGCCGGGTAACGTCTGAGCTGGGCCGCGCAAGCGGCCCTTTTCTTTGCCCGGCGATTCCTTGCGTGACACCCTGCCAAAAATGGGTGCCAATAAATTGATACAAATTCGCCGCTAAATTTCGTGCTCTTGCAGAAACTTAATAATGAGAGCGCCGCCTAAGTTCATGTAGACCGCGAACTTTAGCTAGTTTGCAGTCTTGCCATCCGTCTCGGCTTCTCCTCTTTCCCCTCCCCTATGAGACGGATGCTTGCGGGGCACCACATATATTCGTATATCTGGTGCCCCGATTTTTATGCGGCTTGCGCGTCGTCCGGCGCCAGCGCCGTATGCCACAGTGCGTCCTGCACGCGGCGCACGCCCGTGGCCATTGATCCATCCTGATAAAGCTTGATCCAACGGTAGCCTGGCGCCAGGTTGTCGACCACATGCTTGCCGTCGCGAATACTGAACTGAAAGCAGGTCGACGGCGTGGCCAGCATGCGCAGGTTGTGGCGGCGGCGGTCGAACTCATGATGGACATGGCCCCACAACAGCACGCGCGCTTGCGGCCACCGCGTCAGGCGCTTGAACAGCGCCTGCGGGTTGTCGATCATCATCGAGTCGTGCCAATGGCTGTCGATCTGCATGGGGTTGTGGTGCATGGCGATCAGGGTGTGGCGGCCGGGCTCGGCGGCGAGCGCCGCCTCCAGCATGTCCAACTGGCTGTCGGGCAAGTGGCCGGCATTGGAACCGGGCACCGTGGTGTCCAGCGTCACGACGCGCCAGGCGCCCACATCCGTCACGGGCGCCGACCATTGCGGCAACTCTTGGCGCATCACGGCCGGTTGGTCGTGGTTGCCGGGCAGGCAACGGATCTGCGCGCCCGACAGCACGCCGGCCTGGCCAAGAATGGCCGCAAAGCGCCGGTAGGCGGCGGCCTCGCCGTCTTGCGACAAGTCGCCGGTGGCCAGCAGCAGGTCGGGACGTTTGCCGTCGGCTTCAATCTGGCGCAGCACCGCGCGCAGGCTCGCGTCGGTATTGACGCCCAGCATCGCGGTGTCGGGTTCGCCGAACAAATGGCTGTCGGTCAACTGGACCAGCATGGCGGGCGCGTCGTGACGGCGGGCCAGAGGGTGGACGCGTGGCAAGTGCCGCTCCTGCGTAGTTTGCACGTTTGCACATTACCCAAAAAACAGGGCGTGGCGCGTATCAGCGGCGGCACCTAGGGTAACGAAACGTGCATTCTCTACGATTCCCTACAGTTTCCCGCCCTGCCTCACTGAAAAATGCCGCTATTCTTGTCGCACCTCTCACTGCTCGGGACGTGGCAATACCCATGGATGTAGGATTTCTCGTATTCGGCTTGGCCGGATTGCTCACACTGGTTTGCTTTATGCCGCCGCTGGCCGGCCGGCTCAAGCTGCCTTATTCGGTATTGCTGGCTATCGTCGGGTGTTTGCTTGGCATCATCATCCACGTCCATGGTTGGGCGCCCAGTTGGATCGCAGATTTTCTCGATTCACTGGAACGCTTTGAAATCTCGTCCGAAACCTTCCTGATGGTGTTCCTGCCGGTGCTGTTGTTCGAGACCGCGCTGGCCATGAACGTGCGCCGCCTGATAGACGACATCGGGCCGATCCTGATGATGGCGATTGTGGCTGTCGTGGTGTGTACCGTGGTGGTCGGGGTGACGCTGGACGCGATTTCGCCCTACGGCCTGGTGGTCTGCCTGCTGTTGGGCGCCATTGTGGCGACGACGGACCCGGTCGCCGTGGTGGGCATTTTTCGGGAAGTGGGCGCGCCCAAGCGGCTGACGACACTGGTCGAAGGCGAAAGCCTGTTCAACGACGCCGCGTCCATCGCTTTGTACTCGGTGCTGCTGGCCGTGCTGAGCGGTCACGGCGAACTTACCGTCAGCGGCATCTTCAACGATTTCATCGTGCACTTCATCGGGGGCGGCATCGCGGGCTTTGCGATGGGGCGGCTGGCTTGCTTCCTGTTCGCCTGGCTGCGCGGCTTTCCCACGGCCGAGATCACGCTGACGTTGACGCTGGCCTACCTGTCCTTCTTTATCTCGGAGCACTACCTGAACGTGTCGGGCGTGGTGGCCACCGTGATCGCGGGTCTGGTCGTGGGCTCCACCGGCCGCACGCGCATGTCGCCCACCACCTTCGAATACCTGGCCAGCGCCTGGGGGCAATTCGGCTTCTGGGCCAATTCCCTGATCTTCCTGTTCGCGGCGATGCTGATCCCCAAGCTGATGGCAGCAGCGGATTGGCAGGAACTGCTGTTGGTGGCCGTGGTGTTCGTCGCGACCCTGGTGGCGCGCGCCATCGTCGTCTTCGGCCTGTTGCCCCTGCTGGGGCTGACGCGCCTGGGCACCAAGGTCAGCAACCCGTACAAGGTGGTGATGCTGTGGGGCGGACTGCGCGGCGCCGTATCGCTGGCGCTGGCGCTGGCCGTGACCGAGCAGACCGGCGTGCCGGAAGAGGCGCGCCAGTTCATTGCGGTGGCCACCACCAGCTATGTGCTGCTGACGCTGTTCATCAATGGCATCAGTCTGCGGCCCTTGATCCGCATGCTGGGCCTGAACCAACTGTCTTCGGTGGAACGCACCATCCGCAACCAGGCGCTGGCCGTGGCGCTGGAAGACCTGCAAGGCAAGACGGATGAAGTGGCCAAGACCGAACACATCGGCACCGAAGTGCGTGACCGTATTCGCGCCGTGTTCGACGCCAGCCTGACCAGCGTGCACGATGGTCAGGTCAGCCAGATGAGCGACGAGCAGCGCGTGGCCGTGGGCCTGGCCATCGTGGCGCAGCGCGAAGAGGAAATGTTCTTTGACATCCTGAAGGCGCAGATCGTGGACTGGCGCATGGCCGAGACGCTGTTGGCGCGCGCCGAGCGGCTGGAAGACGCCATCCGCCTGGGCGGCGTGCCGGGTTTTGAACGCGCCATCGTGCAGGACGTGCGCTATTCCACCGCCTTCCGGCTGGCGTTGCGCATGCATTACGTGTTTGGCTTTCAAAGCTGGCTGGCGCGCGAACTGGGCCAGCGCTTCGCCAATCTGATGAGCAAGCGTTCCGTCGCGCAACGGCTGATTGTGTTTGCCCGGGAGCAGATCACGCCCTTGCTGGGCGAGGAGGCGACGCAGCGCATCGTGGCTTTGCACCAGCGTCGGCTGGATCTGGTCGAAAACGCCCTGCAGGCGTTGAACCTGCAATATCCGTCCTACGCGTTATGGCTGCAGGAAAGCTATCTGGGCCGTGTCGCGCGCGAACTCGAGCGCATCCGCTATCGCGACATGCTTGAGCAATTTTTGATCAGCGGCGAGGTCTATGCGGACCTGATGGCGCAGTTGAAGAGCCGGTGGGCGCATATCGACGCGCACCCGCCGCTGGATATTGAAATGAGCGCGGCCGAGCTGATCAAGCGCGTGCCGCTGTTCGAGGGGCTGTCGCCGGATTCGCTGCGCGCCATCAGCAAACTGCTCAAGCCGCGTCTGGCGCTACCCGACCAGCGGGTCTTGACCCAGGGGCGGCATGGCGAGGAAATGTGCTTCGTGGCGTCGGGCGCCGTGGCGGTGCATCTGCCCGACAACACCTTGATCGAGCTGGGCAGCGGCGAATTCTTCGGCGAACTTGGCCTGCTGGGCGAACAGCAGATTACGCCCGAGGTGACCTCGTTGGGCTACTGCAAGCTGTTGATGCTGTCGTCGCGAGACTTCCACGCCTTGCTGGCGCGCGATGAGCATCTGCGCGAGCGTATCCAGGTGGTGGCCAAGCAGCGCCTGCGCGCCATCGAAGTGTGGAAGCAGTTCTCGCAGGCGTCGCACGCGGCGCCCGCCGCCACGCCCGCACCCGTCTCGGCCCCCAGCCCGGCGCAGGCGGCGGAAGCGGCCGAAGCGGCGGGCGTGACACGTGAACTGGAGGACGCCCGCAAGGACGAGGCTCGGGAAGAAGTCCAGGAAGAATCCCGGGAAGAAACCCAGGACAAGATCCAGAACAAGACCCTGGACGGCGGCGCCAGCGGCATGCAAGATCAGCCGGCGATCGATGCGCCGGGAATGGCGCCCCGCTGATTCAGATCTGGCCGGCGGCCTGGCGTTGCATGATGTCTTCGACGATCACCAGCGCCGCCTCCAGCGTGAATTCGCCTTCGGCTATCTGGCGCAGCACGGTCGGCACGTCCACGGTGGCGATCTCCATGACTTCACCGTCACGGTTGGCGGGCCGCACGCCCGCCGCCAGCACGCAGGTGCTGGTCAGCACGTCTTCCACCTGATAACCCTCGGGTAGCCGGCGATGAATGCGCAGGATGGTGCGCAAGGGCGTGCGGTTGGCCAGGTCGGGCGCGTCCAGGCCCGCTTCCTCGCCGCATTCGCGCACCAGCGCAAGTTCAAGGTCTTCGCCGCTGCCCGCCAGGCCACCCACCAAGGTGTCCCACATACCGGGATCCGTCGACTTGCTGAGCGCGCGTCGCGCGACCCACATGCGTCCGTCCGGCGTCCAGGCGTTCAGATGCACCGCGTGGGTCAGCAGGCCAAGCGGGCGGACGGCCGCGCGCTCGATGACGCCCAGCGCGTCGTCGCCGTCCATCACGTCCAGCAGTTCATCGCGCCAGCCACGCAGGCAGTTGGCTTGACGCAACAGTTGCGCGGTATTTTCCAGCACGGCGTTCAGTGCCGCGCCGGGTGTCAGGTGCGCGCCGATGTGCAGCGCGGCCTCGTCGCAGATGACGCCGGGCGCATCGCGCAGTGCGTCGCAGGCGGCATGCGTGGCCCAGCCGCAGCGGCGGCCCGCTATATATAAAGCGTGCGCGCCGTCGGGGGCGGGTTCCTGCGCGCGCGCGCACAGGTCGGCATACAAGTCGGGCAACTGCTTGGGCATCGTGGCGTGTCGTGATGAGGTTGCCGACGATTTTATGCCACACGGTTTGCGGCGCGCGTCAAGGGTTGAAGCTTGGGCCGGCGCAGATGGGGGCGGGGCCCTTTTATTCAAGAGGCCTGTCTTACATCTATTTGCGTGTCCGCTATAATCCGCCAGTTTCTTTGTGATTTCGAGTGGGAACGCGGGGGCCGCTCTATCTCCCTGCTTAACCCTGCCATCTAATAATTGCGCGTAGTCCTGTTGAAGTGACACTCGTGCCACTAGGCGACAAGGGCCCTCGCGCCGTGTTTCGAGGTAAGCATGAAGAAGTGGAGAGGGATACTGGGGGCTTGTGCGATGCTGATTGGCAGCGTGGCCGGTGCTCAGGTGCAAGACATGCCCGGCGGCCCGAAGGTCAATCAGCTCAACCTGCATGAAGGTGTGACCGCGATTTCGCGCGACATCATGTGGCTGCACTGGCTGTTGCTCACGATCTGTATCGTGATCTTCATCGGTGTGTTCGGGGTGATGTTCTATTCCATCTGGGCGCACCGGAAATCCCGCGGGCACAAGGCCGCGACGTTCCATGAGCATCTGGGCGTGGAAGTGGCCTGGACGGTCATCCCCTTCATCATCGTCATCGCGATGGCGTTGCCGGCCACCAAGACGGTCGTGGCCATGAAGGACACCTCAAGCGCCGACCTCACCATCAAGGTCACCGGCTATCAATGGAAGTGGGGCTACGAGTACCTCGACGGCTCCGCCGCCGGCGTCAAGTTCCTGTCCACGCTGTCCACGCCTCGCGCGCAGATCGAGAACCGCGAGCCCAAGGGCGAGTTCTATCTGATGGAAGTGGACAACCACATGGTTGTGCCGGTGGACAAAAAGGTCCGCGTCGTGCTGACCGCGGCCGATGTCATCCACTCGTGGATGATTCCCGACTTCGGCGTCAAGCAGGATGCCATCCCCGGCTTCCTGCGCGATGCCTGGTTCCGTGCCGACACCCCGGGCATCTACCGTGGCCAGTGCGCGGAACTCTGTGGCAAAGACCACGCCTTCATGCCCATCGTTGTCGAAGTGCTGGCGCAAGCCGACTACGATAAGTGGGTTGAAGACCAAAAGAAGAAGATGGCGGCAAACGCCGACGATCCCAATAAAGAGTGGACGGAAGCCGAACTGGTTGCCCGTGGCGAAAAAGTCTTCGCCGCCAATTGCGTGGCCTGTCACCAGGCCAACGGCAAGGGCATTCCGGGCAGCTTCCCACCGCTTGACGGAGACAAGGTTGTGCTGGGCCCCCAAGCGGCCCAGATCAACACCGTGCTCAAGGGCAAGCCCGGCACCGCCATGGCGGCATTCGGCGGGCAGCTCAATGATGTCGAGATCGCAGCGGTCATCAGCTATACACGCCATGCCTGGAGCAATGCAGGCAAGGGGCAGGACCCGACGGTTCTACCGAAGGACGTTGCGGCTGCGCGCTGATCGCGCACCCTACGCCTACACCGATAGAACCGGTTCCGTTTAGTTAGAGATACCCTGCCGGTCCCGTGGATCGGGGCCGGCACTCAGCAGGAAGGAGTCCATCATGAGCAGCGTCACTGTAGACCACGTGTCGCCGGGCCACGGCCACGGTCACGATGACCACCACCACGCCATGCCCTCGGGCTGGCGCCGCTGGCTTTTCGCCACGAACCATAAAGACATCGGGACGATGTATCTCATCTTCTCGTTTGCCATGTTGCTGGAAGGCGGCACGCTTGCCTTGCTGCTGCGTACCGAATTGTTCGAGCCGGGCCTGCAATTCTTCCGCCCCGAACTGTTCAACCAGTTCACCACCATGCACGGCATCATCATGGTGTTCGGCGCCATCATGCCGGCCTTCGTGGGCTTTGCGAACTGGATGATCCCGATGCAGATCGGCGCATCCGACATGGCGTTCGCGCGCATGAACAACTTCAGCTTCTGGCTGCTGCCGGTGGCCGCGATCATGCTGACGGCATCGTTCTTCGTACCGGGCGGCGCCACCGCCGCGGGCTGGACGCTGTATGCGCCGCTGTCCTTGCAGATGGGTCCGGGCATGGACCTGGGCATTTTCGCGATGCACTTGATGGGCGCGTCCTCGATCATGGGCGCAATCAACATCATCGTGACCATCCTGAACATGCGCGCGCCCGGCCTCACGCTGATGAAGATGCCGCTGTTCTGCTGGACCTGGCTGATCACCGCGTTCCTGCTGCTGGCCGTGATGCCGGTGCTGGCCGCCGCCATCACCATGGTGCTGACCGACCGCCACTTCGGCACGGGCTTCTTCAACGCCGCCGCCGGCGGCGACCCTGTGCTGTATCAGCACGTGTTCTGGTTCTTCGGGCATCCCGAGGTCTACATCATGATCTTGCCGGCGTTCGGTATCGTGTCGGCCATCGTGCCCGCGTTCGCCCGCAAGAAGCTGTTCGGCTACGCCTCGATGGTGTACGCCACAGCCTCCATTGCCGTGCTGTCGTTCATTGTGTGGGCCCACCACATGTTCACGACGGGCATGCCGGTGACCGGGCAGCTCTACTTCATGTACGCCACCATGCTCATCTCCATCCCGACCGGGGTGAAGGTGTTCAACTGGGTCGCCACCATGTGGCGCGGCTCGATGACGTTCGAAACGCCGATGCTGTTCTCGATCGGCTTCATCTTCGTGTTCACGATGGGCGGCTTCACCGGCCTGATCCTGTCGGTGGCGCCCATTGACATCCAGGTGCACGACACCTATTACGTGGTGGCGCACTTCCACTACGTGCTGGTGGCGGGTTCCCTGTTCGCGCTGTTCGCGGGCGCTTACTACTGGGTGCCGAAGTGGACGGGCCGCATGTACAGCGAAAAGCTGGGCAAGCTGCACTTCTGGTTCACGCTGATTTCGTTCAACGTCACCTTCTTCCCCATGCACTTCCTGGGGCTGGCCGGCATGCCGCGCCGCTACGCCGATTACGCCGCGCAGTTCACGACGTTCCACCAGATGGCCACCATTGGCGCGTTCTGGTTCGGCTTGTCGCAACTGATCTTCCTGTGGGCGATCGTGCGCTGCTACATGGGCAAGGGCGAACCGGCGGCCGCCAAGCCGTGGGAAGGCGCCGAAGGGCTGGAATGGACGGTGCCGTCGCCCGCGCCGTTCCACACCTTCGAAACGCCGCCCGAAGTCAAATAAACCGTCTTCCACGTTTCAGGTAGCACAGCAATGACACCCGAGCAGCGCCGCCGTAACAAGATTGCAGGATGGGTCCTCGTGGCCTTCGTCATTGCCGTGTTTGGCTGGACCGTGTTTCGCGGTTCAGCCCTGCTGACCGGCAACGCGGTCAACTAGGCCCAGACCATGAGCGACGATCTGCACGAGACCTCCCGGCGCAAGCTGAGTTTCCTTCAGACCATGAAGGCGGTGGCTTGGGGGTTCTTCGGTGTGCGCAAGGGCGCGGGCCATCAGGAAGACATCGCCAAGCTGAACCCGGTGCACGTGATTGTGGCGGGGCTGCTGGCGGCGGCAATCTTCGTAACTGTGCTGGTTTTAATTGTGCGTTGGGCCGTTTCCAGCCTGACTTGAATCACTTAATTCTATAAATCTGTACCAGGGAGAAAGCCATGAGTGCAAGCCACTCGGTTCAAGGTAAAGAGGCACCGTACTACTTTGTGCCCGCCGACTCGGGTCATCCCGTACGCACGGCGGTGGCGCTGCTGTTCATGGGGCTGGGCGCCGCGGCCTGGATCAACGGGGTCGGCTGGGCCAAGTGGTCTGTCCTGGCGGGGTTCATCGGCCTGATCGTGGTGCTGTATTACTGGTTCGGCGACGCCATCCAGGAATCCGAAGCCGGCCTGAACAGCAAGCGCATCGACGGGTCATACCGTTGGGGCATGAGCTGGTTCATCTTCTCGGAAGTGATGTTCTTCGCGGCGTTCTTTGGCGCCCTTTGGTACACGCGCACGATCACCACGCCATGGCTGGGCGACATCGATCACCGCCTGATGCTGTGGCCCGATTTCAAGGCCGCGTGGCCCAACTTCGGACCGGCCGGCGTGGTCGAGGAATTCCAGACGGTCGGCCCGTTCTGGCTGCCCACGATCAACACCGCGCTGCTGCTGTCCTCGGGCGTCACGCTGACCATCGCCCACCATGCGCTGCGCGAAAATCATCGCGGCAAGACGATGTTCTGGCTGGCCGCCACGGTCATCCTGGGCTTCATCTTCGTGGCCTGTCAGGCCGCGGAATACCACCACGCCTATACCGAACTGAACCTGAAGTTCAATTCGGGCGCGTACGGTTCGCTGTTCTACATGCTGACCGGGTTCCACGGGTTCCACGTGATCCTGGGCGCCACGATGTTGACGGTGATCCTGGTGCGCCTGATGCGGGGGCACTTTACCGCCGACCATCACTTTGGATTTGAAGGCGCGGCCTGGTATTGGCACTTTGTGGACGTGGTGTGGCTGGGGCTGTATTTGTTTGTGTATTGGTTCTGATGGGGTGTGTCGGTTCTGAGCTTGGGTGTTGGCGCCGATGTGGTGTGATGGTGCTGATGTTGTGTGATGGGTTACGCGCGTTCGGGGCCGGGGTATTGGCGGCGAATTCGGCGCGCTTCACCCATCCTACGGGTGAGCTGCCGGACATCGTAGGATGGGTGAAGCGCGGGAACTCCTGCGCAAGAACCCTGTCGATAATCGCGCGCAACCCATCAAGCAGCGGTGAAGTGGTGCAAGCCCTCCAACGGAAGGTTGCGGTGTGGCCAAGCTTGGTGATTAGGGTGGGGTTGCTTGATGGGTTACGCGCGTTGGATATCGGGGTTCTTGCGGCGAATCTTGCGCGCTTCACCCATCCTACGTTGCCAGCGTCGTAGCCGCGGCCATAGCCCCGGCCGAAGCCGTAGCCATAACCATGGCCACAGCCACAGTCACGGCCATCACCGTAGACCCGTGCTTTCGATCCAGCCCATGTGATGGGCGAACAGCACGAACAGGAACAGGGCGACCGACAGCCCGATGCGTACCGTCAGCGCATTGACGGTGCGGTTGGTGGACCCTTTGTCCCGCATCAGATAGACCAGGGCGGATGCCAGACTGGCCAGGATTCCGATGAAGGCCAGTACGACGAAAACGCGCATGGTGGTCTCCGGACAAAACAGAGTTAGCAACGATACATGGCCCGACCGCATTCAACACGCTACACGGTAACCGCCCTACTTCTGCTTGGCATCGCCGTGGTGATTCTGGTGTCGCTTGGGCAGTGGCAGTTGCGTCGCAGCGATGAGCGACGCGCCATTCTGGACGCGATCGAAGCGGGCCGCAAGCAAGCGCCTGTGATGCTGACACCCGCAACGTCCTCCGACGACTTGACGCCTTGGCGCGTGGCTCAGGCTACGGGCGTGTGGCAACCGCAATTCAGTGTACTGCTGGACAACCGCAACCACGAAGGGCGTCCCGGCTACTGGCTGGCTACGCCGCTGTTGCTGGATGGGTCTTCTCGTCAGGCCGTACTGGTGCTGCGCGGCTGGCTGCCCCGGGTCATGCCCGGCCAGGGCGCCCCCGCGTTGCCGGCCACGCCGCAAGGCCCGCAGACCATTACCGGCGAGATGGCCGACCGTGTGCCGCGCCTGTTTGAATTGTGGTCGCTGGGCGGGCAGGATCAATCGGCCCTGCCAGCCGCGCTGCCTGCCTCGGGCGGCAAGGTGCCGCAGGTTCAAAACTTGCCGCTGGACGCTTATGCTCGCGCGACGGGGCTGAACCTGCTGCCCGTCGTGTTGACCCAGACCGGCCCCACCAGCAAGAGTGGCCAGACCAACGAGACCGGTCAGAACAGCCAGAATAGCCCCGACGTTCAGAACAGCCAGAGCGCTCAGAGCAGCCAGAACGCTCAGCACAGCCAGAACTCTCCGTATAACCAGGCCGACGGCGACGGTCTGGTGCGCGACTGGCCCCAGCCGTCCGTTGATTTTCAAAAGAATACGTCTTACGCGGTCCAGTGGTTCGCGTTCGGCTTGATTGCCGCCATCGCATGGCTGGTGGTGCTGGGGGGCGCCATCAAGCGCATGCGCCAGCGCGCGGGACAAGGCCCCAGGGCCTGAGCGCGCATCAATGAATGACTCTTCCAGGATATAACGTGGCTCGCGACATCTCATCCCACACACCCGCACGCAAGCGCTCGCTGACGCCCATGGTGCTGGTGTTCCTGTGTTCGCTGGCGCCCATCGTGGCCGCCTTCGTGGTGTACATGAACCCGCAATGGTGGCCGGCGGAATCCACCAACTATGGCACGCTGGTGTCGCCGCAGCGGCCCATGCCCGCCGCCAACGACCTGAAGCTGACGACCTTGGACGGCAAGCCGTTCGACCTGCAAAGCTTGAAGGGCAAGTGGTTGCTGGTGGCGGCCGATGGCGCGGAATGTCCGGAAAGCTGCGCTCGCAAGCTCTACATTACGCGCAACACGCACGCCAGCCAGGGCAAGAACGTGGACCGCCTGGCCCGCGTCTGGTTCATTACCGACGACGCGCCGGTGCCGCAGAAAGTGCTGGAGGCCTATCAAGGCACGGTCATGCTGCGGGTGAACCCGGACCAGCTTGCGCACTACCTGCTGGCCCGCGACTCCGCCGCCGGGCAGCCGGGCTTGCAGGACCCGATCTGGGTGATCGACCCGCTGGGCAACCTGATGATGCAGTACCCTGCCCAGGCGGATGGCGTGAAGGTGCGCAAGGACATCAGCAAGCTGGTCTATAACTCGCGCATTGGTTAACTTTTGCCCGCGACAAGCACCCGCAGGGTGCGCAGCGTGGGGGCATTTTTTTCCGCCGGGCCGCCCCAAGGAAAAAAGCGGCCCCCTCGGGGGGCAGCAAGCACCCGTAGGGTGCGCAGCGTGGGGGCATTTTTTTCCGACGGGCCGCCCCAAGGAAAAAAGCAGCCCCCTCGGGGGGCAGCAAGCACCCGTAGGGTGCGCGGCGTGGGGGCATTTTTTTCCGCCGGGCCGCCCCAAGGAAAAAAGCAGCCCCCTCGGGGGGCAGCAAGCACCCGCAGGGTGTGCGGCGTGGGGGCATTTTTTATGGTTGATATGGAACGCATCAAAGCGCGTTATCGCAAGCTCGTTTTCTTCACCTGGTTCCTGACGCTGGACCTGATCATGTTCGGCGCCTTCGTGCGCCTGACGGATTCCGGCCTGGGTTGCCCGGATTGGCCCGGCTGCTACGGCAGCGTGACGCCGCTGGGCGCGCAGGGCGACATCCATCAAGCGTCGCAGGCCATGCCGTTCGGGCCCGTGACGATGTCCAAGGCCTGGATCGAAATGATCCATCGCTACGTCGGCACCATCCTGGGCATGCTCATCATCGGCATCGTCTACATGGCATGGCGCTATCGCCGCGAACTGGGCCGCTCGCCCGCGCTGGCCGTGACGACGCTCGTCGCCGTGTGCGTGCAAGGCGCCTTCGGCGCGTGGACCGTCACGCACAAGCTGATGCCCGCCGTGGTGACGGCCCACCTGGTGTTCGGACTGTCGGTGCTGGCGCTGATGACGTGGCTATCGGCCCGCGAACGTCCGCACCTGGCGATTGCCGCCGCGGCGGCGCGCTGGAAGCCCTGGGTGGCGGTGGGCTTTGGCCTGCTGCTGGTGCAGGTGACGCTGGGCGGCTGGGTCAGTACCAACTACGCCGCGCTGGCCTGCATGGACTTTCCCATGTGCCACGGGCAGTGGTTGCCTGATATGGACTTTCACGGCGGCTATTCGGTGATCCGTGGCCTGGGTGAACTGCCATCGGGCGAAATGATCTCGCAGCCCGCGCTGACCGCCATCCACTGGGTACATCGTAATTTTGCCTTTGTCGTATTCCTGTACCTGGGGACCTTGGCCTGGCGGCTGCGGGCCGAACCGGGCTTGCGCGGCCCGGCAACGTTGATGCTGGCCCTGCTGGCCGCGCAACTTTTCACCGGTCTGACGACCATCTTCTTCCAGTGGCCGCTCTTGATTGCGGTGCTGCACAATGGGGGCGCCGCCGGCCTGACCTTGGCCGCCGTGGTGCTGATGGTGCGTTTATCCACGGCGGGAAGCGCGCCGACCGGGGGCTGTGGCCCCAATTCGGTGCGCGTTTAAAATAGGGTCCACTATGACCAGTCTTGCCGCTCCTCCCTCCGGATTGCTCCGCCAATACTTCGTACTCACCAAGCCGCGCGTCACGCAGTTGGCGGTGTTTTGCGCGGTCATCGGCATGTTTCTCGCCGTTCCGGGTGTACCCGATATGCGCCGCGTGCTGTTTGGCACCATCGGCATCTGGCTGCTTGCCGCGGCCGCCTTCGCCATCAACTGCCTGATCGAACAGGAAGTGGATGCGCGCATGCTGCGCACGGCGCGGCGCGCCACCGCCCGAGGCACCATTTCCGCCTTCCAGGTGCTGAGCCTGTCGGGCCTGTTGGGCGGCGCGGGCATGTTCGTGCTGTACACGCTGGTGAACCCGCTGACCATGTGGCTGACCTTCGCCACGTTTGTGGGCTACGCCGTTATCTATACCGTCATCCTCAAGCCGCGCACGCCGCAGAACATCGTGATCGGCGGCTTGTCGGGCGCGATGCCGCCCGCGCTGGGCTGGGCCGCCGTGGCGGATTCCGTGCCCGCCGAGGCCTGGGTGCTGGTGCTGATCATCTTCATCTGGACCCCGCCGCACTTCTGGGCGCTGGCGCTGTACCGCAACCATGACTACGCCAAGGCCGGCCTGCCCATGCTGCCGGTCACACACGGCAACCAGTTCACGCGCCTGCACATCCTGCTCTATAGCGTGGCGCTGGTGGCCACGACGCTGTTGCCCTACGCCATCCGCATGAGCGGCGCGCTGTATCTGTTGTCGGCATTGGTGCTGGGCGGCATGTTCGTGTCCTATGCCTGGCGCCTGTACCGTGCCTATAGCGACGAACTGGCGCGCAGCATGTTCCGCTTTTCCATTCTCTACCTGGCGTTGCTGTTCGGCGCCCTGCTGGTGGACCACTGGGTCGCCCTGCTGCGCTGACCCCTGGAGGTTGTTTGATGTCCGTGTTTTCCGCCAGCCGCCGGCTGGGCCTGCGCCTTGCCGCCGCCGCCGCCGTCACTGTCCTTACCGCCACCCTTGCCGCTTGCGGCGAAAGCGCGCCCACATTCAAGGGCAGCGACATCAGCGGCACCCAGTTGGGGCGTGGCATGGAGCTGACCGACACCAACGGCAAGTCCCGCCAGTTGTCGGACTTTGCCGGCAAGGTTGTCGTGGTGTTCTTTGGTTTCACGCAATGCCCGGATGTGTGCCCCACGTCCCTGGCTGAACTGACCGAAGTCATGAAGAAGCTGGGCCCGGACGCCGACCGCGTGCAGGTGCTGCTGATCACGGTGGACCCCGAGCGCGATACGCAAGAAGTGTTGAAGCAGTATGTGACCGCGTTCGATCCGCGTTTTCTGGGCCTGACCGGCACGCCCGACCAGATCAAGAAGGCCGCCGCGTCATTCAAGGCGTATTACGCCAAGGCGCCCACCAAGGACGGCAACTACACCATGGACCACACCGCCGCGTTCTACCTGCTGGATGGCAAGGGCGAATCGCGCGTGCTGGCCAACAACACGCTGGGCGTGGACGCGCTTACGCACGACATCAAGGCGCTGCTGAAAGACTAGCGGCTTAGTGCTTAAGAAGGATCAGCGGGCCTGCGTGCCCGCCGCAGCCCAGCCGGCCAACGCCGCCTGGGCTTTTTCATTTAACTCGGCCACCGCGATGTCGTGCCGGTGCGTGATGATCATCAGGGCGTAGGGCGTTGCCAGCGCCGCGGCTTCAGGGCACAGGCGCGACTCGTCGCCAACCGACGGCGAGACGTTGCGCCAGTAGTTGATTGCCTGTTCGAGCTGGGGCAGGGAAATGGAATCCATGCGCTATTGTCCACGAATGGGCATGGCTGTCCACCGACGCGCCCCGCGCCTGAAACCCCTGCAAAGAAGCGTCACCATCGCAACATGCCGAAACCGCGCGCGGGTGCTATACCGATGCCGGTTAGTTACGATGGAGCATCGTTATGAATACATCCACCCGAATCCAGAACTCGCGCAGCGGCTTGCACCCCCTGGTCGCGGCCGCGGCCATCGCGGTCATTGTCATGTGCGCGGTGGGCGTGGCGGCGGTGATGGGCTGGCTGCCTTCGCCGTCGGCCAATCCGCACGCCGATACGCCCGTGGTTGAAGCGGGCCCCGAAGGCGCCAATCTGGCACCCGCCCCAGGGTCACAGCCTGTCCCGCAACAAGCGCAACAGGCACAACAGGCGCAGCAGGCCGCACCGCAGACCCAGCAGGCCCGTCCGGCATCGGCCTCGGCGCCCCGCGCGGCGGCGCCCGCGCCGGCCAAGCAGGCATGCCAAAGCTGCGGGGTGGTGGAAACCATCCGCCAGGTGCAGGTTCCGGTGAAGGACAACAGCGACCATTTGGTTGGCACCATCGGCGGCGGCGTGGTCGGCGGCGTAGTGGGTAATCAATTTGGCGGAGGCAGCGGCAAGACGGCGCTGACCGTGCTGGGCGCGGTGGGCGGCGCTTTGGCAGGCCGTGAAGTTGAGCGTAATATCAGACAGCAACAAACGGTGACGCACTATGAGCTGACGGTTCGCATGAACGACGGCAGTGCGCGCCAGTTCCGCAGCGCGCAGCCGTTCGCCTTTGCCTCGGGCGATCACGTGCGCGTGGAAAACAACCAGCTGCTGCCGGGCTAAGCCAAGGCCGGTGGCGATCAGTCCATGGGGAGACCTGGCATGAGCGACCAATTCACGAACCCGTTTGTCCTTCCCGGCATGGGACAGAATTCCGATCTGTCGGGCAACCCCTTGCTGGCCAGCATGGAGATGATGCGCCAGGCCTGGGCCGGCCTGACCGGCCCGGGTGGCCTGGCCAGCAGCCTGCCGATGGCGCCGCCCATGAATCTTGAAGACCTGGACCGCCGTATCGCCGAACTGCGTTCGGTGGAAAACTGGCTGCGCATGAATCTGTCCATGCTGTCGTCCACCATCCAGGGCATGGAAGTGCAGCGTTCCACCATCAGCACCTTGCGTGCCTTTGTGGACAGCGCCGCCAGCATGGACATGAACGCCGTGCGCGACAGCGGTGCGGCCTCGCCGCTTGAAGTGGTGCTGGGCTTGAAGCCCGCGCCGAAGTCCGCCGCCAAACCGGCATCATCGGAAAGCGCCCGCGACGCCAAGCCGCAGGAACCTTCCGCCGGCACGTTGTCGGAATCGGATGCCGGCAAAGCGTCGGCCGCCGACTCGGCAGGGCCTGGCATGACCGAGCAAATGGGCGCTGCCGCGCAGTCGGCCTCCAAGGCGTGGTGGGACTTGCTGCAGCAGCAGTTCAACCAGATTGCAGCCGCCACCGCCGCGTCCATGCCGACCAACCCCGCCGAGCCGGGCGAGTCCGCCACGCCCAAACCCAAGGATTCCAAGCCGGCCGCCAAGACCGAGGCCAAGGCTTCCAAGCCCGCCACCCGCAAACCCGCGGCGCGCAAGACGGCAGCCAAGTCCGCGCCCCGGGCATCTAAAAATAACGGGCCTGCCGACGGCAAGCCCTGAACTCCTTTCAATCGACCCGCATCGGCCGCAAGGCCGTTTGCGCCGTCTCTAAACCTATCAGAACTTATGCTTAATGTAGTGATCCTCGCCGCCGGACTGGGCAAACGCATGCAGTCCAACCTTCCCAAAGTCTTGCACACGCTGGCCGGCAAACCCATGCTGGCCCATGTGCTGGACAGCGCGCGCCAGTTGAAGCCCGCGCGCATCATCGTTGTGGTGGGCCACGGCGCGGACCGCGTCAAAGAGGCTTTTGAAGGCCAGCCGGATCTGCACTTCGTGTTGCAGCAGCCGCAACAGGGCACGGGCCACGCGGTGCAGCAGGCCGTGCCGCTGCTGCTGGAAGGCGATGGCAAGGACGATGTCACGCTGGTGCTGTACGGCGACGTGCCGCTGGTGCAGCCTGATACCCTGCAACGCCTGCTGGATGCGCGCGCCACGGGCGCCGCCGTGTTGACCGAAGTGCTGGACGATTCCACCGGCTATGGCCGCATCGTGCGCGATGACAAGGGCAATGTGTGCCGGATCGTCGAACACAAAGATGCGTCGGAAGCCGAACACGCCATCAAGGAAGTGAACACCGGCATCCTGACCGCCCCGACGGCCAAGCTGAAAGACTGGCTGACCCGTATCGACAACAAGAACGCGCAAGGCGAGTACTACCTGACCGACGTGGTCGGCCTGGCCGTGGTCGACAAGGTGCCCGTGGGCGCGGCGCAACCCGGCGCCGGCTGGGAAACGCTGGGCGTGAACAGCCGCGTGCAGCAAGCCGAACTGGAACGCCGCTGGCAGGGCGAGCAGGCCCGACGCCAGTTGGAAGCCGGCGTAACGCTGGCCGACCCCGCCCGCTTTGATGTGCGCGGCACGCTGACTTGCGGGCGCGACGTATTCATTGACGTGGGCTGCGTGTTCGAAGGCAAGGTCACGCTGGCCGACGGCGTGCGCGTAGGCCCGCACTGCGTGCTGCGCGACGTGACCGTGGGCGCGGGTACGCAGATCGAGGCATACAGCCATTTGCAGCAAGCAGAAGTGGGCCAGGATGCGCGCGTGGGTCCGTATGCCCGCCTGCGCCCCGGCGCTGAATTGGGAGACCGCAGCCACGTCGGCAACTTCGTTGAAATCAAGAAGAGCGTGCTGGGCGCCGACAGCAAGGCCAATCACCTGGCCTACATTGGCGATGCCGACATTGGCCAGCGCGTGAACGTGGGCGCGGGCACCATCACCTGCAATTACGACGGCGTGAACAAGCACCGCACCGTCATCGAAGACGACGCCTTCATCGGGTCGGACACGCAGTTGGTGGCGCCGGTGCGCGTGGGCCGGGGCGCAACCCTGGGCGCGGGCACCACCCTGACCCGCGATGCGCCGGCCGACAAGCTGACGGTGTCGCGCGCCAAGCAGATCACCGTTGAGGGTTGGCAGCGTCCCGCGAAGAAGTCGTGATGGCGGAGAGCGAATCCGCCAAGAACGCCTTACCTGACGGCCTGCCCGCGCCGCGCCGTTACTGGGCGGCTGCCACGGTCATGACAGGCATCAGCCTGTCGGTGCTGGACACCACTATCGCCAACGTGGCGCTGCCCACGATTTCCGTGGACCTCAACGCCTCGCCGGCCCAGGCGGTGTGGATCGTCAACGCCTACAACCTGGCGGTGGTGATGACGCTGCTGCCCTTGTCGGCGCTGGCCGAGCGCATCGGCTTTCGCCGCATGTTCACCTTTGGCCTGATCCTGTTCACGCTGGCGTCGCTGGGCTGTGCGCTGGCCGGCACCTTGTGGCAACTGACCGCCGCGCGCGTTTTCCAGGGCGTGGGCGCCGCCACGCTGATGTGCATGTTCGGCGGGCTGGTGCGCAATATCTATCCCCTGCACATGCTGGGCCGGGGCATCAGCATCAACGCCACCACGGTGGCCGTGATGTCGGTGCTGGGGCCCACCATCGGCTCCGCCATCCTGTCGGTGGCGCCGTGGCCCTGGATCTTTGCCGTCAACCTGCCTATCTGCGTGCTGGCCATGTTCGGCCTGCGCCATCTGCCCGAAGTGCCGCGCAACGATGTGAAGCTGGACTGGGTCAGCGTGGTGCTGTGCATGGCGACGCTGGGCGTGTTCATTTCCGGTGTCGACATGATGGGCCAGGACCTGCTGCGCGGCATCGGCCTGGTGGCCATTGCATCGGTGGCGGGCTGGGTGCTGGTGCGCCGCGCCAGCAAGCAACCGGCGCCCTTGGTGCCGGTGGATCTGCTGCGCATCCGTCCGCTGGCGTTCGCCGTGGGCGCATCCGCCTGCACGTTCGCCGCGCAGATGGCGTCGTATGTGTCCTTGCCGTTCTACTTCCAGCAGGTGCTGGGTCGGCCGTACCTGGAAGTGGGCTTGCTGATGGGCGCCTGGCCCGTGGGCACGGCCATCATCGCCCCGCTGGCGGGCCGCCTGTCCGACCGCTATTCCGCCGCCACCTTGAGCGGCGTGGGGGCGGCGACCATGGTGGCCGGCATGCTGTGGCTGACCCTGTTGCCGGCCTCGGTGTCGAACTGGCCCATCGTGGCCGGCATGTTCGTGGCGGGCGTGGGCTTTGGCTTCTTCCAGACGCCTAACAACCGCGCCATGCTGTCGGCCGCGCCCCGCGCGCGCAGCGGGGCGGCGGGCGGCTTGCAGGCCACCACCCGCGTGTTCGGGCAAAGCTTCGGCACCGCGCTGGTGGCCATCGCGTTCAGCATCAGCCTGGCGCACGGCCCGGGCCTGGCGCTGGTGCTGGGCACGATATGCGCCGCGTTGGCGGTGGTGGTGAACACGGTTCGATTCAACAAACTACGCACCTAGAGGCCGCCGCGCCCCTGGGTCCCGGCCGCTTCTATAATGGCGGCCGGCGTCTGGTTCCTCTTGCCAGGCGCGCAAGATTCCCTATTTTGAAGGCGTGCAGGCATGAAAATCACGGTCGTGGGTACCGGTTACGTGGGGTTGGTGTCGGGAGCGTGTCTGGCCGACATGGGCAACGACGTCATGTGTCTGGACGTGGACGCCGCAAAAATCGCCCTGTTGCGCCAAGGCGGCATCCCGATCTATGAGCCCGGCCTGGAAGACCTGGTCCGCCGCAACGTGCAGGCGGGCCGCCTGCATTTCACGGACGACGTGGCCCAAAGCGTGGCCTTTGGCGACGTGCAATTCATTGCCGTGGGCACGCCGCCTGGCGAAGATGGATCGGCCGACCTGAAGTACGTGCTGGCCGCCGCGCAGAACATCGCGCGCCACATGACGTCCCGCAAACTGATCGTGGACAAGTCCACCGTGCCGGTCGGCACCGCCGACAAGGTGCGCGCCGTGGTGCAGAAGGAACTGGCCGCGCGTGGCGTGGACATCCCGTTCAGCGTGGCGTCCAACCCCGAATTCCTGAAGGAAGGCGCGGCCATCAATGACTTCATGAGTCCCGACCGTGTCGTCGTGGGTGCCGACGACGACTACACCGTCGGCGTGATGCGCCGTATCTACGAACCGTTCCAGCGCACCCACGACCGCCTGATGGTGATGGACGTGCGCTCGGCCGAGCTGACCAAGTACGCCGCCAACGCCATGCTGGCCACGCGCATCTCGTTCATGAACGAAATGGCGAACCTGGCCGAAGCGCTGGGCGCCGACATCGAACAGGTGCGTCGCGGCATTGGCGCCGACCCGCGCATCGGCTACCACTTCCTGTACCCCGGCGCAGGCTATGGCGGCTCGTGCTTCCCCAAGGACGTGCAGGCGCTGGTGAACACCGCCGCTGAAAATTCCCTGCCCATGCGCGTCATCGAAGCGGCCGAGGCCGCCAACCACGCACAGAAATTCCGCCTGTCCGAGAAGCTGGTCGCGCGCTATGGCAACGACCTGCGCGGTCGCAAGATTGCGCTGTGGGGCCTGTCGTTCAAGCCGAACACCGACGACATGCGCGAAGCCCCCAGCCTGACGGTCATTGCCGAACTGACGCGCCGTGGCGCCGACGTGCGCGCCTACGACCCCGTGGCCATGCATGAAGCGGCGCGCGTGCTGGTCGGCCAGCCCGGCATCAGCTTCGCCACCGACATGTACGACGCGCTGGACGGCGCTGATGCGCTGTTGATCGCCACCGAATGGAAAGTCTTCCGCGCGCCCGACTTCGACCGTGTCAAAGCCCTGCTGAAAGCCCCCGTCATCATCGATGGCCGCAACCTGTACACGCCGGCTGACGTGCGCGCCCTGGGCTTCGAGTATTCCGGCATCGGACGCGCATGAAGATCTTGCAACTGAACTTCGAGAAAGGCTGGCGCGGCGGCGAACGGCAGACGCTGTATTGCATGCGCGCCTTCCGCAAGGCGGGCCATGACGTCGAAGTGATGTGCCGGGAAGGCGCGCCGCTGGCCGAGCGCGCGCGCCAGGAAGGGTTTGTTGCTCACACCTGCCGCAACGTGCCGGGGCAACTGGCTTTTCTGGCGGGCGCGGGCCGCTATGACATCATCCACGCGCAAACGGCCAACACCATCACCTGGGCCGTGCTGACCAAATGGCTGCATCGTCGCCCCGTGGTGTTCTCGCGCCGCACCTCGTTCGTGGTGAAACCTGGCGACGAATGGAAGACCGGTTTCAAGTGGCGTCACGCCAACCTGTTCGTGGCCATCAGCGAGATGGCGGCGGGCGAACCGCGCCGCCTGGGCATTGAACCCGTCATCATCCGCAGCGCGGTTGAACCCCACACCATCAACGCCGACAACGTCGCCAAGCTGGTGCAGGAATTCGACCTGGCCGGCAAGAAGGTCATGGCCACGTCCGCCGCGCTGATCCGCGACAAAGACCCCGTGACCCTGGTGCGCGCCGTGGGCGAACTGGCCAAGACACGGCGCGATTTCATCTTCCTGCACTTCGGCGCCGGCGGCGACCGCGAGCAGCAGGCCAAGGACGAAGCGCGCCGCCTGGGTATCGAAGACGTCTACCGCTTCGCGGGCTTTCGCAAAGGCGTCGAAGACTTCTACAGCATCCTCGACGTGTTCGTCATGAGTTCAGAAGAAGAAGCGCTAGGCAGCAGCGTGCTGGACGCTTTCTTGCAGCATGTGCCGGTGGTCTCCACCGACGCGGGCGGCCTGAAGGAAAGCCTGGCTGATGGCCGCGGCGTGCTGGTGGCCGTGGGCGACCATCAAGCCATGGCAGCCGGCATGGCCCGCTGCCTGGACGACGCGGCATTCCGCAAAGACGTCACGGAACGTGCGTACGAATACGTGAAGAGCGAGCACGACGTACAGAAGATGGGGAATCGTTATCTGGCGCAGTTCGAGCGGTTGCTGGGGCGGGTTTAGGCGGTAGGCGCAGGGGGTTTCAGTGCCTGTGGGTCAAGCCGACGGAGATGGTCCGGTTGGGTGTTCAAACCGAGACCATTGCGTCAAGCGTGCCTTGGCCCATTGCGTAGCCCAGTCAAAATCCGGCAAATGGTGCGTTCGAATCCGCTCCCAAGCCAGACGCTGCGACTGCCGCTGCGCCATGTGCGACAGCGCGGTATCTATCCCTTCCAGCTTGGCGTTTAGCAACGCCGCCAGCGCCTTTTCAGGGATGGCGTCCGCCGGCCCTTCTGTTTGAAGGATCACCCAATCGAATAAGTCGCGTGCGGTAAGCGCCCATCCACGGAAGAATAGTTTCTTGGCCAGGACTTCCGCGGGAGACTCCATCGGAAAGCTCGTTTCGTCGGCAGGCGGGTTCCACGTGTTTGTCGAGGCGGGAAGCAGGGGGGCGGCAACGACAAAGTCGATTTCGCCTTCGGCAAAACGCAATTTCACGTGCGCGTTGTCTTCGTTGTATCCGGCAAGCTCGCTTTCAAACATATCGTTCAGGCGTGGCGAAATGTAGGGAAGCCAGGCAGGCGAATCAACGAATAGATCGACGTCGTCGCTGATTCGATGGTCTAGCGCCAGCATCAGGCGTGTGCCGCCGCCCAATACGGGCTTAAACGATTCGCCGCCATGATGGCGCGCGTCGTCAACAAGCCTTTGCGCACGCGCTTCAAGTGTTCTCCACGGACCAGCCTCGCGATGCTTTTGGATATCGGCAAGCGTGGTCTTGGTCACAGGACCCCCTCGAGCGCCTGCTCCCATTGTTCTACCCGGGGCAATCCGAATTGGTCGCGAGCCTGTTGATAAAGTGCGTGCGCCTCTTCTAGCCGGACGCCAGCTTCAAAGCTGGCCCTGCCAATAAATTCGGGTTCGAGTTCGATGAACATGCTGGCCAGGAGCTCTTGTACAAGTTCGTCGCCCGAGGCCGAGGAGAGATCGCCGTCGCGCAATGCGGCAGCAACGTCGCGGGGGTCCACCACGCGCCCGTATGGGGCGTTGAGGTGAGTCGCGATCATCTCAAGGTACTTGGTGGAATGCGTATACACGGAATGCTCCTGTGCGAGGCGTTCTGGCGCCTGTCGCCGAGTCGTTTCGTATTATCCACCGGCCAGGCACTCTTTGTGCCATTCTCGATTCACCGCCGCACATCAATCCTGGTTTCGAACTTGGCGCGGTGCACCGAAAAGAATGTGCGCACGTTGCGCACGTTGGCTAGTGCGGTGAATGCGCGGTGTACCAGGGCGTGGTAGGCGGGCATGTCTTTTACCTGGGCGATCACCACGAAATCCGGTCCTGGCGACACGCGGTAGCACTGCAGCACCGCCGGTTCGGTCAGCATGCTTTGTTCGAACGCATCCAGGCTTTCGGCCGCCTGCACGTCCAGCGTGATCTCCACGATCGCCGTCAATGTGCTGCCGAGTTTTTCGGCGGCAAGTATCGCGACCTGCCTGTCGATGACCCCTTCGTCCACCAGGCGCCGAACGCGGCGCAGGCAGGTGGGGGGCGACGCATGCACCCGCGCCGCCAGATCCTGGTTGGTCAGCGAGTTGTCCGCCTGTAGCTGCTCGAGGATGCGCAGATCCAAATCGTCCAGTTCGGGCGCGGAAATTGGCGTGTTGTGCATGATTAATTCAAAAATGCCGAATTGAAGAAAGATTATTTAATCACAAATCTGTAAGTGAATTAACTTTCAAATTCATCATCATTAAGAAATCATATTTCTTACTGCCTCGAGCACAATGCGTCGGTACACGAACTTAAGCGGAGTCTTCCTATGTGCGGCATTGTTGGCGCCGTCGCCCAGCGCGACATCACCCCTATCCTGGTTGAAGGTCTGAAGCGGCTGGAATATCGCGGCTACGACTCTTGCGGCGTCGCCGTGTATGCCGACGGCCATCTGCGCCGTACGCGCAGCACGCAGCGCGTGGCCGAGCTGGCTGATCAGGTGGCACAGGACAAGGTCCAGGGTTTCACGGGTATCGCCCACACCCGTTGGGCCACCCACGGCGTGCCCGCCACGCACAACGCCCACCCGCACTTTTCGCATCTGGGCAACGAAGAGCCGCGCATCGCGCTGGTGCACAACGGCATCATCGAAAACCACGACGAACTGCGCGCTGAGCTGCAGGCCGTGGGTTACGTCTTTGAAAGCCAGACCGACACCGAAGTCATCGCGCACCTGGTGAACCACCTGTACGCGGGCGACCTGTTCGAAGCGGTCCAGAACGCCGTGCGTCGCCTGCACGGCGCATACGCCATTGCCGTGTTCTGCCGCGATGAGCCGCATCGCGTGGTGGGCGCGCGCCAAGGTTCGCCGCTGGTGGTGGGCGTGGGCCAGAACGAGAACTTCCTGGCGTCCGACGCGCTGGCGCTGGCCGGCACGACCGACCAGATCATCTACCTGGAAGACGGCGACGTCGTCGACCTGCAGCTCTCGCGCGTGTGGATCGTGGACGCCAACGGCAAGAACGTGGACCGCGAAGTGCACACCGTGCACGTGCACACCGGCGCCGCCGAACTCGGCCCGTATCGCCACTACATGCAAAAGGAAATCTTCGAGCAGCCGCGCGCCGTTGGCGACACGCTGCAAGATATCGAATCGATTTCGCCCGAGCTGTTCGGCGACGAGGCCTACAAGATCTTCAAGGACATCGATTCGCTGTTGATCCTGGCGTGCGGCACGAGCTACTACGCCGGCCTGACCGCCAAGTACTGGATTGAATCGATTGCGAAGATTCCGGTGGCCGTCGAAATCGCCAGCGAATACCGCTACCGTGACAGCGTGCCGAATCCGCGTTCGCTCGTCGTCACGATCTCGCAGTCCGGCGAAACCGCCGACACGCTGGCCGCGCTGAAGCACGCGCGTTCGCTGGGCATGGACAAGACGCTGACCATCTGCAACGTGTCCACCAGCGCCATGGTGCGCGAGTGCAAGCTGTCGTACATCACGCGCGCCGGCGTTGAAATCGGCGTGGCCTCCACCAAGGCCTTCACCACGCAGTTGACCGCGCTGTTCCTGCTGACGCTGGCGCTGGCGCAAGTGCGTGGCCACCTCAGCGACGAGCAGGAAGCCGAACACCTGAAGGCGCTGCGCCACCTGCCCGTGGCCATTGGTTCGGTGCTGGCGCTGGAGCCGCAGATCATGGCTTGGGCCGATCGCTTTGCGTCCAAGGAAAACGCCTTGTTCCTGGGCCGTGGCATGCACTACCCGATCGCGCTGGAAGGTGCGCTGAAGCTGAAGGAAATCAGCTACATCCACGCCGAAGCCTACCCGGCCGGCGAACTCAAGCACGGCCCGCTGGCGCTGGTGACGGAACACATGCCCGTCGTGACCATCGCGCCCAAGGACGAGCTGCTGGAAAAGCTGAAGTCCAACATGCAGGAAGTGCGCGCGCGCGGCGGCGAGCTTTATGTGTTCGCCGATGCCGACAGCAAGATCCAAAGCGCCGAAGGCATGCACGTGATCCGCATGCCGGAAAACTACGGCAAGCTGTCGCCGATCCTGCACACGATCCCGCTGCAACTGCTGTCGTATCACACGGCATGCGCGCGGGGTACGGACGTGGACAAGCCGCGCAATCTGGCGAAGAGCGTGACGGTGGAGTGAGGGACAGGGGTGCTGTCTTGGGTGTGAAAACAAGGAATGAAGTCGGCCGCACTGATAACGGTTGGCTTTGTCCTTTGATTCTGACCGGGCTGCCCTCAATCGACGCACTTCAGGCAGCAAGAAGGCCGCTAAAGCGGCCTTTTTTTTCGTCTGCTCGGCTAAGCATCCAGCCATCAGTGCAATCCCGTTTTTGCCGGCACAGCTACGACGGCTGCTGGACGGATGCAGCCACTCGAGGACGCGAACTTCCAACCCATTGGGGACCTAGTGCTGCAGCAGATACTGGCAGTCTATTTCTCCGCATTATCCCGCGCGACTCAAGCGACCTCGCAAGTAAATACCACCAATGCGGCCTTCGGGACAGCTAATGTCCTGACCGCGATCCAAACTGCGTACTCCCAACTCAAGTGGAGACACAGTGTCGGATTCGATAGCAACCCGTGGAACTCATACCGTATTCAATCGCCCCGTGGTCGCCCTGCACGGCTGGGGGATGTCTGCGGAGGATGTCGCCTTGCTTGTGCGGCAGCTTGCGGAGGAAGTGCCGGCCTTTGATTGGCACGCGGATACGGACGCGCCGCGCGGCGCGCTGTCGCTGCATCTCGTGGACTTCGCCGCATTGACGGGAAAAGGGCGCGCCGCCTGGAATGCCTTTGGCCCGATCGAGGCCATGCGTCAGGCCCGTGAGCAGGGCGTGGCGGCATTGGCGTTGTGCCGTGGCCGGGTCAGCCAGTTGCCCGCTGTTCGCAAGGGTGTCTGGGTCATGGCGGCGGACAAACCGTGGGCATGCGCCGTGCAAACGTCAGTGCGGGCGTTGGCGGCTCTGGAATGGACCCGTGCGGAGGGCTACAAGGCAGTGCCTGCGTGGCGCGCGGCGCGCAAGTTCGCCGATGCCAATCTACTTGCTGTTCTGGGTTTTGAGGAAACCGCCGCCGGCTTTTCCGAGGTCCTGCGCGAGGCGCTGACCGCGCTGTTGATGCAACCTGCAGCGCTCGCCGTTGCCGGCGTTCCCGAGCATGAGGTGCAGCGCACGATAATCGAAGCGGGTCTGCACGAATTGCAACCTTTGGTCGCCGCGCCCATGACGCTGGACGGTGCGATGCGCGTGGATGCCTTGCTGGGTTTTCCCTGGCCCGCGCTCGATTAAATCTGGCCGATTATTTTCACCGCGACTTCTGCATCGGGACTTCCCGGACCGGCATGTGTGGGCCCTGACATGCCTGGTAAATCCCAGTTTGCTATCGTAGCAACTTCATGTCGAAGTGAGTGAGTTGCTGCATGCCCCCACTGGTCGCCAATATATTTCACGTCTTGAAGGACGCCGAGCAAGGCGGGCACTTCATGAGTACGCCGGAAATACACCGGGAGTTGTGCCGGTCATATCCCGAGCCTCCCGTCGTCAAGACTGTTCTGCGCACATTGCAGAAGTTGCTCGACCAACAGTTGGTGGAGTCCGAAAAGCGTGGCACGGCGCTGGTCTGGCGCAGGCGGGCCGGCGCTGGAGGTGTGGCCGCCAGGTCGGCCGGCTTGATGACGCATGAACAAGCGCTGGCGCTGCAGACTTTGAAGCGCTTTTCATCCCGCCAGATTCCGTCGCTGGTTTCCGAGTCGCTGTCTTCCTTGTTCGACACTGCGGAGAAACGCCTGGGCGTTTCGCAGAGCGACAGCGAACGTCGCTATCGAAAATGGGTGGATAAGGTCGAAGTAGAAAGCGGGGCCTTTGCCTTGCAGCATCCGGCCATAGACTCAAATACCTTTTCTACCGTTTCCCGTGCTTTATTTTTTGAGCAGAAACTCGAAGTGGTTTATCGCGTTCGCTCCAAAGGGGACCAGGAAACGGCGAAGATTATCGACCCGCTGGGATTGGTCGAGGTGGGCGGGGTGATTTATCTTGTCGCAGCCATGGTCGGCTATCCCAAGCCCGCCATGTACCGGCTTGACAGGGTGGTCAGCGCAACCATGCTGCCAGAGATATTCGCCTATCCCCGGGAATTCAGCCTGGCCGAGTATGTGAAACATCAGAGGCAGTTCGATTTCATGGTGGAGGGCGCCATCAAGCTGGAACTGCGGTTTCTCAGCGGCGCTGGCAATCACCTGATCGAATCGCCCTTATCCGATGATCAAGTGGCGGAGTATGTCGGATCGGAACTGCGGGTCAGGGGCACGGTCTTGCTCAGCAAACGCCTGCGTTGGTGGCTGAGAGCGTTTGGCCCGAATGTCGAGGTCCTGGGGCCGGCAAGGCTACGCGAGGAAATGGCCAACGAAGCGGAAACGCTTGCGGCGCTTTATTCAGCGCGTGCGTGAGCGAGTGGGTGATCGAGACACGTAATGTCCCGATCGCCTCTTATTCTGGTTGCGGTGCGGCAGTCATCGGGCTGCCGATTTTGCCTATCCTGGATTCACATGATCAACAACAACGCCACACCCCTCGAACACTTGGCTGCATTCGCTATCGTTTTCGTGACGGGTGTATTAGGCACGGCAATTCTGGGCAGATATATTGACGCGGTCAGGCGAGATGCGGCAGAAGACGCATGCGCGCGACATGATTGAGCCAGGTGCAAGCTCGCATTTTCCTGAGTATTTCTCCCTATTTTTCCTGGAATCGCAGCATGCCTGTCCGTCCCCGGCCATTCACCCAGATCTGCACCGAATGCAATTGGACACAGACATTTTCGCCCGTCAGTGACGCGCTTGTCGTTGGGAGGGACATTGCCGCCCACTGTCCAAAATGCCAATCAAGGCAACTGCAATGCATTGCGCCTTCGACGCCAGCGTTGATTGCGAGCTGGCTGAAACGCCTTCTTAGCCCAGGATAAAGCGCATGGATTTCGCCACGTTTCTCGACTCGGGCCCAGGGCCGTGGCCCACTATCCGTTAAAGCGGCAATCAGATCGCAATAAAAAAAGAAATGCTGGATAGGGTATGCTGACGTATATGTATTTAAATACGTACAATTAAATCCAAATGTTGATTTTGGCTGGACAGACCCCTCTGCAATGAGGTGGTTGTGTTCTTCAGGCGGACGCCCCTGTACTTTTCCCGGACACCGCCCGCCAATTTCGCCTGCAAAGGAGCTTCGCAACATGGCGCGTATCGTGCCGGATGGTTGGCAGACCATGGATGCCATTGGCGCGATGCGTCGGGAATTCGAGACGCTGGAATTGTTGGCGCAGGGGTTGCCGGATGAATATACGGTGTATCACGCCGTGCATTGGACCAATATCGAACGATCCCACGCCATCCACGGCGAAGTCGATTTCGTCATCGTCAACCAGGCCGGACACATGATGCTCATCGAGCAGAAATGCGGGCCATTGGAAGAGACGCCTGATGGGCTGGCCAAGAACTATGGCGGCGGCAAACTGAAATCGGTACCCGCGCAGATGGGCCGCACGGTGAACAGCCTGCGAGGCAAGCTGGCACGGGTCTTGAATGGTGCTTATATCGAGATTGAGCATCTGCTCTATTGCCCCGACTATTTGTGCAAGACGCCGCAAACGGTGGGCGTGATGTCCGAGCGTATCGTCGACGCAGGCCGACGCGACGCATTGTGTACGGTGATTCAGCAGATTCTTCCCGCAGGCATCGCGGGTCCGTTGTACGGGCAGGTACATCGGTTTCTCTGCGACGTCATTCAACTGGAGGTGGATGCCAGCGCCTTGGTGGGGCAGGCCCAGGCCCTGGTCACCCGCGTGTCCAGCGGGCTGGCGTATTGGGCCCGGCAAATCGACATGACGCCCTTTCGACTGCACGTGAACGGCACGGCTGGCTCTGGAAAGACGCAGTTGGCCCTGGCCGAATACCGCGCGGCAATCGAAGCCGGACGCAGGCCGCTGTATCTTTGCTTCAACCGGCCCCTGGCAGATCACATTGCCGCGATCGTGCCCGCTGGCGGCGTGGTGTGCACGTTCCACATGCTGTGCGTACGCATGGTCAGACAGTCGGGGTCGGTGCCTGACTTCAATGCGGCCATGGCCTTCGAGCAACTGGTCAACGCCTGCCGGGAATTGGCGGTCCCGCCGGATCTGATGTTCGACACGGTCATCATCGATGAGGGGCAGGACATCAAGGCCGATTGGTTTGAGCTGATTCTGCGCCATGCCCGAGATGATGCCCGCATTCTCTGGCTCGAAGATCCAATGCAGAAGCTGTATCGCCATGCCGCCGTGGAACTGCCGGGTTGGATACGCCTGCGAGCAGACATGAATTTCCGCAGTCCGCGCGCTGTCGTTCAATTGCTGCAGGCATTGGTCCCGGACGGCGTGGCGGTCGTGCCGGCATCGCCCGTTGCGGGCCACGACGTGGAATTCCTTACCTACGAGACGGGCGCGCAATTGCTCGACCAAGTCAAAGAAGGTGTGCGCCTGTGCGAATTGGCCGGGTTCGCCACGATGGACATCGCGCTTCTCAGTTATCGGGGAAGGGATAGCTCTCGCATCCTTTCCTACGATCAATTGGGTTCCTATGCGCTGAGAAAATTTCTTGGCACCTACGACGGTGAAGGCCGGCCGCAGTATTCCGAAGGCACGCTGGTGACGGATACCGTGCACCGCTTCAAGGGGCAGTCCGCGCCGGCAGTCGTGATGGCGGAGATCGACTTCGAAATGCTGGGCGACGACGAGGTTCGCCGCCTGTTCGTAGGCGCGACGCGCGCCTCGATGAAGCTGGTCCTGGTCATGTCCGAGCGGGCGGCGGCGCGACTGCTCGAACGTCTCGACGCCTGCCCGACTCCGGCGTGATCAGTCCCGTGGCGACTTCCCTGGAGGCAGCCCGTCACCCCCAATCCGCACCTATGACCAAAGAGCGAGCGAAATGCAAGAGCAACAAGGCACCACGGCAGCGCTGAGAATTACCCTGGGCCTGCATATCGAGCAGTGGCAAGGGCCTCACCCCGGGGCGTCGCTCGAACGCGCGACCGTGGGGCGTCAGGCTTTTCTCGGGATGTTGGAAACCTGGCTTGGCCTGTCGTCGTTGCCAGTCAGTGCGGCTGAACGGACCGCGGCCTTCCTGCTGGCATTGCGTCAATCCGATGGGCCGGACAGGTTTTTTCACGACAGTTTGGCGGCCGATGAAATCGGCACCGCGGCCCGCCTCCTGCAATGGCGCGACGAATGGATTCTTGGAGGATGGACGGGCACGGCGGCAGCGGGATGGCCGGCTCGCTTGTCTGACATGGCCGTCGTCGAAGCCGCGGCGGCCGGCTTGTTGCCCCCCGGCGAAGGCGATCGCCTGCTCGCTGTCCTGCGCCGGCTCGATGAGCGCAGCGTACCGGTCGGCGAGATCGTACTGCTGGAGGACTGCAAGCTTTTTCCGTCCTTGTGGCGTAGGCTCTTGGCCCGATTTCCGGTTGTCGACGGAAGCGTCCTGGTTCCCGCGGCCGAGCCGCATACGCAACTGGGGCGTCTGCAACGCGCCGTGTCGGATGCGGTGTCGCTTGACCAATCGTTCACGGCTCAGCCGGATATCGACGGCAGCGATGGCTCGATTGTCGTGCTTCGTCCCCACACGTGCGAAACCGCGGAGCAATGGCTGGCTCATCACTATCATGCCGGGCAGGCCCAGATGCTCCTGGTCAGCGAGCAGCACGGCGCTTCGGTCGACGATACCTTGCGTGTCAACGGCGCACCGGTCTGCGGTTTTGACGAGTCCAGTGCCTTGCGTCCGGCATTGTTGGCGTTGCCGCTGAGCTTCGAGACCTTCTGGGATCCTCTGGAACCTGCGCGCCTGCTGGATTTCCTCATGCATCCGATCGGGCCCTTCCGGGCCTCGGCGCGTCGCGCGTTCGGCGCGGTCTTTTCAGAGCATCCGGGTATCGGCGGGGCCGAGTGGATCAAGGCGCGCGCACACCTGCTGGCCGAGACACCGCCCGAATTTCGCGCGGAACTGGAGCAGCACATCCGGGTCTGGCTTGAATCGCCCCGCCATCCGCGAGCCCTCGGCGCGCCCATTGACTATGCAATCGAGCGGGTCAAACTGCTGGCGCAGGCACTGCGCGGCCGTTTGCTGCACCTCATGCCTACCGACGCCGTGGCGCGTGATCTCGGTGCGGCCCTGGGGCAATGCGCGGGCACGCTCAGCGGCCTCCTGTCGCTGCAGCGGGACGGGGTCAAGCACGTCAAGCCCCGGTTGCTCGAACAGCTGTGCGCTCAGGCGACCACGGCCTGCGGCAATAGCCTGGCCGTGGCCGAGGCGGCTTGCATGCTCAGCGCCACGACGCCCGAAGCCTGCGCCCTGGGGCCGGTCGCCGAAGTCATCTGGTGGATGCCCTCCGCGCCGAAGCTGCCAGCGGGGCATCCGTGGAGCCGTCCTGAAATCGAGGCGCTGGCAGCGGGCGGGGTCGAGCTTGTGGACCAGGCGTTCGCCATGGGAAGCCTGGCCGCGTTGTGGATGCGGCCGCTGCTGACTGCTGCGGATCGCCTGATTCTGGTCTTGCCGCCGGCACCGGCGGAAGACCATCCGGCATGGCAGCTTATCGCCTTGCTCGCGCCTGCGTTGGTCGCATCGCAGCTCGAAGAGCATCCAATGGTGCGCGACCAGTTGAGGCAGGTCGCGTCTCTGCCATTGCAACGCGCGCAAGGCGTCTGGGAGTTGGACACGGATGCGCCATGGCGGGCCGCCTATCCGCTTCCGACACGCCTGCCCTCGCAGTCTTACACGTCATTGGATCTTCATTTCAACAACCCGGCGATCGCCGTGTTGAAGTATGCGGCCGGTTTGCGTACTGGGCGGGCTACGGTGGTCGCGAAGGATGGCCGCTTGCTCGGCAACCTCTCGCACCGCTTGGTGGAGACCCTCTTCGTCAACGATGATGCGCCATCCTGGAGCCAGGCCCAATTGGAAGCGTGGCTGGAGCCGGAGTTGGCAAGATTGCTTGAACAGGAAGGCATGCCGTTGCTTGCGCCGGGCAACAGCGCCGCGCTCTTTCAGTTCAAGAACACCATGCGTCACGGCCTGTGGGTGTTGCTGCAGCATATGGCGCATGCCGGCGTCGTCCGTGTCGAGGCCGAGCGGCCGCTGGCTGGCATGCTCGGTGCGTTGCGTCTCAACGGCGCCACCGACCTGTTGTTGCATCTTGCCGATGGCAGGACCGCCGCGCTCGATCTCAAATGGACGGG
The DNA here is from genome assembly GCF_002812705.1 of Achromobacter spanius. Classification (NCBI taxonomy): domain Bacteria; kingdom Pseudomonadati; phylum Pseudomonadota; class Betaproteobacteria; order Burkholderiales; family Alcaligenaceae; genus Achromobacter; species Achromobacter spanius. The sequence goes on along the minus strand of NZ_CP025030.1, from coordinate 1,085,478 downwards.
CGCGAAGCGCTATCGGCAAGCGCTGTCCGACGGCACCTACCTGCAACTGGCGTTGTATGGCGAAATGATCCGGCAGGAACTCGGCGCGCTGCCTGCCGCGGTGGGCTATTTCACGTTCCGTGAGGCTCTGCTGTTGACCGTTACGCCAGACGTCTTCGGCCCACAAGCCCGTGTCATCAGTGCAAAGAACGGCATCAATGCGTCCGAGCTCGTCATGCAGGCCAGAGCCACCTGGGCCTGGCGGGTGCGGCAGTGGCAGGAAGGCCGTGTTGACGTGATCGAAAAGGGACTCTATCCAGAACCGGAACCATCTCCGGAAGATTGCCTGCCGCTGGGCGAAACCGCGCCGTGGCATGGCGATTACACGGCGCTGTTCGGCACCAGGGAATAACCATGGATCAGAAGAATATGAATGTGGAATTCGTCCGCGCCGGGGCGGGCAGCGGAAAGACCTATTACCTGACTCACTTGCTGGCGGACCGTCTGCGAAGCGGCGCTGCGCGGCCAGCAGCGATCCTGGCCACCACCTTCACGGTCAAGGCTGCCTCGGAGTTGCGCGAGCGCGCGAGGTCGACGTTGTTGAACCAGCGGCGGCTTGATCTTGCCGCCGCGCTGGGGCAGGCGAGCATCGGTACGGTCAATAGCGTCTGCGGGCGTTTGATTCAGCGATTCTGCTTTGAACTCGGCATCTCGCCGGATCAGACGGTGCTGACCGAAGACGAAGGCCGCCGCCTTGTGCGCGTGGCTGTGGAAGGCGTTCAGGATGCGAGCGGCGTCGAGAATCTGGCGCAGCTGGCCGCGCGACTGGACCTGAAGGATGACGCGGTGACGGCCACGCTGCACGCGATCATGAACGCGGCGCGCTCCAACAACCTCAACCCCGACGAACTGGCCAAGATGGGGCCACGCAATTCGGAAGCCATGCTTGCGTGCTGGCCGCGCCCGCAGGGCGATCACGATGCAGTCCTGGCCGAGGCGCTTGAACGTACGGAGCACGAACTCAAGCGGGTGCAGGCCGCCGGCGCGAATACCAAGGTTCTGAACGACGCGATCGAGAGCATCACGACTGCCCGCAGCGCGCTCTCTCGCGGGCAACTTTCCTGGAACGCCTGGCAGCAGCTGTCGAAACTGAAGGCGGGCGCCAAGCAGGCCAGCATCGTGGAGGACCTTCAAGATATCGCGGCACGCCATCCTACCCATGGCCGGTTTCACGATGATGTGCGGAACTATCTTTGTACGGTGTTCGACCTGGCGGGACGTGCCTTGCAAGCCTTTGCCGATGCCAAGCGGGAACTTGGCGTGGTCGACTTCACGGATCAAGAGGTCTTGCTGCTGCGAGCCTTGCAAAGCAGCACCCTGGTGCGTGAAGCGCTCGCAGGGGAACTCGATCTCGTGCTGGTCGACGAGTTCCAGGACACGAATCCGCTTCAATTGGCCATCTTCGTAGAGTTGGCGAAGCTGGCCAAAAGCTCGATATGGGTAGGCGACCCCAAGCAAGCCATCTATGGCTTTCGCGGCACGGATTCGACACTCATTCAGCAGATCCTTGATTCCGTGGAAGGCTGGGGCGGCACGATGGGTACACCGTTGTCGGATTCGTACCGGTCCACCCCTGGGTTGGTGGGCTTGGCCAACGAGGTGTTCGTGCCGGCGTTTCACCCCGCGCCAGCCTCCGAAACCGCGCTCAGGCCGGTGCGCACGCCGCTTGCCGGACAGACTCAGCTTTTGAACTGGTCATTCGTGACGGAAGCCGGGAAACGCTCAATTTCGCTGAAAGCCTTGGGACCCGCGGTGTCGGAGCTGCTGGGGCGCGGCATCCTGATTGCCGACAAGGCTACGGGCCAGGAGCGTCCGTTGCAAGCCAGCGACATCGCCGTGCTGTGCCGCAAGAACGACCATATCAAGTCCGCGGTCGATGCTCTGAGCCGCTGGGGCATTGCCGCGGCGGCGGCCCGGCCCGGCTTGATGTCGACGCCCGAGGTTCAGTTGGTGCTGGCCTGCCTGCGCCGTTTGCAGGACGCCTCGGATACGGTGGCCACGGCCATGATTGTCGGGCTGACGGGTTCGATCAGGCCGGAAGACTGGCTGCAAGACCGATTGCAGTTTCTTGCCGGGATAGCTGCGGACGGAGACGGCGAGACTTCCCCCTCGGTGTCGGCATGGAAGGCGGAGGGAGCGGACGCTCATCCGCTTATCGCCCGGCTGGCCAGCTTGCGGCCGTCCCTGGTGTCGCTCACGCCGCGTGAAGCGCTGCGGCTGGCAAAAGCCGAGTCCGGCGTCGCGCGCTTGGCCCACCAGTGGTCGGCGGCAGAGCGTGAGGCGCAGGTTCGTATCGCCAACATCGAAGCGCTGTTGGCGTTGGCGCAACAGTACGAGGAGGCTTGTCTGGGCTCGCGGCAACCGGCGACGATCAACGGGATGTTGCTTTGGTTCCAGGAACTGGTGGCTGATGGGGCGGACGGACGCGCGGCCGCCGCCCATGGCGCGGTCGAAGTCATGACCTTCCATGCGGCCAAGGGCCTGGAGTGGCCGATGGTGATCGTGATCGGCCTGGATCACGGCTACCGCACTGATCTATGGAACGTGCGTTCCCGGACAATCGGTGCTTTTGACGCGACAGCCCCTCTGGCCAACCGCTACATCCATCATTGGGTGAATCCCTTCAGGTCTGCCGTGCAGGTCATCGCCGATGCGGAGGCCTCGGAAACCGGCAAGCTCATGGCCGAGCAGGCGCGCACTGAGAACACACGCCTGCTGTATGTCGCCCTTACCCGCGCACGCGATGTGCTCGCCCTGGTGGGCGGTACCAAGACGGTGGATTCGGCCCCGTCCTGCGATTGGCTCGAAGAGATCGACGCGGCCGCCAAGCTCTGGGGACCGGCGGGCGCTTCCGTGATGGACGGCCAGACGGTCGTCCGCGAAACGAAAGCCTGGGACTTCGATGAATCACTCGACGCACCGCCCGCGCCGGCCGCACGGGCCATGCGTTACTTCGACGCACGCCAGCCAAAGTCTTTTGACCGGCTCTGGTTTGCGCCCAGCGCCGCCCAGGCCGGGCAGCATCGGGCGGTGAAGGTGGAGGACGTAGGCAAGCGGATCGTTGTCCAGTCCGACACCGACATGGCTGCGCTGGGTTCGGCGCTGCATGGTTGCATCGCTTGCTCGGTGGCGGATCCGTCGCGTCCCATCAGCGATGAACAGATCAGGGAGGTCCTGATACGCTGGGGCGTCCATGGCGCCGTGACGCCGGAAGCGGTCCGCTTCCAGGTGGAGGCCTTTCAGGACTGGTGGCAGTCGAAGTGGCCCGAAGGCACTGCCCAGGCGGAACTGCCGATTCAGGTGCCACGTGCCGACGGCACCGTCATCCGCGGCCAGATCGATCTGCTGATCCGCGTCGCGGCTGGCCGCATCCTCATCGATCACAAGGCCGACCCGCGCGGCGTCGCGGATGGCGAGCGCCTGGCCGCGACGCACGGCGGACAATTGGAGGCCTACGCTCGCGCAGTCGAGGCCGCGTCGGGAGAGGCCGTGCGTGAGCGCTGGCTATTCCTGCCCGTTGCCGCTCGCGCTGTGCAGATTGCTGCAGCCCATGAATAAGTTCATAAAAAGCAGTGCCTCGGGCCAGCAAGAGTTCGATACGTCGTTCGGCGGGAAGCCGATTCGACCCCAGCCATCCGAACGGTGGGCGATGTATCGGTTGATCTGTCCCGTGACGGATGCCGCATTGGAAATCAGCGGCCTGGAAGCCTTCTATGAATACCCCAGCCGAACGGTTCGGAAAAGCGGTTGTCGGCGGACATCGCCATCGTGCAGGGATCCCGGCCTGTCTGGTTGATTGAGGCGAAGAAGTTCGCCAGGAAATTGCATCCGGACCTTATCGATTGTTATCTCAAGCCCGGGATGATGGGTGTCGTCACCAACGGCAACCATTGGATCTTTCTCGTGCGCGGAAAGCACGTCGTGTATGGACCGATGGTGCTGCCTGACGGTCAAGTTGATGCGGCGGTTCGCGCCCGTGTCACGCGGATGCTGGCTTGCATCAGCGAAGACGAGGCCTTCGGTCTGGAGAACGGTTGGCGCGAGGACTGGCTGGGAATCGTAGCGGTAAAGAGCCCTAAGATCTGGTACATGAACAAGGCGACGGGCTCCCGAGAGTTTGCAGAGAAGCTGCACTTCGACACCCTGGGCGAAGCGGCGCGCGCCGCCTTGAAGCATGCGAAACACGGCACGAGCACCGCGTTGCTGTTGGAGGAGCTGCTCGCTGCAGAGATGGAGATACGCGGTCGGTCGAGACACGATAAGCGCGAGTATCAAGCTGCATGACAAGAATCACCACATGTCCGTATGCAAGGCAAGCGCGCCCCATGAGGTAAGCAGCCTGGTGCCGGTGTTCGGCGCCATGCCGGGTTAGGCCGACACCCGCCTTGTCGGGTTGCAAGCGGAAGCAAAGGACAATCACCGACTTGTTTCGGGATACGTGAGGTCGCTGCAGTGCCACAGGCCGCTTGAAAGAAGTGGCTATGGTTCACTGAACACCCTGCAACGCCCCCGCTACAGCGCCGCCGCCCGCGAAGCCAGCTTGCGGTTGCCTTCGCTGGCGGGTTTCAAGGCCATGCGTTCCGCCGTCAGCACCTTGGCCAGGCTGCGAGCGCCATCGCGCAAGGCCGCTTCCACCAGGGTCAGCGCCAGCACATCACGCTGGGCGTGGCTGCCGCCAAAGCGGTGCGCGATCAGGCGCACGTCACGCAGCAGGTCCGCGGCCAGCGCATAGTCCTGGCGGGCGAAGGCCACCAACGCATGCGCCACGGGCAGGCCGACGGCACGCGTCATCATTGCATTGGTGCCGCTGCTTTCCGCCGCGGCCTCCATGGCGCCTATCAATTGCTGCGCGGCCGCGTCATTGCTCGCGCCCAGGTAGGCCATCAAGGCATGGACATCATTGAACGCGTAATACCCCGTGCCCCCGCGTTCCTGCCATACGTCGGCCAACTGTCGCCAGCGCGGTCCTACGTCCACGCCGCGCAGCAGCAGGCGCCACAGCATGGCGGACGCATCGACCAGGTCCAGGACCTGCCCGGTGGACGATTCGCGCAGCCGCTTGTCGTACAGGGCCAGCACCTCGGTTGTCTCGTCGCGGTCCAGGTGGAACAGTGCCAGATGCCACCAGTTGTGGATGGACAGCATATTGTCGGTGGACCAGTCTTCGCGGCGTCCGTCCAACCATGCGATGCCCTCCTCCACGCGCCCCTGCATCTCCAGCACATGGGCCACCGCGTGCACGGCCCAGGGATCGCGGGGGTTCAACTCCAGCGCGCGCCGGCCCTGGGCCTCGGCCTGGGCGTACAAGTTGGTTTCCTCCAGGCCGAAGGCATGCATGCCCAGCACGTAGCCGTAGTGCGGCATCTGGCTGTTCCATTCCGGAAGAATGCCGGCCACGCGGTCGCGCAGCATGGTCGAGCGCCCAAGCAGGAAGTCGCCGATATGGCCCACTTGCAGGGCTAGCGTGTCGTGCGGGTAGTCAATGAGAATGTCGGCGTAGCGCCGCAGTGCAGTGGAGAATTCGCCATCCAGCCAAGCGCGCGCGGCGGCGGTGTGGCGCCGTTCGCGCGTGTTGGCGATGTCGTGCAGGCGCTCGGCGGCTTCCACGCTTTCGCGCAGCAGCGGCTCCACGCATTGGTCGCTGGCCGTGATCATCATCCCTGCGCGCAGCACATGACCCATGACGAACACGGGGTTGTTGGCCAAGGCCTGGTCGATGATTCCTAGCGGGTCGCCGTAATAGCCAAGAAACAGGGATTGCGCCTGTTCGCAGGTGGCCAGGGATGTTTGATCATCCGTGGAAACGGGATTGCCCCGCACATCGGTCTGCGCCATGGTGGTCTCCTGGGATGCCGCCCCGCGACGGGTTCCGACGATGTAAGCACGGATGCCGCCCTACGGCAAAGCGCAACTGCGCTAGTGCGCTTGTACCGCTGACATGTCGTCATCAGCGTGCCCGGCATCGCCATGCCGCGAAGCGCTTCAAAAGGCTTCCCCCTGCCGCACCGCCAGCGCAGCCGCCGCCGCGCGCGTTTCCACGCCCAGTTTGACGTAGATGTGTTCCAGGTGCTTGTTCACCGTTCGTGGCGCCATGCCCAGAATGTCGGCGATATCCCGATTGGTTTTGCCCTTGGCCAACCAGCGCAGCACATCGGCCTCGCGCGGCGTCAGGCCGTAGGCCGGCGCGAACGGCGCCGTCTCCTGCAACAGCAGCAACGTTTCGCCGCTACGCCGTGATGCCGACAGGCTCAAGGTCAAGCGCCCACGCGCACTGACAACACTCAAGGGTTCAGCCGCCGGTCCGGCCGCCAGATTGCCCGCCACCCAATCCGCCAGGGGCGCCGGCAGATCCGCCGCATCCTCCGCGCAACCAAAATAGGCCGCCAACCAGATCCGCGCCTTGCCCGTCTTCCAGATCGGCAGCCCGCGCGCATCCAGCGCCACCACGGCCCGCGCCGCCGCGTCGATCGCATCGAAGGCCGCCGACAGGCTGCGCGCATTGCGCAAATGCGTACGCAGCCTGGCCACCACCACATCCGGGTCCAGCGGCTTGGTCACATAATCCACGCCGCCCACCCGAAACCCCTTCAACACGTGCTCGGGTTCGGTCAGGCCCGTCATGAACACCACCGGAACATCTCCCGCCGTCGGATGCGCTTTCAAGCGCGCGCAGGTCTCGAATCCATCCATCCCCGGCATCACCGCATCCAGCAGCACGATATCCGGCACCACGAAATCCACCCGCTCTATCGCCGATTGGCCGTCGGTGGCCACCAGCACCTGATAGCCCGCTGCATCCAATGCGGTGGAGAGCATTTTCAGATTGTCCGGCGCGTCATCGACCAGCATGACGAGGTTTTTATCGGGCGTGGGCATGGTGACGCTGTACATGGTGTTTAAGCACCTGATTGAATTCACTCAGTTGAAACTCGCCCGCCAGCGCCCGCAGATGCGCCGTCAATTCGCGCGCTTCGGCCCGGCGGCCCTGTATTTCTTCCAGCTTGGCCTGTATGCCCTTGATATAGCCCATGGCCCCCAGTTCGAGCAGTGCCTCGGCATCTTCGCGTTCCAGCGCCACCCGATGCAGATCACCCGCCGGCAGCGCCGCTTCCACCTGCGTCACCTGCCAGTCCAGCTTGAGCAAACGGCCTAGTTGACTCAGCAAATCGTCATAGATCACCGGCTTGGCAATGAACGCGTTGTGCCCGCTCTGCGCCGGGTCTTTCGGATCCAGCCCCAGGATATTGGCCGACAACATCACGATGGGCACGGCCACGCCTTCATCACGCAGGCACCGCAACACTTCCCACCCCGTCATCTGCGGCATCGAGACGTCCATCAATATCAGGGCCGGCCGCAGCGTATGCACGCAGGCCAGGCAAGCCGCGCCATGCGGCGCTTCGTGTACCTCAAAGCCCAGCGGCTCCAGCAGGTCGCGCACCAGGCGCCGCTGCGAAGGCTGGTCATCCACCGTCAGAATCCGCAGCCGCTCGCCGCGATAGCCCACCACCAGCCCCGACGGCCGGGCATCGCTGCGCGGCGAACGCACCTCAGGCAAAAACAGCTTGAGCGTAAACACACTGCCGCGGTCGACGGCGCTGCGCACCGTCAACTCGCCGCCCATGATGCCGGTCAGCATGCGGCAGATGGTCAGGCCCAGACCCGTGCCGGAATCGGCCTGCTCGGCCGCCGCCCAGCTGCGCTCGAAGGGCAGGAAGATGCGTTCCAGATCCTCGGCCGGTATGCCCCGGCCGCTATCCTCGACTTCGAACAACACCATATCCGCCGCCGACTTCACGCGCATCGACACCTGGCCTTCCGAGGTGAACTTCAGCGCATTGCTCAACAGGTTGATCAGAATCTGCCGCAGCCGCTTTTCGTCGATATGCACGATGGACGGCAGTTCCGCCGCTTCATAGCAAAAGCGCAGCCCTTTGAGCGTGCTCTGAGGCCGGAACATCTGCACGATCTGCTCCAGGAACTCCGGCAGGCGCAGTTCGCTGTTCTCCAGCCTCAGCCTGCCGGCCTCGATGCGCGCGATGTCCAGCAAACCGTCGATCAGGCCGATCAAATGCTTGCCACTGCGATGAATCACATCAATGGCCTCACGCCGTGCCGGTGGCAAGCTTGGGTCGCGCTGCAGAATCTGCGCGTAGCCCAAAATGCTGTTCAAGGGCGCGCGCAACTCATGGCTCATGCCGCTCATGAAGCGGCTTTTGGCCAGATTGGCGCTTTCGGCTGCTTCCTTGGCCTGCTGCAACTGCGCGTCGGTCTGCTTGTGCGCCTCGATTTCGCGCAGCAGCAAATGGGTTTGTCGATCCGATTCCTCTTGCGCCACGCGCCGGCTTTCGTGGGCCAGTACCAGCCACCAGGCCACCACGCCGCCGATCAGCAACAAGGCGGCATACAACTTCAAGAAGGTGGGCCGCAAACCCGTGGGGTCCAGGCCGGCCCGCATGAGACTGGCGTACTCCTGGTAGTAAATCAAGCCCAGAATGCCGGCCAGCAGCGACCCCATCCCGGCCACGATCAAGAGGTAGTGGCCCAGGCGGCTATGCAGCAGCGGTGTGACCCGCGCCGGCAACAGCCGGTCCAAGACCGCCCGCACCTGATCCTTCAAGCGTCCCTGCTGTTTGCAGCGATCCTGGCAGCGGGCATCCAGCGTGCAGCACAAGGAACAGATGGAACCGTTATAGGCCGGGCAATGCGCCATGTCCGGCTGTTCGAAACGGTTGGCGCAGATCACACAGACATGATCCGAACCCGCGGCATCCACCGGCGTGCGCGCCAGGTTGTAGCGCCCGCGCGTGCGCCAGGCGATGACAGGCGCGCAGATAAAAGCCGCCAGCAAGGCCACAAAGGGCGATAACGCCTGCGCCAGCGCGCCCGCCGTGCCTGGAAACACGCCGGCAAAGGCCAGCAGGCCCAGCGTCATGGCGATCAGCATGCTGCCCACACCGACCGGGTTGATGTCATACAAATAGGCGCGGCGAAACTCGATTCGCTTCGGCGACAGACCCAGCGGCTTGTTGATCACCAGATCCGCCACCAGCGCGCCAATCCAGGCCAGCGCAACGTGCGAGAACACCGCCAGCACGTGCTCCAACGCGCCGAACACACCCATCTCCATCAGGACCACGGCGATCAGCACGTTGAACACCAGCCACACCACCCGGCCCGGATGGCTGTGCGTGATGCGGGCAAAGAAGTTGGACCAGGCCAGCGAGCCGGCATAGGCATTGGTCACATTGATCTTGACCTGCGAGACCACCACGAAGGCCGTGACCAGAGCCAGCGCCAGGCCGGGATCGCTGACCACATAGGTATAGGCCGCCAGATACATATGGGTGGGGTCGCCCGCTTTGTCGGCGGGCGCTCCCAGGGACAGGGCCAGCCAGGCCAGAAAGGCGCCGCCCAGAATCTTGGCCGCGCCCGGCAGGATCCAGCCCGGACCCGCGCAGATAAGGGCGAGCCACCAGCGCCTGCGGTTGGCCGCCGTGCGTTCGGGCAGGAAGCGCAGGAAGTCGACCTGTTCGCCGATCTGCGTCACCAGCGAGGCGGCCACCGCCACCGCCGAGCCAAACATCAGCAGATTGAAATTGCCGCCCCGGCCGTCATAGCCCGGAAACCGCAGAAACTCCTGCAAGGTCCCGGGATCACGGAAGGCGATGAAGGCATAGGGCAAGAGCAGCAGCACCAGCCATATCGGCTGCGTCCATGCCTGCAACCGGCTGATGAAGGTAATGCCATACGCCACCATGGGCAGGATGACCGCGGCGCACAAGAGATAGCCGATGGACAGCGGCAAGCCGGTGGCCAGCTCGATGGCCAGCGCCATGATGGCCGCCTCAAGCGCAAAGAAGATGAAGGTAAAGGAGGCGTAGATCAGCGAGGTAATGGTCGAGCCGATATAGCCAAAGCCCGCGCCTCGCGTCAGCAGATCCATGTCCAGGCCATGGCGCGCCGCGTAATAGGCTATCGGCAAGCCGGTCAGGAAGGTGACCAGGGCCACGGCGATGATGGCCCAGAAGGCATTGATAAAGCCATAGTTCAGCGCCAGCGCCCCGCCAATGGCTTCCAGCGCCAGGAAAGACACGGCGCCCAGGGCGGTATTGGCGACGCGGAACTCCGACCACTTGCGAAACGACACCGGCGTGAAACGCAACGCGTAGTCTTCCAGCGTCTCATTGGCGACCCAGGTGTTGTAGTCACGGCGGATCTTGACGATGCGTTGAGGCGCGCTGGCAGACAAATCGGGCTCCGGGCGAGTAGGGGATACGTCATTGAACGTAGATGCCGTTGTAACGCCCGGGGGGCGGGCCTGCCTGTACGTCAATCAACGTATGTTGCACTGCGTCATAGGCTCCTAGTATGCCCTCACCCTCCGGGCCGCGGCATGTGTCGCGCATGCTCGGTTTCCCTGGTCGTGATCCATTGAGGAGTCATCGATGTCTGGCAAAACCCCTTTTGATAATGCCCCGGAACTGCCCTCGCGCCGGCGCCTGGCCCTGGCTTTTGCCTCCCTGCCGCTGTTGGGCATACCGGCGCTGTCGCGCGCGGCCGCGCCGGCCACTTCCGCCATCAACGGCACCGGCCTGGCCATTACCGACACCGAAGTCACGGTAGGCCAGTTGCACTCGGCCACCGGCACCATGGCCATCAGCGAAACCGGGTCGATTCAATCCGAGCGCCTGGCCATCGAGCAGATCAATGCCATGGGCGGCATTCTGGGCCGCAAGATCAAGATCATCCAGGAAGACGGCGCCTCGGACTGGCCGACCTTTGCTGAGAAGGCCCGCAAACTGCTGGTCAGCGACAAGGTCGCCACCGTGTTCGGCTGCTGGACCTCGGCCTCGCGCAAGGCGGTCTTGCCGGTGTTCGAGAAAGAAAACGGCCTGCTGTACTACCCGACCTTTTATGAAGGCCTGGAGCAATCCAAGAACGTCTTCTATACCGGCCAGGAAGCGACGCAGCAGATTCTATCCAGCCTGGACTGGCTGTCGCGCGAGAAGAAGGCGCGCTCGTTCTACCTGATCGGCTCTGACTACATCTGGCCGCGCACCTCGAACAAAATTGCCCGCAAGCATATCGAGAACGTGCTCAAGGGCGAAGTGGTCGGCGAGGAATACTACCCGCTGGGCCACACGCAATTCGGTTCGCTGATCAACAAGATCAAACTGAAAAAGCCCGATGTCGTCTTCGCCGTGGTGGTGGGCGGCAGCAACGTGTCTTTCTACAAACAGCTCAAGGCGGCCGGCGTCACCAGCGGCAAGCAAAAGCTCCTGACCATCTCGGTGACCGAAGATGAATTGCTGGGCATCGGCGGTGAAAACGCCGAGGGCTTCTGGTCGTGCATGAAGTATTTCCAGAGCCTGGACAATGCCAACAACAAGAAATTCGTCGAAGCCTTCAAGGCCAAGTACGGCGCCAATGCCGTGATCGGCGACGTGACCCAGGCGGCCTATCTGGGCCCCTGGCTGTGGAAGATGGCGGTGGAAAAGGCCGGCAGCTTCGATGTCGACAAGGTGGTCGCCGCCTCGGCCGGCCTGGAGTTCAAGGAAGCGCCCGAAGGCTACGTCAAGATCGATCCCAACCACCACCTGTGGAGCAAGACCCGCATCGGCCAGATTCGCAAGGACGGCCAGGTTGACGTGATCTTCGAAACCCCGGAACTGATCAAGCCCGATCCCTTCCCCAAGGGCTATCAGTAATCACCTCGATCCGGGCGCCGCGCGCGGCGCCCTTTTCACTGCCGGGAGCCATCCATGGAATCCTTTTCCGATCTCGGGGCCATCCTGCTGATGCAGGGCTTCAACGGCTTATCGGTCTTCAGCGTGTTGTTGCTGATGGCCTTGGGCCTTGCGATCATCTTTGGCCAGATGGGCGTCATCAACATGGCCCATGGCGAGTTCCTGGCGGTGGGCGCCTATTGCACCTACCTCTGTTCCGAACTGGTCCAGCAGTACGCGCCCGGCCTGATGCCGGCCTACTTCTTCATCGCCATCCTGTTGGCCTTTGCCGTGACTTTCGGCTTGGGCTGGTTGGTCGAGTGGCTGATGATCCGTCATCTCTATCGCCGGCCGCTCGACACGCTGCTGGCGACCTGGGGCTTGTCGCTGGTGCTTCAGCAAACGCTGCGCTCGCTGTTCGGCCCGCGTGAAGTCAGCCCCACGCTGCCCGATTGGCTGATGGGTTCCTGGCAACCGCTGGACGGCGTGGACATTCCCATCAACGGCCTGTTCGTCATGTCCATCAGCATCCTGCTGACCGGCGGGCTGCTCTTGGCGTTGTTCCGCTCAACCTGGGGCCTGCATGTGCGCGCCACGGTGCAAAACCGCGCCATGAGCGGCGCGGTCGGTATCGATACGAAGCGCGTGGACCGCGTGACGTTCTCGCTGGGTTGCGGTATCGCAGGCATTGCCGGCGCGGCCTTCACAACCATCGGTTCCACCGGCCCGACCAGCGGCTCGCTCTACATCGTCGACACCTTCCTGACGGTGGTGTTTGGCGGCGCGGCCAGCCTGTTCGGCACCATCGCGTCGGCCTTCGTCATCGCGCAGACGCAATCGATCTCGGAATTCTTCATGACGGGTTCGATGGCAAAAGTGCTGACGCTGTCGGCCATCGTGATCATTCTGATGCTGCGCCCGCAAGGCTTGTTCAGCATCAAGGTACGCAAGTAGGGGGCGGATCATGCAGAAATTCTTTCGCAATGTCGTGGGTGGACGTGAAGGGCTGGCTGGGCTGGCGATTCTGGCGCTGCTGCTCTTTGTGGTGTTTCCGCTAAGCCTGGACGTCTTCCGGCTCAATCTGATTGGCAAATACCTTTCCTATGCCTTTGTCGCGCTGGGCCTGGTGCTGTGCTGGGGCTATGGCGGCATCCTGAGTCTGGGCCAGGGGGTGTTTTTCGGCTTGGGCGGTTATTGCATGGCCATGTTCCTGAAGCTGGAAGCCTCGACGCCGGAGGCCACCAAGATTCAGTCCACGCCCGGCATCCCGGACTTCATGGACTGGAACCAACTGACCTCGCTGCCCTGGCTCTGGGTGCCCTTCAAAAGCTTCTGGTTCACCTTGATGGCAGTACCGGTGCTGCCCTGCCTGCTGGCCTTGATTCTGGGCGCGGCCATGTTCAAGCGCCGCGTGGGCGACACCTATTTCGCCATCGTGACGCAGGCCGTGGCCCTGATTCTGTCGGTGCTCATCATCGGCCAGCAAGGCTGGACCGGCGGCGTCAATGGCATCACCGATCTGAAGACGCTGCTGGGCTGGGATATCCGCACGGACAGCGCGCGGCTGGTGCTGTATTTCATCAACGGCGCGCTGCTGTTTGCCTGCATCCTGTTCGGCCGCTACCTGCTTTCTTCCAAGCTGGGCAAGCTCTTGATGGCCATGCGCGACAAAGAAGAGCGCGTGCGCTTCTCGGGCTACGACGTCGCCAGCTTCAAGGTCTTTGTCTTCTGCGTGGCCGCCGTGTTCTCGGCCATAGGGGGCGCCATGTTCACCTTGCAGGTCGGCTTCATGTCGCCTTCCTTCGTGGGCATCGTGCCTTCCATTGAAATGGTCATCTTCGCCGCGGTCGGCGGCCGTCTGTCCCTGCTGGGCGCGGTCTACGGCACGCTGCTGGTCAACTTCGGCAAAAGCTATTTCTCCGAGGCTTTCCCGCAGCTCTGGCTGTTCCTGATGGGTGGCCTGTTCATTGCCGTCGTGATGGCCTTCCCCAACGGGCTGGCCGGTCTGTATCAGCAATACGCCCAAAAACGCCTGGCGCGCAAAGCACCGCGCCGCCAGGCGGATGGCGCCACGGAGGCCGCATGAACCCCTCAGAGTTCGCCTTGTACATCGAAGGCCTGACCGTCTCGTTCAACGGCTTTGTCGCCGTCAACGACCTCAACCTGTATGTCGATCAGGGAGAGCTGCGCGTGGTCATCGGCCCCAATGGCGCCGGCAAGACCACGTTGCTGGATCTGATCTGCGGCCGCACCAAGGCCACCGCCGGCTCTATCCGCTTCAAGGACACGGAGCTGACCGGCCTGGCCGAATATGAAATCGTGCGGGCCGGCGTGGGCCGCAAGTTTCAGACCCCCTCTATCTACGAAACCCTGTCCGTGCGCGAAAACCTGGAAGTGTCGTTCCCGGCCGGGCGCAGCGTGTTTGGTGCGCTGACCTTTCGGCGTAGTGCGGCCGTGATCGAACGGGTCGAGCAGGTGGCCGAAGAGATTTTTCTTGCTGATCATCTGGACCGCTCGGCGGAGCTGCTCTCGCACGGTCAAAAGCAATGGCTGGAAATCGGCATGCTGCTGATGCAGGAGCCCGAGCTGATGATGCTGGACGAACCGGTGGCCGGCATGAGCGTGTCCGAGCGCGAGCGCACCGCCGAACTGCTCAATCGCATCAGCCGCAATCGATCGCTCATCGTGATCGAGCATGACATGGAGTTCGTGAAAAACATAGCGCACAAGGTCACGGTGCTGCACCAGGGCCGTGTACTGGCCGAGGGCAGCATGGACATGGTGCAGTCCGATCCGCGCGTGGTTGAAGTCTATCTCGGCCACTGAGGCCAGGAGGCAATATGTTCAATATCGCTGGCCTGGTGTCAGGCTATGGCCAAAGCAAAGTCATCCACGGTGTCGACCTTGCCGTGTCTGCCGGTGAAATCGTCGCCGTGATGGGCCGCAACGGCATGGGCAAGACCACGCTGTTCAAAACCATGATGGGCATGCTGCCCACCATGCAGGGCTCGATCTCGCTGGACGGCAAGGCGCTTGAACGCCTGGAGAGCCATCAGCGCGTGCGCAGCGGGGTGGCTTACGTGCCGCAAGGCCGCATGATCTTCCCGACGCTGACCGTGGAAGAGAACATCCGTACCGGCATGCGCGGGCGGGCACTGCGCGACACCATTCCGGAAGACATCTACGCCCTGTTCCCGGTGTTGCACGACATGCGCGGCCGGCGTGGCGGCGATCTGTCGGGGGGGCAGCAACAGCAGCTTGCCATTGCCCGCGCCCTGGTCACCAACCCGCGCGTGCTGCTGCTGGACGAACCCACCGAGGGCATACAGCCGTCCATCATCAAGGACATCGCCCGCAGCCTGCTGGAGATTCGCACGCTGCGCAATCTGGCCATCGTGGTGTCCGAGCAAGTCTTGAGTTTCACCATGCAGATCGCCGACCGGCTCATCGTGATCGACAAGGGCCGCTTCGTGCACGAAGACCCGCGCGAGCGCGTTGACGAGAAGACGATCAGCAAATACCTGTCTGTCTGAAGTCGTTGTCCATCTCAAAGGAGCATGACATGCCTGAAACCCTGATCAAGGTCGACCTGGCCCAATCCCCCTACGAAAACGAAGGCGTGCACAATCGCTGGCATCCCGATATTCCCATGGCGACGTGGGTCAAGCCGGGCGATGACTTCGTGCTTGAAACCTACGACTGGACGGGCGGCGCGATCAAGAACGATGACGATGCCTCTGATGTGCGCGACGTGGACCTGTCCACGGTGCACTTCCTGTCCGGCCCCATCGGCGTCGAGGGCGCCGAGCCCGGTGACTTGCTGGTGGTGGACCTGCTGGATATCGGCGCCAAGCAGGAAAGCCTGTGGGGCTTCAACGGCTTTTTCAGCAAGAACAATGGCGGCGGCTTTCTGACCGAACACTTCCCCTCGGCGCAAAAATCGATCTGGGATTTTGAAGGCATGTTCACCACCTCGCGCCATATCCCCGGTGTGCGCTTCGCCGGCCTTATCCATCCGGGCTTGATCGGCTGCCTGCCGGATCAGGCGCTGCTGGACACGTGGAATGAGCGTGAACAGAAGCTGATCGACAGCGATCCGGAACGCGTGCCGCCCCTGGCCAATCCGCCGGCGCCCAAGACGGCGCATATGGGCAAGCTGAAGGGCGCCGAGCGCGATCGCGCCGCCGCCACCGGTGCGCGCACCGTACCGCCGCGCGAGCACGGCGGCAACTGCGACATCAAGGATCTGTCGCGCGGTTCCCGGGTGTTCTTTCCGGTCTACGTCAACGGTGGCGGCCTGTCGGTCGGTGACCTGCACTTCTCGCAGGGCGACGGCGAGATCACCTTCTGCGGCGCCATCGAAATGGCGGGGTGGGTGCATATGCGGGTGTCGCTCATCAAGGGCGGCATGGCCAAGTACGGTATTCGCAACCCCATCTTCAAGCCCAGCCCCATCACGCCCAACTACAAAGACTATCTGATCTTCGAAGGCATTTCGGTCGATGAAGGCGGCAAGCAGCACTATCTGGACGTGCACATCGCCTATCGCCAGGCCTGCCTGAACGCCATTGAGTACCTGAAGAAGTTTGGCTATTCGGGTGCGCAGGCGTATTCGATATTGGGCACGGCGCCGGTGCAGGGCCACATCAGCGGCGTGGTGGACATCCCCAATGCCTGCGCGACCTTGTGGCTGCCGACCGAGATCTTCGACATCGACATCCAGCCCAATGCGCTGGGCGACGTGCCGCAGATAACGCGCGGCATGGACATGCCCATCGCCAAAGACCTTTAAGGAGGCACCATGCCGCTCTATGACTATCGCTGCCAGGACTGCGGTGAGTTCTCGGTGCTAAGGCCCTTGTCGCAATGGCGTGACCCCGCGCCTTGCCCTGATTGCGGTGGGGCTTGCGAGCGCTTTGTGAGCGGCGCGCCGGCGGTCTCGGCGCTGTCCTCGGCAATGCACCGCGCCCGCGCCGTCAACGAACGCGCCGCCCATGAACCCCGCAGCACCCGCGGCGGCCACGGCATGGGTTGCGGGTGCTGCTCAGGCACCAAAGCCACCGGCCGAACACGCCAGACAGCCGACGGCGGCAAAACCTTCGCCGGCGCGCGGCCGTGGATGATCAGTCACTGAAAGTGGGTGGCGACAGCGTAAAAGACTCGCGCATGTCGCGCGCCTCTTCAATGGGCGTTCTTCCAAACAGGCGCTTGAATTCCCGGCTGAACTGCGAAGTGCTTTCATAGCCCACGCGCCCGGCGGCCGCGGCCGCCGTGGCACCGTCGCGGATCATCATCAGACGTGCCTGGTGCAGGCGGGTGGACTTGATGTACTGGATGGGCGAGGTCTGCGTCACCGTGCGGAAGTTCGCGTGAAACGCCGGCACGCTCATGCCGGCTTCTTCAGCAAGGTGCGTCACATTCAGCGGCGCGGCGTAGTCGGTGTGGATGCGCTTGAGCGCTTTCGCAACGCGGCCGAATCGCCCGTGGTGGGCAAGCGCCGCGCTTCGCTATCGCGAACTGGACGTGACCTCGGCCGATGACACGGCGGCGTTTGCACGTTTCGCGCTTGATGCGTTTGGCCGCATTGACGTGCTGGTCAACAACGCAGGCGTGATGCCGCTCTCGCCGCTTAACGCGCTGAAGGTCGACGAGTGGAATCGCATGATCGACGTGAATGTGCGGGGCGTGCTGCATGGCATCGCCGCCGTGCTGCCGACGATGGAAGCGCAAGGCCAGGGCCAGATCATCAACATTTCGTCGATCGGCGGCGTGTCGGTGTCGCCCACGGCGGCGGTGTACTGCGCCACCAAGTTTGCCGTGCGCGCCATCTCGGACGGGCTGCGCCAGGAAACGGACAAGATCCGCGTCACGGTGATCTGCCCCGGTGTCGTGGAGTCCGAGCTTGCCGACACCATCTCCGACGACACCGCGCGCACGGCCATGCGGGAGTTCCGTCGCATCGCCATCACGCCGGATGCCATCGCCCGCGCCATCGCCTACGCGGTTGAGCAGCCCGCTGACGTCGACGTCAGCGAGATCGTGGTGCGGCCTACGGCCAGCCCTTACTGAACGCCGTTGTCGGGGCTGACTTCGCGGAATAAATTGCCTAGCAATAGGGGCGCGCTGGGAGAGCTATTCACTATTCCTACAAGTCGCGCGCGCGTGCGCGAATGCGCTCGGGGATCGGTTTGATATCTTCAAAGGAAAGCTGCGGCAACCACGTTTCCACCAGTTGGAAAACGGCGGTTGCCTGCGCATAGTCCCGCCGACGTTTACCGGCATCGCGTTCCTTTCGTTCGCTCAGCCACAGTTTGAAGAGCGCGAACGCGCGCGGGTCTACCGTCGTCATCGTCGCCATTCCCCCGTTCGTGCTGATGATTACCTGCTCGAACTTTGGTGCCGAGAGCAGCCAATCCATGTTGTGCACTTTCACTGCCCAGAAGTCGTCTGCGTTGTTCCAGATTTGACCGGGTTCCGCAGTCTGGCAGCCCTCGTCTCGCTTGATCAGGTCGACTTGATAACCCTCGTTGTTCATCAAGGTGAATGGCTGGTCTTCCATCTTTGCGAAAGAAGCGTCAGCGCGCTGAATGACGCCCAAAAGCCCTTTGGGATCTGGGCTTGCAATCCGCAGCTTTGATCTGCTGTCCCGGAGCAGGTCGAGGTCTTGCGTGGCCATGATCGAATCGGAAAACGTGACGCTAGCAGCCGTTGCGTACGCATACATCGCATTCGTGCCGATCGTGATGATCTTCCGGGCCAGTCCGGCATTCTCGATCTGCGCCAACACTTTGGTGACGGGTGGGGGCACGTCACCAAGGCGCAATGCCCGGTTCAGCCTTACCTGCTTCTCCATCTGTGCCGTCAGTGACGCCAGCCGATCATGGGCAGCCTCGGAACGTTCAGCGTAGATTCGGGCGATGTCTTCGGTTCTGCTATCACGTGGCCCTAGGCTTTTTCGTTGACGAACGCCATGGTTGTAGCGGGTATTGACCAGATATTCGGTACCAGCGGCCGTCTCCCACTTAAGACGACCCTGGTACCTTTTGGCCTCTTCGAAGGCGGAGCGGTAGCTGGCATAAAGTTGCTGAGCATCAATGATCTGCTTAAGCTTCTGCTCAGCGACTTCTCGGAACGGCGATTCTGTCATAACTAGCTGATTTAAAAGAATTTTGGATGGTTTTGCGATTTTTGTTCAATACCATCCAAAAGTCAATGAAATCAATTGCTTAACTGTTTTCAGCCCTGGCCTGCGCACGCAACCACTCCGCCACCGTCTGAACCGGCGCGGAACTCGGTCGGTCGGCATGGGTGGCCAGGTGATAAGTGTGCCCATCAATCTCGGGTCCGAATGGCTGCACCAAGTGGCCGGCTGCCAACTCGTCGGCAATCAACGCCAGGCTGACCAGCGCAATGCCATGGCCGGCCACGGCCGCTTGTATTGCGTGCCCCTCATCTGAAAAGCGCAACTGGCTTGCTTGTTGCGGCTGCGGCAATTGCGCGACGGCGAACCAGCGTTCCCAGGTTGGGTTTTCGGGATGCGCCTGCTTCCAGTCGAAACGGATCAAGGGCAGGCGCGCCAGATCTGCCGGCGAGGTGACGCCCAGGCGGGGATTCGCCACGGGGGCGAAGCGGTCGGTGAACAAGGGTTGCGTGACCAGGCCGGGATACGGCCCTCGGCCGTAGCGGATGGCGATGTCGACCGCCGTGGATCGCAGGTCGGCAAGCTCGTCGCTGGCTTGCAACTGCAAGTCGATGCCGGGATGCTGGCTGCGGAAATCGCTCATGCGCGGCACCAGCCACTTCACGGTGAACGCATTGGTGGCGGAGATGCTGACTAGAACGCGCGTGCGCGGTTGCGTCAATCGGGCCAGCGTGGCTTCGAACGCATCGAAGCCGTCGCGCAGCACCGGGAACAACTGCGCGCCCGCTTCGGTCAGCGCCACCTTGCGCACCTGGCGGTCGAACAGCGCCAGGCCGGTTTGGGCTTCCAGTGCGCGAATCTGATGGCTGACGGCGGTTGGTGTCACCGCCAGTTCGGTGGCGGCGGCCTTGAAGCTGCCCAGGCGGGCGGCGGCTTCGAAGGCGCGCAGCGCAGATAGCGGAAGGGTGCGGCGATGCATGGCGGTGGGCTGATAGATGAATTTATCTCTTCTTATAGCTGACAAATGAACCTTTGTCAGGGGTGCGGCGTATTCCTACATTAAGGGAATGGATCAGTCATCCACGGCTGATCTTCCCAGCATCTACAAATGAGGAAATTCGCATCATGCTGAAACGTGTCACGACTCAACCCGACAACTACGCGCCCTTCCTGCTGTCGCAGGGCATCCAGTTTGGCAACCTGCTTTTCATCTCGGGCCAGGCGGGTGCCGCCGATGACGGCAAGATTGTGGAAGGCGGCTTCATGGCGCAAGGCGAGCAGGCCTTCTCCAACCTGCGCCGCGCGCTGGAAGCCGGCGGCTCCAGCCTGGACGACGTCATCAAGGTCACCATCTTCGTGACCGACATGGGGCACTTCAAAGACGTGGTGGCCTTGCGCCGCCGCTTCTTCTCGGCGCCCTATCCGGCCGACACCATCGCGGAAATCAAGGCCTTGTACGACCCCGCCGCCATGATCGAAATCGAGGCCATTGCGGCCGTGCGCCACCAAGAGGGCAACTGATATGAACACGCCTGTCGATCGTCCGGTAAGCAACACGCCGACAACGCAAGCGGGGCTGTTCACGCCGCTGCGGATAGGTGCGGCGCTAAGCCTGCCCAATCGTCTCGCCGTTGCGCCCATGACGCGCGTCAGCGCCACGGCGGACGGCCACGCCACGACGTTGATGGCCGATTATTACGAGGCCTTCGCGGCAGGCGGCTTTGGCCTGGTGATTACCGAGGGCATCTATACGGACAAGGCCTACGCGCAGGGCTATCTCTTTCAACCGGGGCTGGCCGACGATGCGCAGCGCGATGCGTGGCGCGCCGTAGTGGATCGCGTGCACGGCCAAGGTGGCCGCATCGTGGCGCAGTTGATGCATGCGGGCGCGCTGTCGCAGGGCAACCCCTATCGCGACACGGCCAAGGGCCCTTCGGCGGCGTTGCCGAAGGGGCAGCAGATGGCTTTCTATCGTGGCGTAGGGCCGTACCGCCTGCCCGAGGCGATGACGGCCGATGACATCGCCGAGGCCATCGACGGGTTTGCACAAGCGGCGCGGCGGGCGCAAGAGGCCGGGTTCGACGGTATTGAAATACACGGCGCCAACGGCTATCTGCTGGACCAGTTTCTGACGGCCCACACCAACGTGCGCGACGACCGCTATGGCGGAAGTCTGGACCAGCGGCTGCGCTTGACGGTGGATGTCATTCAGGCGGTGCGGCAGGCCACGTCGGCGCCATTCGTGGTGGGCGTGCGTGCTTCGCAAGGCAAGGTGAACGACTTCACGCACAAGTGGGAAGGCGGCGAGGCCGACGCGGCGCACATCTTCCGCACGCTAGGTGCGCAGCCCATCGACTACCTGCACACGACTGAATTCGAGGCCTGGCGTCCTGCCTTCGGTGAGCATGGCGAGAGTCTTGCCGCATTGGCGCGCAAGCAGGTTTCCGTGCCGGTGCTGGCGAACGGCTCCTTGCATGACGCCGCGCAGGCCGAAGGAATTCTGGCCAGGCAAGAGGCGGACTTCGTGTCGCTGGGCCGGGGGGCGCTGACGCATGCCGACTGGCCCGCTAGGCTGCGCGCGGGTCTGGCGCACGAGGCATTTGATCGCGGTCTGCTGGCGCCGATTGCCGACCTGGCCAACGCGATTCGTCATCGCGCCCAGCGTCAGCCTTGTATTGCGGACGTGGCGGCGGGTTAGACGCCGCGCCTTCAGTGCTGCTGCGTAGCTTTTCCGCCTGGGTCACCGGGGCAACCATGGCGGACGTGGGCTGTGCCGCCGCGCTCAAGGGCAGCGGCAGCATCGGCGGCACGCCCACCACGAAGCGATACGGGAGTTGCGGCAACAGGCCTTGGATGGTGCCCAGGTCATTGGCCTCGTCGGCGCGCGCCTGCAAGACGGTCTGCTCGTCTCGCAATGCCCGATTGACCGCGATGGCGTGCGCGTCCAGTCTGGCTTGCTGGTCATGGAACGCCTGGATGGCCAGCTTCAAGCAGTGGGCGGTGTACTGATCGCGCAGTGGGTCAATGGATGCGTCAGGCACGTCGGCGTTCGGACTGGACGACTGCCGGGGCGCCGGCGGGGTTGCCGCGGCTGCCTGCCGCGTGGAATGAATACGCGCGAACTGCTGCGCCTGCGTTCGCGCCGCGTGTTGAGCGCGGTAGGGGTCCGGGACCGTGTCGATGCGGGTGTGGCCAATCGGGTCGATGGCGCTGGAATTCATGGCAAATCCTGGTCTGAGTGTGACGGATCACGTTGCGTACCGATCCAGATCAACTGCGCCACCGACCCCACCAGGAACACCGCGAACCATGTCGCCAGCGCGCCTCGCACCAACGGCGATTGCGGCCCATCGGCAAGCGGATGCGAGGCGGGCAGCCGCGTCAGCGTTTCCGCGATGCCCGGCACGCACATCAGGAAAAAGCTGAATGAAAAACCAAGCTGCGACAGATAAGGATGCGCGCGGGACAGCAGGGGCAGTCGCGGCACGAGCAATGCGCCCGCCACCGACAGCAGCGCCAGGATGCCCAGCGCATGCCCGACATTGAACCCGCCCGAACTGGACAACCCGAACGACGTCAGCACCGCGATCAGCAGGCCGCCCAGATAGATCTTGCCGGTTCGCGTTGCGCTGTGGATGCCGCGATAGCGCGCAAAGCTGTACGCGCCTGCTGCAAGAGGCACCAGGCTGATGAGGGTGTGCGCGGCCCCCAGGGTGGAAATAGGATGTGGCATGGGGAATTCTCCAAAATAAACAACCGACTAGTTGGTTGGTAAGCAAGTAAAAAAAAGCGCACCGCTGGGTAAGTGTCGGTTCGAGTCCTGCGGTGATCAGGTCGAGGCGGCCAACTGCTTGATGGCCGCGCTTGAAATCGTGGCGAATACCTTGGGGTCGCCTAACGCGCGCGCCGTCAACATCGCGCCGTGCAAGGTCGACATGAACGTTTGCGCGTCTGCCTCGACGTTGTCGCGCAACCGGAATTGGCCTTGCGACACACCGCGTTCCAGCACCGACGCGATCCACGCCGTCAGCTCGCCGAAATAGGCGCGGACCTCGTCCGCGATGGGTGGGGGAATCATCGGCAATTCTGCGGCCAGCATGGCGCAGATGCACATGGGCATCGTGCCCTCGCGGATGCAGGTGGCCCAGTAGTCGGCATAGGCGGTCAAGCGCGCACGCGGGTCCGGCACATGTTGGTCCAGCGCCGCCAGGCCCTGCCGGGCTTGCGCGCGGTGATGCGACACCACGGTAAGGACCAGGTCCGCCTTGGTGGGGAAGTGATGATGGATGCTGGGCTTGCCAATATGCACCCGTTCGGACACATCGGCGTAGCTGAACCCGTGATAACCACCGGCGCCCAGCAGCAGCCGGGTCTGCTCGACGATCTCAAGGGCGCGGGGGGAAAGCTCCAAGCTCATGGGTAACAACTCTGGTCTGCTGAAAAAAAACGAAGCGCCGATACACGCAATAGGGCAGGGTCGGTCGAAGACTTCGTGTGGCAGCCAATCTACTAGTTGGTCGGTTACGTTGTCAAGCGATGCCGCAACCGGAAAGCTGGCGCATAGGAGGGGTGAATGGCTAGCACGGTGTCGTTACCTGAATTAGAAACTGATAATATTTTTTTCAGTTATTAATTAATAACCTTTGCCTGAGTCGATATTATGACGCTGTTAACGCGCTTTTCAGTTTCGTGAATTAATAATAAAAAACACGACTTTCAACATTCACTAACAGGTTGGCGACAACGCCATGTTGCCGTTTGTGTAATGAATGTAATTATTTGAGGGAATCCCCGGGGTTTATTACGGAACCTCTGACTTATTTGCACAGCAAAATAAATCTTTAGAAAGAAAATTGCTGTCCAGCCCCTCTACGATTCGTCTGCTCGCCGCCCAACAGCGTTATTTGGGTATCGAGACGTAACAACCCCCCTAGCAATAAGTCCGCCCAAGTGGGACAAAAGTAAATCGATTTCGCGTCGATTTTTTGTCTTTTGGGCGTCGATTTCTAGTGTCCCAGACACGACGAAAACAGTGAGGCCCCCGTGGTAAAGAGAATCGCAGTGTGTGGCCTTGGTTATGTCGGCCTGCCCGTGGCAGTCGCATTTTCCAAGCGCTTTGATGTCATCGGCTTTGATGTGGATAAGCGGCGAATCGCGACACTGAAAGAGGGACATGACTGGACTGGCGAGATCGAACGTGACGCATTGCTAGCGTCTCCCATGACCTTCACCGACCAGATCTCTGAACTGGAAGGTTGCGACTTCTTCGTGGTCGCCGTCCCGACACCCGTGGACGAAAAAAACAACCCCGACTTTTCCCTGCTGGTGCGGGCGTGCCGGTCCATCGGCCCCGTGCTGCGCCCGGGCTGCATCGTTGTCTTTGAATCCACCGTCCACCCTGGCGCCACCGAAGAAATCTGCGGCCCCGAGCTGGAAAAAGTGTCGGGCTTGCGCTGCGGCGTCGATTTCAAGCTGGGCTACAGCCCCGAACGCATCAACCCGGGCGACCGCGAGCACCCGCTGGAAAAGATCGTCAAGATCGTGTCCGGCCAGGACGAAGCGTCGCTGGAAATCATCGCGGGCGTCTACGAAAAGATCATTGATGCCGGCGTACACCGCGCCTCGTCCATCAAGGTGGCCGAAGCTGCCAAGGTGCTGGAAAACACCCAGCGCGACATCAACATCGCGTTGATGAACGAGATGTCGAAGATCTGCGACCTGGTCGGCATCCGCACCTCGGAAGTCCTGAACGCCGCCGGCACCAAGTGGAACTTCCTCAAGTTCACGCCGGGCCTGGTCGGTGGCCATTGCATCGGGGTCGACCCGTACTACCTGACGTCCAAGGCGCAGGAACTGGGCTATCACCCCGAAGTCATCCTGTCGGGCCGCCGCATCAACGACGGCATGGCCAACCACGTGGCCTCGCGCATCGTGCAGAACCTGGCGCGCGCCGGTCGCCTGAATGCGTCGACTCGCGTCGGCATCCTGGGCATGACCTTCAAGGAAAACGTGCCCGACATCCGTAATTCCAAAGTCGTCGACCTCTACAAGGCGCTTGGCAATTACGGCATTACCCCGGTCGCGTGCGACCCGATGGTCGATCCGGACCAGATGGAGCACGAATACGGCATCCAGCTCGTCAAGCGCGAAGATTTCCGCGACATGGACGTGCTGATTCTTGCAGTTCCGCACCGCGAAACCATGGAGACCATCTGGGAAGACATGCCCACCTTGGTCAAGAGCGGAGGCATGGTGTGCGACTTGAAGTCTGTGCTTGATAGCAAGCGGCTCGCCTCCGACCTCTTGTACTGGACTCTTTAAGTTCAGGCTCGCTATCCCTCACTACAGGAGAGACCCTGAATGACCGCATTTACCATTGCTCCGATCGGCACCTGCCGCATCCACACCCCGCTGCGCGACGCCGTGGGCCGCTACCCCATCAAGTTGCAGCTCGGCCGCAACTACGGCTTTGTGCACACCAGCGCCGAGGCGCTGCAGCAAGCGCGCTTCATGTTCGGCCAGGCCGATATTCCGGCCGACGTGCAGCGCCTGGTGTTCCGCCCGTCCAACGGCGAGCAGGCTCGCCGTGGCACGCACAAGCCGGCCGACCTGTACATGGTCGAGCTGTCCTCGCGCAAGCTGCTGACCATTGACGGCTACCCCATCCAGTCCAACTACCTGGGGCGCTACTTCAGTGAGTTCTTCGCCGACCGCACCCGCACGCGGATGTTCTGGTCCATGGCGCACGCAGACCGCCTGGCTGAACGCCGCGCGCTGCTGGACCAGGATCCGGTCTTCAAGGGGCTTTCCCAGGACGACCGCGAGCTGCTCGCCCGCATCGTCAAGCGCGACCAGACGGACGAAGAGATCGACGGCGAGATGCGTCAGTTGGTGGACCTGCTGGGCCACGACAAAGTGGTGTTCGTCACGCACGTCAACGCCTTGACGCCGGACAACGTGCCGATCGAACAGCGCGCCCAACTGATTGCCGCGGTGGCCGCCGGCGCGCAGCGCATCGGCGTGCCGTGCTATGACCCGACGCCGCTGATGAACAAGATCGGCCAGGCCGATGCGATGGAAAACGGCGGGCTTGACCTGACGCACTACACGCAGACCTTCGCCGAGCGCCTGTACGCCGAGTGGTTCAAGAACTACATGCGTCCGCGCATGAGCACCGCCACGACGCAGCCCGTTGTGCCCAAGCTGACCGCGGACGAAAGCGCCGAGCGCATTGAAAAGATCTGGGAATCGGGCGACCTGCGCGAAGCCTCGCGCCGGGTGCGCGACGTGCTGCGCCGCCATCCCGGCCTGCCCGAGCACACGCTGCTGTTCGCTCGCATTCAAGAAGAGCTGGGCGACTACGAAGGCTCGCTGGCGCTACTGGGTAGCGCGGACGGCGCAGACGGTGCGTTGGCCACCGGCAGCAAGGCCGAGCAGGTGCTGATGCGCAACCAGTTCAAGCTGGGTCGCTACGACGTGGCGTACTCGCTGGCGGCCGGCCTGCTGGGCGACGAAATCGAAACCCCCGAAATCGTGCGCATCGCCGCCGTGTCGGCGGGGCAGTTGGGCTATGTGGACGAAGCGCTGGGCAACTGGAAGCAACTGTTCCGCATTGCCTCGCCGGACGAGGCCAGCGCGCTGGAAGCGGCCGACACGGTGCTGTCGCTGCTGCAAGCCAGCGGTGACATGGAAGCGGTGTTGCGCTGGGTTCAGGAAGTGCGCGAGGCCATTCCGTCGCATGGCCGAGGCTTTGCGGTGCTGTGGCGCGACAGGCTGTTGAATGGTGACCGCGCGGCGCTGCGCGTGCTGGCGTCCGAGTCGCCCGCGCTGGACGACGTGTTGGCGCTGGAGCTGGTCAAAGAGGCTTCGTGGCGCGGCTTCATTCTGGCGGCGGCGGCGTTGGCCGTGTCTTGCCGACTGGCCCAGAGCGAGCGGGAAGACATCCGCACCTGGCTGTTGTCGCAATCCTCGGCATGGGCCGAAGAAGGCACGCGCGCCCTGGAAGAAGGGCGCTTGCGTGACGCGGCCGAACGCATCTGCGCGCACCGCCTGCTTAACCCCGATGCCTTGACCGCCCTGCGCTCGCAACGCGCCTTCGAACGTGCCATGCGCCTGGGCGTGCGCGCCGCGCTCTTGGCGGGCAACCACAAGGAAGTGATCGACCTGACGGACATCGCGCTGGACAGCCAGGTGGACTTCCCCGAGCTGGACACCATGCGTGGCCGCGCCGCCGACGCCCTGGGCGACAAGCAAACCGCGATGCGCCATCTGGAGCAAGCCGCGGCGGAAGAAGCCGCCCCGCTCAGCACGCAGTTGTACTTTGCGCGTGTGGCATTCAACGGCGGCTGGTTCGGCGAAGCCATCGACGCCTACAAGATGGTGCTGGCGCATGCATCGGCCGATCAAAGCGCCAAGGACGAAGCCGAGCGCCAGCTTGGCAGGCTGGGCCCGCGCGCCATCCGTGGCGCCCGCGAAATCCTGGCCGCCGGCGATCATCGCGGCGCCTGGACCTTGCTGGAGCGCGTGGCGCAGGCGTGGCCGGCCATGACCGAGGTCGAACACGAGAAGCGCCGCATCATCGCGGTCTTGTATGCCGAAGCGCGTGCGCTGGATCCGGCCAGCACCACCGAGCGCCTGGCGCTGGGCGAACGCATTCTGCAGCTTGTGCCCACCGACGCCATCGGCCTGCGCCTGGCCGCCGTGGGCGCCATGCGCCTGCATCGCTTCGAGCACGCCCTGCCTTACTGGCGGCGCCTGAAGGAACAGTCCGACAACCCGGCACAGTACGACCACTACATCGACCGTTGCCTGGTGTGGATTGAAAAGGCCAACCGCAGGAAGGCCGCATGAACCCGCCGCTGACAGCCGAGCGGACTGGCGTAATGTCCGACCTTCAATGGGTGCACGCCCAGTTGGAGGAGATCGTTGCGGCGTCGGTGCGGGTTCAGGTCGCCCAGGAAAACCTGCCGCGCGCCGAGGCGCTGGCGCGCGAGCACCTGGAAGACTCCAAAGTGCGTTTTCTGCTCCTTCGACTGAAGGAGTCGGCGGGCTTGAACGAGGGCATGGCCGAGCAGTGGGCCACGCTCTTGAAAGAATGGCCGGACGATCTTCTGATCGTCCGCTACTGCGCGACTCGCCTCGTCAAGGAACGGCATGTCGACGAGGCCCTGGCCTTGGTCGACCGCCATCTGCCCGAGTCGTCGGAGAACCCCTCGCGCTTGTTTGCGCGTGCCAAGCTGCTGAGCGACATCCGCGCGCACGCGCAGTCGGATGCGCTGTTTCGCCGCTTGATCCTGCAACATACGGATCGCAATATCCGCGTCGAATTCGCCAAGCGCCTGCGCAAGCGCGGCTTGCTGCTTGAAGCCTATGAAGCGATCCGGCCCGTGGCCAGCCATCTGGCGCCGGGCAGCAAGGCGGCGGAACTGGCCGAGGGCCTGGCTCGCGACTACGCCTTCTATCGCGGCCTGGAGCCCGAGGCGGCGCTGGCGGGCAAGGACATCAGGATCGTGTCGATGAAGCATGCGATCCTGCATTTTCGGAATCGCCAGATTCCCGAGCAGCCGCCGGAAAAGCCGATCTCGGTGGCGCTGGTTACCGGCAGCCTGGGGCCGGGCGGCGCCGAACGGCAATTGACGCGGCTGGCCGGCGAATTGACGCGCATGGCCGAATTGCCTGACCAAGTATTGCCTGGCAATGGCGCGGCCCCCGCGCTGATGCGGCCCGAGAAGGTTGAGGTGATGGTCAAGCAGCACACCGAGCCGAACGGTTCCTCGAAGAAGCAGGGCTTGGACTTCTTCTTGCCCGTGCTGGTGAAGGCGCAGATTCCGGTCACCGAAATCAATCGCTTGCCCGCCGTGTCGGTGGCGCATCAATCCGTGCCCGACGGCCGCCTGGGCCGTCTGCTGGAACAGTTGCCGCCGCCCGTGCACTATGGCGTCACGCGCCTGGCGCCGGTGTTGCGCGCCAACCCTTTCGACGTGGTCAGCCTGTGGCAGGACGGCACGTGCCTGTTCGGCGCATTGGCCGCGCTGCTGGCCGGCGCCCCGACCATCCACCTGGTGTTTCGCGGGCTGCCGCCCAACATCCGCAAGGATCGGTTCCGCGAGGAATACCCCGAACTGTTTCAGGCCCTGGCGCAAGTGCCCGGGGTGTATTTCGTCAGCAACAGCCGCACGGCCGCCGAGGCCTATGCGGACTGGCTGGGCATCCCCATCGTGCGCTTTCACGTCTTGTACAACGGCGTGCCGGACCTGGCGGTCAATGCCTCGCCCGCGGACGAAGCCAAGTGGGAGGCCTTCAAGGAAAGCACCAGTGACGCGACGGAAACGATCGGCGGCGTGTTCCGCCTGGAGCCCGACAAGCGCCCGCAACTATGGATCAAGCTTGCCGCGCTCTATCTGAAACGACGACCGCAGGCGCGCTTTGTCATCGTGGGCGACGGCCGCCTGCACGACAACATCGTGGCGCTGGCCGAAGAGCTGCGCGTGCAAGACCGGCTGCTGCTGGTGGGCCTGTCGAACCACGTGGGCTACTGGTATTCGCAGATGGATGCCAGTGTGCTGCTGTCGCGCTACGAGGGCTTGCCCAACGTGCTGATCGAGGCCCAGCTTCTGGGCGTGCCGGTGATCTCCACACCGGCCGGCGGCGCGGGCGAGTGCTTTGTCGAGAACGAGACGGGGCATCTGCTTTCGGATGTCGAGCATCCGGACATGCACGAGGCCTGCGACAAGGTGGAGTCGATGATCGACCTGGCGCGCACCAACCAGGAATTGAAAACGCAAAGCCGGCAGCGGGCGCAGAACCTGTTTTCGCTGGACGCGATGTTGTCCATGTTCCTGAGCCTGTGCGTGCCCGTCATGCCTGTCTCCGAGAACGATGAGCGCATCGACTACGTGCCGATGCAACGGATGCTTGCCTGATAGGCGGCTTTGAGCGGCTGATCAGCGGTTGCGCTGATCAGCCGTTCAATTTTCCGAGGTCTTAAAGGTTAAGGTTTTTATGCAAATGAACGTCCCGGCTCCGAGCCTGCGGCGCAACGCGGCAATCACCATGATGGTGCTTGCCGCCCTGTCATTGACGGGATGCCAGCTGCCGCGTTCCGGTCCCATGTTGAGCGAGATGACGGGGGCGCACGACGACAAGGACGTCATCGTGATGCCCGCCTCGCGCGAGCTTGTGCAAGAAAGCAGGGTGCCCGACGTCGCGGACTTTCCGGTCCGCTACCGTGACCTGACCGAGGCGGGGTTCGACCGCCTGGTTCCGGGCGACGGCATCAACGTGAAAGTGTGGGAACGCGGTGGCCTGGGCGTGTTCGCGGCGGACCCGTCCGGCGTCAGCGACCTGGGCAACCAGCAGATCGACCGGGCGGGCAACGTCTATTTCCCCATCATCGGAAAATTCCAGGCCGGCGGCCTGACGCTGGCCCAGCTGCATGACCGCGTTGTGCA
Organism: Achromobacter spanius; assembly: GCF_002812705.1. NCBI lineage: Bacteria > Pseudomonadati > Pseudomonadota > Betaproteobacteria > Burkholderiales > Alcaligenaceae > Achromobacter > Achromobacter spanius. The sequence continues at coordinate 1,055,119 of NZ_CP025030.1, read as the reverse complement.
GCGCCTGGCCAAGCTGGTGGTGGGCGCCGACGTCAGCGTGACGCGCGCCGCCGCCGAGCGCGGCCAGATGGTGACCGTGCAGGGCAACCTGACCAAGCCCGGCATGTACCCCATCACCCAGACCGCGCAACGGCTGAGCAGCGCGCTGGCGCAGGCCGCGCCCGTGCAGACGAACCCCGAGCAACTGGTCATCAGCCTGCGCCGCGACAACCAGGTGGCGTCCGTGCGGCTGTCGGATATCTATCGCAACCAGAACAACGACATCCTGCTGCGGCCGGGCGACGTCATCACCGCCTACGATTCGCGCGAGTACCTGACGGTGCTGGGCGCGGCCGGCACGCAAGGCCGCGTGGCGATCAGCAAGCGCAACTACAGCGTGCTGGACGCGCTGGCTGATTCGCGCGGCCTGGACGACAAGCTGGCGGATCCGCGTTCGGTGTTCCTGTTCACGCCAGCGAAGGCGGGCGTGGAAGGCAAGCCGGACATGCTGCCGGTGGTCTACCAGTTTGACCTGACCCGTCCGGAGCAGGTGGCGCTGGCGCGTGAATTCACCGTGCATGAAGGCCAGGCCATCTACATTTCGGATGCGCCGTTTACCCAGGTTCAGAAGGTCTTGTCGGCATTCCGCGTCACCATGAGCGCAGGCTTCAGCGCCACGCGGGCCATCGACAGCGATTCGGGCGGCAGCTCTACCGGCGTGTCTCAATAGCGTGTCGATGAGCAACGAGGACCGGATCAAGGGTTGGCGCTCGCGCCGCAAGGACAGTAGTTACGCGGTAGGGTCCGGGGTCGACGCCTGGCGGCTGGACCCGGCCGTGCTGTTTGAAGCCAAGGCGCCGCCTGCTGTCTTGTTCAAGCCTTTGCTGGCGCGCCTGCAGGGCGAGCCGCACGACTCCGTGGCCGCCCGCCGGGCGGTGTACGAGGCCGTGCAGGCGGAACTGGACGCGGAGATTGCGCGCGGCAAAGTCGATGAGACCGTCGCCGATTTTTCGCGGCGCAGGCTGCGCATCATCGTGCGTTTGCTTGAGCAGGACATCCGCGCGGGTGTCGAGGTGTTCGCGCCGGGCTACATGCCGGCCAAGCTGGTGGCCGAAGACCAACGCCTGGCCGATGCGCATGCGCGGCGCGTGGAGCGGCGCAAGCAGGACGAGGCGCGTGACGCGCGTCGCCATGCCTCGCGCAACGACATCGCGCTGGAAGTCGAGCTGCCGCGCGACGAGGCCGCGGACCTTGCGATCCTGCGGCAACACCTGCGGGTGCTGCATGACGGGCATCATCCGCGCATGGCCGAATACCGGCCCGTGGGACGCACCTTGCTGGCGCTGTTCGTGTTTCAGTTGCGCGTGATCCACGGCGAAAGCCGCATCGCCCTGCTGTGGGCCCTGGTGGGCCCGGTGGTGCTGCTGACGCTGATTTCGTCGCTGTACATCCTGATGGGCACGCACTACATCCTGGGCATGGATGTGCAGACGTTTTCGCTGCTGGGCGCCACCACCTGGATCATGTTCCGGCAGATCATTTTCAGAAGCAGCGCGGCCTATATTTCGGCGCGCGGCATCTTGAACTTCCAGGGGGTGACGCCGCTGATGTGCGCGCTGGTGCAGTCGCTTATCTACCTTTCGATATACCTGGTGGTGTTCGCGATACTGATCAGTGCCGGCCACGCGCTGGGGTTCATCACCCTGCCGATAAGCTGGGGCGGGTTTGTGCTGTTTGTCGTGCTGATGGGATGTTGCGGCTCGGCCATGGGCCTGCTGTTCGGGTCGATTGCCACCTTCTGGCACTTCTTCCTGCGGCTGGCGCCGGTGATCGAGCGCTTCTTGCAGATTTTCTCGGGCGTGTTCTTCGTGTCGGAACAGCTACCCGAGCATCTGCGCCCGTGGATCCTGTGGTCGCCGTTCGCGCACGGCATGCAGCTGTTGCGCTCCGCGTACTTCGAGGCCTACGAATCGACCGACGCCAGCCTGGGTTACTTCCTGACGTCCCTGGTGTTCCTGATGGTGGTTGCCTTGGCGGCCGAGCGTCTGGCCCGCCCCAACATCCAGCCAATGTGAGGCACGAAGATGATTCATCTGAACGGCGTCACCGACGAGCCCTTTGCCTTTGGCGCCAGGCAGGCGCTGCTGGCCAACGTCACCCTGGACATTCCGGTGGGGCGCTATGCGCTGCTGTCGCCCGCGCCGGAAATGCATCGCCAGATTATCGACGTGCTGTGCAACCTGCGCCCGCCGCGCCAGGGCTTCGTCAAGCACGACGGAAACGTGTCGTGGGCCATCGGCCGGCAAGGCTTTATTCGCGGCAAGGCAAACGGCCTGAGCATGATCGACTTCGTCAGCGAGATGTACGAGATCGACGCGGATGCCACCCACGAACTGGTTGCCGACCTGATCAGCGACCCCAAGACCCTGGCCAAGCCCATGGAGCATTGGCCGCTCTACGCACGGCAGGAATTTTCGTTCGCACTGGCGCTGGCGCCGGCGTTCGACGTGTATGTGATCGAAGGGTCCATCCCTTTCGAGCCCTGCCGTTTCACCCGTCTCTGGCTGGCGCTGTTCGAAGAGCGGCTGATTGGCCGGACATTGATTTTTTCCAGTTATCGCCAGAATCAGTTGGCGGACTATTGCCTGAAAGGCTTGATTTATGAACGAAGCAACCTCCGGATCGAAGACGACCTCGACCAATGCATCAGCCGGTTCCCCCCAAGACGATCAAGGAACGAATCCGGCAACGCGGGCGACGACGTCTTCGGAGGCTTCGAGGACAGCCAGCTTGGCATCTGAAGGCGGCTCCGAGATCGAACGCCGCCGTCTGGAACGGCAGGCGTCGATACGCGAGCGCCGCCGCCACCGCTGGATCAATGCGCTGATCGTGATTGCGCCGGTGGCGTTCGCCCTGGTCTACGCGCTGATCATCGCCACGCCGCGCTACGAAGCAGAATCGCGCTTCTTCGTGCAGGCGGGGTCGGGTCAGCAAGGCGGCGGAGGCGGGCCGGCAAGCCTGCTCACCACCGGCAACATGGGCGGCATGCTGGGCGGCTTTGTCGACGGCTGGGCCGTGGCCGATTTCCTGAAATCGCGCGACGCCATGCAGCAGCTTGATCAACGCGTGGGCCTGCGCCAATACCTGGTGCATGCGGGCGTGGACCCGCTCAACCATCTTTCCGAAGACTCAAGCAACGACGATCTTTACCGTGCCTATCAACGGGCGGTGCACGTGTCGTTCAACGCGCTGGAGCAGATCGACGTGTTGCGCGTCAGCGCGTATTCCCCCGACGACGCCGCCACCTTGTCCCGCGCGCTGATCGGGCTGGCCGAGGAATTCGTCAGTTCGATGAACAAGAAGGGCGTGGCCGACAAGCTCAAGGTCAGCGAAGAGTCGGTGCGGCTTGCCGAGCAAAAGGCGCTTGGCGCCCGCGAGGCGCTGACGGCGTGGCGCACCACGCACGGCAACATCGACCCGACCGCCACGGTGTCGATGCTGCTGAACCTGTCCAGCCAGCTTGAGACCGAGTTGAGCAGCGCGCAGATCAATCTGGACAAGATTCGTGCGCTGGGCAACAAAGACCATTTCATGCTGAAGCCCGCTGAAATGCAGGTGGTAGCGTTGAAGAAGCGGATTGAGTCGGTGCGCCGTCGCCTGAGCGGCCAGGGCAACACCGAAGCGAAGCAGCTTAAATCCTACGAAGCGCTGAGAAACACCCAGGCCTTCGCGGATTCGAACCTGACCCTGGCGCAGCAGTCATACCAGCAGGCCATGACGGATGCGCTGCGCTTGCAGCGGTACCTGTCCATCATTGCGCAACCGGTGCCCACCGACCGGCCGAGCAGCCCGCGCACTGCCATCTTGTTGCTGCAAGCGCTGGCGCTGGGATTCGTGTTGATGTTCATCACCCGTGTGGGGATGGCGTTGTTGAGGGGGCTGCGACATGGTTGAAAACCCGGTTGAAAACCCGGTTCAAAATTCGGTTGATTCGGCTGGTGCTTCGGCTGTCAATCCTGCCGTCGCGGCGCGCCGCGCGCAGGCCGACGCCACCGCGCGGCTGCGCGAAGTCATCAAGGAAATCCTGGACGCCGAAGACCCCGCGCGCGACATGGCCAAGCTTGCGCCGGTGCTGGTGGGCGCAAGCGATGGCTGGCGCGATGTGCGACGCTTGCTGGTTTCGCCTTACATGCGGGAAGGCCGGCTTGCGCTAGCCATTGCCGCGCTGGAGGTGCTGATTGCCGCCTACCCCTTGCGCGCCGATGAACGCCGCACGCTGGCCAGCCTGTTGGGGCGCACCGAGCAGTGGGAACGCGCCATTGCCGAGGCCGACGCCGCCGGCGCGTTGGCGCCGGAATCCGCAGCCATGCATGCCGCGCGGATCCAGTTGCGCGTGCAGGCCGGCCGTGTCGCCGAGGCCGCCGACGTCGCCCGCGCCACGCTGGACATCGCGCACGCGGACCCCGGCGAAGCGCACTTCTGGATGCTGGCCTTTTCGCGCAACGGCGATGCGGCTGATGCGGCAGGCATCGCGGCGTCGCTGGATCCGAACAAGCTGCCGAACGAGCGCGTGGCGACCGTTGCCGTGCGCGCCTTGATGGACGATGACCGCGCCGAGGCCGCCATTCAGCTTGGCAATGCGGCGCTGGGCGCGGGGCACGACAGCGCCGCCTTGCGCTCGTCGCTCGGCTTGTCGCACCTTCGGCGGAGCACTGAAGATGACCGCAAGGTGCATGCGCTGACGCACTTCGAGGCGGGCTTGCGCGCGTCGCCGGCCGACGTCAGGCTGCTGACGCTATACGGCGAAACCCTGCTGCGCGCCGGCCGCTACAAAGAGGCCGTTGCGCCGCTTGCGCAGGCGATTGAACTGGCGCCGGATCTGGAGCAGACGCGGGCGCTGTATGCGCGCGCGCTGCGCTACACCTTGCGGTACGACGAAGCCGCCGAGCAGATGCTGAAGCTGCTGGAGAAATCGCCCGAGAAGGGAATGTGGCAGCGCTCGACCATCGGCGCCTTGTCGCAGGCGGGCCGCAAGCAAGAGGCCGAGGCGCTGTACGACAAGTATGTCGCGGCACGTAGCGAGCAACTGCCCGCGACCTTTCAGGAAGCCGTGCGCCAGATGGAAGCGCGTCTGGATTCCGCGCCCATCCCGCAGGCGCGTCTGGACTGGGCGTGGTCGTTGCGCGGTGACAAGGATATTGATCGCGTGGAATGGGAGCGCCGGGTGCGCTGGGGCCACATGATGGACCACCTGCTGTTCGACTGGCTGGAATGCCGCGAGGACAGCGTCGAAGAGGCCATGCAGGTGCTGGGCGAGCTGGACACCGGCGAACGCTTTTTTGCGCCGCTCTTGGCGGCCGGCCGGGGGGTGGTCGTTGCCACGGCGCACGTCGGCCCCATGTATGCCGGGCTGATGGCGTTGGAATTGCTGGGCATCCCCTCGCGTTGGCTCGCGACCGCGCCCAGCGTGGCCCAAAGCAGCTACGCCACGGCCTTGATTTCCACCGCCGACCAGACCGAGGCGCAGGTGGCCAAGGCCTGCATGCGCGCACTGAACTCGGGCTATGTGCTGTGTCTGGCCATCGATGGCGCGGCAAACCCGGCCGCGCCGCGAACCACTTTCGAAGGGCAGGACGTCACGTATTCCAGCTTTGCGTCGCACCTGGCGCATCGGCTGGGCGTGCCGTCGGTGTTCTACGTGCCGCGCTGGGAAAACGGCCACGTGGCCTATACCTTGGAAATGCTGCCTGCCGCCAATCCCGGTGAAGACGCCGATGCGTATGCGGAGCGTTGGAAGGCCGCCTACTTCGAACGGCTGCGCGAACACCTGGCCGGCCCGCCGGAAGACCTGCGCGCAAGCGGCGGCATCTGGCGCCATGTGACGCCCGCGGATCGCTCCGCGCAGTGACTAGGAGGGCGCGAATGCAGCCTGGAAAGAAGCCAGAAACGAAGACCCGAGCGAAGCCCGGAATGAAGGCGTTGCGTCGCTTGCTGGCCTGGGCCATTCCGGCCTTCGCCATGTTGGCGGGCGGCACCGCCGCAGCCAGTGAATCGTGCGCCACCCCGGATGCAAGCTGCGCCTGGGTTTCGTCGCTCTTGCAACAGCGCGAGGGCTACGGCGCCCGGGCCACGGGCGGCTTGGGCGGCAGGTTGATCGAGGTCACCTCCGACCAGGACGCGGGGCCGGGCACGCTGCGCGCCGCGCTGGCGCAAGCCAAGAAAGGACCCACGTGGATCCGCTTTGCGTCCGACATGACGATTGTGCTGAAGAAGCAGCTTCGCGTGCCGTCGAACACCACGATCGATGGACGCGGCAAGCGTGTCGCATTGATCGACGACGGCCTGGGCGTGTATGGCAGCCAGAACGTGATCCTGACGCATCTGACGATAGACGGGCGCCTGAACCGGCTGACGCAAGCGGTGAACGTGGCCAATGGCAGCCGCGACGTGTGGGTGGATCATATGGATCTGTCGCGCATGTCCGACCGGCTGCTCAACGTGAAGAACGGCTCGACCGACGTCACGATTTCATGGACCAAGTTCCATAACTCGAACAAGGTCATGCTGCTGAACAACATTACGTCCAAAGACCTGTTCCACAACTACGAGCGCGATTCCATTGCCCGCGTGACGCTGCACCACAATTACTTTTTCAATACCGTGCAGCGCAATCCGCGCGGGCAATTCGGCACCTTCCACCTGTTCAACAACCTGCTTGAAAACTGGGACTTCTACGGCATGAGCTTCAGCCTGGAAGCGAAAGCGCTGGTCGAAGGAAACATCTTCAACAACGACACGAAGCGCAAATGCGTCGAGCCGGAATTCTTCCCTACGGTGGAAGGCATCAATGTGAACTACTGCCGCTACATTCCCATCGCCTCCGGACGCAGCGCGCTGGACAACGGCGAATCGGATCGCGGCGCCTATGAAAAATTGAAGGCCGTGCATGGCTACACGCGCGACTACAAGGCCTTCTTGCGCTTGAAAGACAACCTGTACCTGGGCGATGCCAAGCCCGTGCTTCAGGACTACCGCCCCGAGTCAGCCCCCACGCCGCCGTACTGCTACAGCTATGAGCGGCCAACACCGGAACTGGCCGAGAAGATCCGCAAGTTCGCCGGCAATACCTCGGCCGATACGCCTTTGCCGGCGTCACGCACCGGGGCGGGGTGCGCCGGGTAGTTGCACCTTGGCGTACTCCACCACCGCGATGTCACGAAACGCCCGGATCAGCGCCAGCCGGGGCGACACCCGTGACCAGATCAGCCCGAAGCGGCGCGGTTCGCAGTGTTCGGGCAGCGGTAGCGCCAACAGGCCCAGCCGTTCGATCGCGCCGTTGGTCGATTGCGGCAGGATCGCCACGCCCAGGTCGCGGCTGACCATCACCGCGATCGACTCGATGGCGTTCAGTTCGAAGCGTTCACGCGGTGTGATGCCCACCCGCCGCAGATAGTCATCGACGTGGCTGCCGCCCCAGTCGCTGCGCTGATAGCGGATGAACGGCTCGGTGGTCAGCAGGCTGTGCGGATGCCGCCCCGCGTGGCGTGGGGCCGCCGCCAGCACATAGGGTTCTTCGCGCAGCAACTGCCAGCCCAGGCTTTTGGATAGCGGGTAAGGCGCCTCCAGGGCGATGGCGGCATCCAGTTCGCCGCTTTCAATGGCGGGATAGAAGCGCACCGAATGCCCCGGCTGAATCTCGACGTTGATCAGCGGGTGGCGGCTGACCAGATGTTCCAGGATGGCCGGCACCATGGAATTCAACGCGGTGTTGCCGGCGCCCAGCCTCAGCTCTCCCATCATTTCGTCGGATCGCGCCAGGTAGCGGATCTTCTCGATGCGCTCCAGGACCTCGCGCATGGGGCCGATCAGTTCAATCGCCTTGGCCGTCAGGTGCACCGTGCGGCCGGCGCGCGCCACCAGCGGCACGCCCAGTTCCTGCTCCAGTTTGCGCACCTGTTGCGCCACGGCGCCATGGGTCAACCCCAGGCGGCGAGCGGCCTCGGCCATGGAGCCATGCTGGCCCACGGCGGCCAGCGTATGTAGGAAGTCGGTGTTCATAACGATAGATATTCTATCTTCTTATCGTAATTTGGCTGTCCCCTGACGCCGTGGCGCAGCGCCACAATGCCACCAGGAGACACCAATGAGAAGCAAGCTATTCGTGCCGGGTTCGCGCCCGGACCTCTTCGATAAAGCCATGGCCAGCCAGGCGGACGCGCTGTCCTTCGATCTGGAGGACGCTGTTGCCCCCACGCGCAAGCAAGAGGCGCGCGATGCCTTGGCCCACTGGCTGGCCTCCCCCGGCTTTGCGTCGGCGCAGGCGCTACATCCCAAGAAAATTATCGTTCGCGTGAATGCGGCCGATACCCCGTACTTTGCCGCCGACCTGGACGCGCTGGGCGGCTTGCCGATTGACCTGCTGAATCTGCCCAAGGTGGAAAGCGCCACGGCGCTGTGCGAGGCCGCCGCCCAAGCCATTGCCGCGGGCTTTCAGAATGAATTCCTTATCACCGTGGAAACCCCGCGCGCCTTGGCCAGCGCGGCCGAGTTGGCCGCCGCGCATCCGCGTGTGGCCGGCTTGCAATTGGGCCTGGCCGATCTGTTCGAACCGTTGGGTATCGACCGTTACCAGCCCGAAACGCTGCGCGCGGTGATGCTGCCCTTGCGGCTGGGTGCCGGTTGCGCGGGCAAGTACGCCATGGACGCGGCCTATGCCCGCGTGCGCGATGCCGAGGGCTTTCGCGCGGAAGCGAAGCTGGCCCGTTCGCTGGGCTTTCTGGGCAAATCCTGCGTGCATCCCAGCCAGGTCGCCATCGCCAACGAGGTCTTCGGCTTCAGCGCCGAAGAGGTCGCCGAGGCCGAGCGGATTGTGTCGGCCAGCCGCGAGCAGGACGGCGTGGGCGCCTTCCTGCTGGACGGAAAGATGATCGACGCGCCCTTCGTGCAACGCGCCCGCGATGTGCTGCTGGCAGCCGGCCGGGCCGCCTGACGCGCGCCAGGCCATGGACATTAAGTGAACCAAAAAATGGAATTTGAATCCCCCGCCAACCTGCCGCTGGCAGGCATCAAGGTGCTGGACCTGAGCGCCTACATTGCCGGCCCCTACGGCTGCGCCCTGCTGGGCGACATGGGCGCCGACGTGATCAAGGTGGAGCCGCCCGAAGGCGACAACCTGCGCAAGTACCCGTCCACACTGGCGGCTGAAAGCCGCGCCTTTCTGGGCATCAACCGCAACAAGCGCGGCCTGTGCCTGAACCTGAAGGACGAGGCCGGCCACGAGGTGCTGCTTCGGCTGGTGCGTGAGGCCGATGTGCTGGTCCATAACTTCCGGCCGGGCGTGCCGGAACGGCTGCGGATAGACTTCGCCACCGTGTCGGCCGTGAACCCGCGCCTGATCTATTGCGCCATGACGGGCTACGGCGCGGTCGGCCCCATGGCGCGCCATGCGGGTTACGACCAGGTGCTGCAATCGATGACGGGCATGTGCGCGGCGCAGGCCAAGGCCGACGGCCCGCCCGAAGTGTTGTACGGATCGGTGGTGGACTACTACGGCGCCGCGTTGATCTCGAACAGCGTGTCGGCGGCGCTTTACCAGCGCGAGAAGACGGGGCGGGGCCAGGCCATCGAGGTATCGCTGCTGGGTAGCGCGCTGGCCATGCAATCGGCCCGCCTGGTGTGGGCCGAGGGCGAGCCGCGCCACCTTGAGCGCGACATGCGCTCGGGCGGCATCACGGGCATCCATCCCACGCGCGAAGGCCATCTGTATTTGTCGGCCAACACGCCGCATTTCTGGCGCGCCCTGTGCGGCCATCTGGACCTGCCTGACCTGGCCGACCACCCCGACTACGACACCGTCAAGAAGCGCGCGGCGCAGGCGGCCGTGCTGGTGCCGCTGGTGCGCCAGGCCTTGTCGCGCGCCTCCGCCCGTGAATGGGCCGAGCGCTTTGGCCAGAGCGTGCCCTGCGCCGAGGTGCGCCCGGTGGAAGACATGTTCGACCACCCGCAGGTGGAAGCCATGGGGCTGATGCGCCCGTATCACAGCAAGCAGGCGGGCAACTATCTGGGCCTGGCGCAATGGGCGCATTTCGGTGCGTCCGGCCAGGCCGCTGCCAGCGAAGGCAAGGCCCCCGAAGCGGTCACCGAGAACGCCATCGGAAGCGCGAAAAACAGCACCAACGACAGCACCAACGACAGCGCCGCCGGCCGCGCCGCGCCCAGTTTGGGGGAACACAGCGAAAAAATACTGTCCACCCTGGGATACACCGAGCAGGAAATCGAGCAATTAATGCAATCCGCTGTGGTGCAATAAGCCGTAACAAAACGATAGCAAAATTCGTCCGTGACAGGACGAGGAGACAGCAGCCATGAATCAAGCACGCCGCTACGGGCATCGGCCGGAAGGATCGAATTGGGGGGACTTCGGGCATGACGACCAGCTCGGCACCCTTAATTACCTGGACAGCCAGGCGCGCTTGGCCGCTGTTGCCGAAATTCAGACCGGCCTGTCGTTTTCCTTGAGCCTGCCGCTGACGGTGCCGCGCGCACCCGTGCTCAACCCGCGCCGCAAGGGCCCGGTGATCCAAGCCGCTGAAAAGAATGGCGTGCCGGTCTACCGCTACCCCTTGGCGCGCGACGTGCCCGGCGCCACCGACGTTGTCAGCGATGACCGCGTCACCCTGTCGCCGCAGTACTCCACGCAATGGGACGCGCTGGGTCATGTGGGATCGATGTACGACGCACATGGCACCGGTGACGCGCAGCCCACCGGCTACAACGGCTTTACCGTCAGCGAACCTCAATCAGAGAACTTTGCCGGCACCCAAGACCTGTCCATTGCCCCGATGGCGCGGCACGGCATCCAGGGCCGTGGCGTGATGGTGGACCTGCGCGCCCGCTTTGGCGACGCGCATCGCAAGGTCTCCTACCGCGACCTGATGGACGTGATGCAGGCCGATGGCGTGCAGGTTCGCCCGGGCGACGTGCTGTGCCTGCACACCGGCCTGGCCGATCTGGCGCTGACCTTGGGCGACGACGAACAAGACCGGCTCAAGACCAGTTGCTGCGTGCTGGATGGCGCGGACGCGCAACTGCTGGCGTGGATAAAGGAGAGCCGCATCGCGGCCATCGCCGCCGACAACCACGCCGTGGAACTGCGCAACCATCACCTGGATACGGGCACGGGGCCGCTGCTGCCCCTGCACGAACAATGCCTGTTCAAGCTGGGCCTGCCGCTGGGCGAGCTTTGGCACCTGACCCCGCTGGCGCAATGGTTGCGCCAGCATGGCCGACACGCTTTTTTCCTGACCGCCGCACCCATGTACGTGCCCGGTCTGGTGGGCGCGCCGGTCAACCCCATCGCGACCGTCTGACTTTGCCAGGCGGATCGCGCCACGATTCCATGATCCATTTCACATCCCCGTAGGGGGGACTTGAGGAGCACACATGAAGAAAACCTACATCGCGGCCCTGGCCGCCACCATTGGCCTGACCAGCGCGTTGGGCACGGCTCACGCCGCCGGCTATCCCGAGCAACCCATCACCATGGTGGTGCCGTATTCCGCCGGTGGCGGCGCCGACAACGCCGCGCGCATCATCGCGCAAGGCATGGGCGAAGTAGCCGGCCAAAGCGTGGTCATCGAAAACAAGGGTGGCGCCAGCGGCGCTATCGGCGCGGCCTACGTGGCGCGTGCCAAGCCGGACGGCTACACGGTGCTGTTCGATGCGTCCGCCTTCGCGATCAACCCGGCGCTGCGCAAGCTGCCCTACGACGTGAAAAAGGACTTCGTGCCGGTCTCGCAGGCCGTCAGCGTGCCGAACATCCTGGTGGCGGCGCCCGGCTCGGCCTTCAACAACCTGCCTGACTTCATCACGGCCGCGCGCGCCAACCCGGGCCGCTACACGTTTGCGTCCTACGGCCCGGGCAGCCTGGCGCAGATGGCCGCCGAACTGCTGAAGAAAGACGCGGGCATCGACGTGGTGCACGTGCCGTACAAGGGCGGCGCGCCGGCCATTGTTGATGTCATGGGCGGGCAGGTTGACGTCTATTTCGCCAACGCCGCGTCCAGCCTGAACTACGTCAGCGGCGGCAAGCTGAAGGCGCTGGCGGTATCGTCGGCCAAGCGCATGCCCGAACTGCCGAACGTGGCTACCGTCGGCGAAGCCGGCATCAAGGACTTTGACGTGGCCGAGTGGAACGGCTTGTTCCTGCCCGCCGGCACCGACCCCGCCGTGGTGGCCAAGCTGCAAGACCTGGTGCAGAAAGCGCTGGCCCGCCCCGACACCCGCGAAAAGCTCGGCAAGCTGGGCCTGACCCCCGTGGGCAGCAGCGCGGCCGACTTCGCCAAGTTCGTCGACGCCGAACAAGTGCGCTGGGCCGAGGTCGTGAAAGCCAATAACATCACGGTGAATTGATCGACAAGGGGCGCGGGCGGATGTTCAGCTTGCGCCCCTATCCTCACGCATTCACGCAAAAGGGGTATCAGATGAGCCGGCAAGACGATTTCGAGCGGGGCTTGGCCAACCGCCGCGCCGTGTTGGGCGATGAATGGGTGCAGCGCTCGCTGGACCGCGCCACCACGTTCACGGCCGACTACCAGAACCTGATCACGCGCTATGCCTGGCACGATATCTGGAGCCGTCCGGGCTTGCCGCACAAGGCCCGCCGCATGATGGTGCTGGCGGTGACGCTGTCGCTGGGCCGGTGGGAAGAGTTCGAGCTGCATGTGCGCGCGGCGTTGACGGCGCCGGATGAGTCCCGCCTGACGCCCGACGAGCTCAAGGAAGTGCTGTTGCAAAACGCGATCTACGCGGGCGTGCCCGCCGCCAACACCGCGTTCAATCTGGCGCAGGCCATCCTGCGCGAGGTGGCCGAGCAGATCGGCTACGACCTGACCGCCGCGGACCCCCGCCAGGCGGATCTGTTTGGCGGCGCATCTTCCTGATTCAAGCTTGTCTTTGCCCTGGGCCGGAGTGAAAATCGCCGCTTGGCGTGCTGCATGGCAGCACATGGACGATGTTCGATCCGGTCGCCAGGGGAAACGCAGTGAAGGATGCAGTCCAATACCAGACGCACACCATAGGCGAACTCGCGCCTGACTCGTCGCTGAAGTGGCTGTATCGATGCGCGATGAGTTTGCTAAAGCGCCCGGTCGATGACGCCATCGCCGAGCTGCTGGCCTTCATGGGCGAAACCTCGGATGTCGACCGCGCCTGGTTCATTGAATACCGGCCCGACATGCTCCGCTTTCGCAACACTCATGAATGGTGCCGGGGCCAGACGCAGCCCTTTGTCGCCGAACTTCAGGATGTGCCCACGACGCTGATCGCATGGCTGCACAAGTTCATGGTGCAAGGCTATGCCGTGGCCATCCACGATGTGCACGACCTGCCGCGCACCGCACGCATCATCCAGGCCGAATTCGTGCGCCAGGGCAACAAGAGCGTGCTGAGCGTGCCGGTATTCCACGACAAGAAGCTATGCGGGATCATCGGTTTCGACACCACCGTCCTGCATCGGACCTGGTCCGCCGCCGAGATCAACGCCTTGTACCAATGCGCCAATCTGATCGGCCAGGCCAAGTATTCGCACAGTCTCGAGAAGAGCCGGACGGCGATGCACGAGAGCGCCATGTCCGTGGTCTATCTGACGATGCGCGGCGTGGTGCGCGGCGTGCAGCCCGAGACGATCGTGGGCGTGCGATCGGCCGGCAACTACAGCGAGATCTGGCTGGAAGACGGCTCGATGGTGCTGGATTCCCGCGCCTTGGGGCTGTGGTCGACCTTGCTGCCCGAGAAGATCTTCTTCCGGGTCCACCGCACCGCCATTGCCAATGCGTTGCATGTCATGGACGTCGACCGCCGCAGCGTCGACAAGTGGCTGATCCGGATGCGGTCGGTCGAGAGCGCCTGGCCGGTGTCACGCTCGTACCGAAAGCCGCTGCGCGAACGCATGGGGATTTGACCCGGGGCTTTGACCCGGGGCGTGGCCCCCGCCATGCCATTCGTCATGCCGGAATGTTGTTTCGTCCTTGCAATGTGGCCAATGCCGAAGTTTTTGGGATCATCTCGCTTGGCGGGATTCCCGCTTCCCCGGGCACTCTTGAGAGAATCGGCATGCTGGCGTCTCGCGTCCTTTCACGCTTTACCTTCCTGGCTGTTGCCGCCTCTTGCGCGCTAGGCACGGCCCCGGCCCGCGCCACCGACCTGGCCTTGCAAGACGCCGTATCCATGGCCGGCATGCAGCTGTACCTGAACGCCGGCGCGCCCGCCCTGATCATCGCCGTGGTGCGTGGCGACGACGTCGTCATTCAGGGCTACGGCGAGACGGCGCCGGGCAATGGTGTTGAGCCGGACGAACATTCCATCTTCCGGATCGCGTCGGTATCCAAGGTGTTCGCCGGCGACGTGCTGGCGTCGCTGGCGGCCCAGGGCAAGCTCAAGCTGACCGACCCCCTGGCCAAGTACGCACCCGACAAGGCCCCTGTCCAGACCCAGGGCCGCCCCATCACCCTGCTGGACCTGGCCACGCATTCGGCGGGCTTGCCGCGCGAGCTGCCGGACCCGAACGCCAAGCCGTCCGACAATCCCTTCGCGGCCTTCGACCGCGCGTACTACTGGAAGTGGATCGGCGCCAACCCGCCCGCCTATCGGCCCGGCACCACCACCCTGTACTCGAACCTGGGCTTCGGCCTGCTGGGCGATGCGCTGGCCCGGGCGGGGGGCGCCGACTATTCCACGGTGCTCGCCAACGAAGTCATCAAGCCCGCCGGCCTGGTCGACACGACCAACGTGCTGAACGACGCGCAGAAAAAGCGCTTGATGACGGGCCTGGATCCTTTCGACAAACCCGATCCGAACGCGCCGGTGCCTGACGTGATGTACGCCAGCGCGGGCATCTATTCCACGGCGGGCGACATGGCGCGCTGGATGCGCTGGCATCTGGACGGCGCCAGGCAGGGCAAGGAAGCGTTCACCCTGGCCCACACGATGTGGCTGCCGTATGACGGCTTGAAGTCCGTGGTGGGCACGGAAGTGACCGATGCCGACGGCATGGGGCTGGGCTGGGTGATGAGCCTGCCGCGCAATGGCGCGCCGTTGCTGCTGGGCAAAAGCGGCGGCCTGGGCGGCTTCATGAGCTATGCGGTGTTGTCGCCCAATCGTGGCCTGGGCGTGTTCGTCGTCGCCAGCCGGGTCAACTTCGCCATGTTCGGGAACATCCATTCCCAAGTGCGCGAGCTGGCGGCCGAGCTGGCGAGGTGATCGGGGCTGGCCGGTGTCCAGCAATGGGCGCGCGTATGACAAGAGCGCTTGGCCGCGCCATGGCATTGGTCGCGCTGGCGTCCGGCGCCGCGTCCGCGCAAGAGGGGCCTGATCCTTTCAAGACCGAGATCTTCCTGACCCCCTACAGCCAGTTGGGCGACGGCGCGGATGACTACCCGCACGTGAATGGCCGCTTCTTGCTGATGACCGGCTACACCGAGTTTTTCGGCATCAAGGACGACAACGGACAGATTCCGCGTTCGCACTGGAGCAGCGTGCAACCCACGGCGGAAGCCGCGCTGGTGTTGCAACTGACGCAGCGGTTCTCGATCCGGACCAAGGCCACGCTCAACTCGTCAAACAACGAGACCCAGGACAACGCCTTTTCGGATCTGGGCGTGGACCTGGACAACCTGTTCGCGGCCTATACGGCGGACCGCTACGCGCTCTATGGCGGCAAGATGGACCTGGGCTTCGGCGACGCCTGGCATGTCATCGACGGCCTGTACAGCGGCTTTAACGAGAACTCGGAATTTCGCGGGTCCATCGGCCTGGGCGGCCGCTACACCTTCGACGCCGGCGGCTACGGCACGCACTCGGTGGCGGCGATGCTGTTCAAGCGCGACGACACGGCGCTCAACCATCGGCTTAGCGTGGACGACGGCTTCATCCGGCCCGACCAGCCGCCGGCGTTCAGCGACCAACTGAAATCGTTCATCGTGTCTTACGACTTTCGAGACTTGCCGGGTTGGGAGGGGCTGTCGGGCGGGGTGGACGCCGGCCGGCTGCACGTGGACCCGGGCCAGGGCGAAAGCGCCAACACGGTTTCCGCTCGGTTTCGGGTCGACGCGCCGCTGGCCGATGCCTGGAGCCTGAGCTGGTTCAACGAGGCCACCTTTGCCAGCGCGTTCCGGGGCGCGCCGGTGGGCAACGGCAATGGGGTGACGTCGGTATCGCTGTCGCGCGAGCGCTGGCAATTCACCGCCACGGCCGCCGCGCGCAAATTGTCCGGCAGTGACGGCAAGCTGGCGCAGTACGGCTTGCAAGACGATTGGGACTGGGCGCTATCGGGCGCTGTCACCTACGTGACGCCGATGGGCTTCATCATTCAGGCCGGCATCACGCATCAGCGCGATCAGGCCATCCGCATCAACCAGGGCGTATTCCGCATCGCGTATCAAGCGGGTTTCTGAGAGGGCACCATGACGAACACACACACCATCATCGCCAGCCTTGTCGTTCTGGCCCTGGGCGGTTCGATGACGGCGCGGGCGCAGCCCATCGCCATTGAAAGCCACGCCAGCCCGCCCGCCGACGCCATCGCGATTCCGGCGGGCAGCAAGGACCTGGCGGTGAAGGCGCTGCCGGGCATCGTCCAGGACATCATGGCGCGCAGTCAGGTGCCAGGCATGGCGGTGGCGGTCGTCATCGATGGCAAGACGGTGCTGGCCCAGGGCTACGGCACGCGCGAGGCAGGCAAGAACGCACCCGTGGATGCGCGCACGGTGTTCCAGATTGCGTCGATCTCGAAGTCGCTGTCGGCAACCGTGGCGGCCATCGAGGTGTCCAAGGGCGTGGTGTCGTGGGATGACCCCGTTGCGCGGTATCTGCCGGACTTCGCGCTCAGCAACGCCTACGTCTCCACGCACGGCACCGTCGGCGATTTCTTCGCGCACCGCTCCGGCCTGCCGGGCACCGCGGGCGACGACCTGGAAGACCTGGGCTACACGCGCGCTGAGGTCATCGCGCGGCTGCGGCTGCAACCGCTGGACGCGTTTCGCACGTCTTATCACTACGCGAACTTCAGCACGACGATCGGCGCCGAGGCGGTGGCGAAGGCGGCGGGCCGTCCGTGGGAAAGCCTGGCGCAAGACCTGCTGTTCGCGCCGCTGGGCATGACGTCGACCAGCTATCGCTACAACGATTTTCTGGCGCACGATAATCGCGCCGTGCTGCATGGCTATCAGAAGGGTGCGTTCGTGCCGCTGGGGCAGCGCAACGCCGATCAACAGGCGCCGGCAGGTGGCGTGTCCTCCACGGTGGTGGATCTGGCGCAATGGTTGAAGCTGTTGCTGGCCAACGGCCAATACCAGGGCAAGCCCATGATTGCCGCCAGCGCGCTGCTGCCTGCCTTGTCGCCGCAATCATTCAGCGCGCGCGCCCACGACATCGATGCGCGTTCCGGCTTCTACGGTTACGGCTTCAACGTCAACACGGAACTGGGCGGACGCCCGTCAATGGGGCATTCCGGCGCGTTCCTGATGGGCACGGGCACCACGTTCAAGATCGTGCCGTCCGCCGGTATCGGCATCGTGGTGTTGACCAACGGCGCACCGGTGGGCGCGGCGGAATCCGTGGCCGCAACGTTTATTGATACGGCGCTGTACGGCAAGCCCACGCGCGACTGGTACGCGGCCTATCACGGCGCCATGCTGGGCTTCTTTGAACCGCAGGCCGATCTTTCCGGCATCGCCAAGCCCGCGACCCCCACGCCCGCCAAACCGCTGCGCCAGTATGTGGGCCGCTATGACAACGCCTACTACGGGCCTGCCGAGATCCAGGAGGCCGACGGCGCGCTGACGCTGGTGCTGGGACCCAAGGGCATGCGCTTTCCGATGACGCACTGGGATGGCGACACGTTCGCGTTCGCGCCCGCCGGGGAAGCGGATCTGGTGGATTCGCTGGCTTCAGTCGTGTTCCAGACGGACCCTGGCGAAGGTCAGGCCAACGGCCTGGATATCAAGTTCTACGACGATGGGGGCCTGGGGCGCTGGGTCCGCAAGTAGGGGCAAGCCGTCGCAGGCGCGGTAGGGGCGGGCCATCGCAAGCGCGCGGAGTGATGGCCGGCCTATTGCTGGTGGTATCTTGTGCCTGTTTTCACCACAAGCCCCGCCCATGTCCGACCCCCATCTTCCCGTCGACGCATCGCCACCCGACTCCGCGCCTGGCGACGCGCCCGCATCCATCCACCGGCCCTTCGTTCAGAACGCGGGCACGCGCCGCACGCTGCATTTCACGCAGAAGGAAATTCAGAGCAGCATGTCGGTGCTTAATCCCGACGCGCTGGAAATCGAATACACGCGGATGATGATGGGCTTCGTGCTGTTCAAGCCCGAGCCCGCCCGCATGCTGATGGTGGGCCTGGGCGGCGGCTCGCTGCCCAAGTTCTGCTATCGCTACCTGGCCGGCACCCGCATTGAAGTCGTCGAGATCGACCCCGCCGTCATTGCGCTGCGCGACACCTTCATGGTGCCGCGCGACGACGACCGCTTCCAGGTCATCCAGGCCGACGCGGCCGACCACCTGCGCGGCCTGTCTGACCACGCCGACGTGATCTTCCTGGACGGCTACGGCGTGGGCGGCATCCCCGATGCCTTGTGTTCGGAAGCGTTCTACGCCGACTGCTTCCGCGCGCTGCGCGACGACGGCATTCTGGTCATCAACTACCACGTTAACCACCCCATGCACCACGACTACCTGGCCCGCGTGCGCGCATCGTTCGGGCCGGCCATGTTCGAAGTGGTGGACGACGACATGACCAACAGCATCGTGTTCGCCTGCAAGGGCGACCTGTTGAACGACCCCGCCGCCGCCGAATTGAAGCGCCCGGCCTCCATACCCCGAGACGCCTGGCGCCAGTTGATGCCGACGATGCGGGTGATCGGGGCGACGTTGGAGCTTCGCTAGGGCCGCAGCTTCTCCAGTCCCGCGTCAGGCCACCTTACGAATCACCACCGGAATCGACTTGTAGCTGGGCGTGCCGCTTTGCTTGTCCTGGTAGTCCAGCGGGCAAAGGTCATTGGCCTCGGGGTAGTACGCGCCGACCGAGCCGGCCGCGATGTCGTAGGCAATCGCCGTCAGGCGCAGGCGCCGGTGGGACTGGCCGGGCAGGTCGGTCTGAAGCTCGACCTCGTCGCCGGGTTCCAGACCATGGCGCGTCAGGTCGGACGCATTCATGAACAGCACATCGCGCCGCCCGAACACGCCACGGTAGCGATCGTCCAGGCCGTAGATGGTGGTGTTGTACTGGTCATGGCTGCGCAAGGTCGTCAGCTTCAGGCTGCCAGGGGTGATCGCGGGATCTTCCTGCAAACCCTTGAACGGCAGGAACTCAGCGCGGCCCGAGGGCGTTTTCCAGATGCGCTCGGTGGGGGGCAGCGGCAGGCGGAAGCCGCCCGGCTTCAGGATGCGTTCGTTGTAGCCGTGGAAGTCCGGGTAGACCTGTTGAATCAGGTCGCGGATGCGGCCGTAGTCTTCCACCAGGTATAGCCACGGAACGCGGCTGTCGGGCAGCGTGGTGGCGGCGATGCCGGCGATGATGGCGGGTTCGGAACGCAGGTGCTCGGACGCCGGCGTCAGCTTGCCGCGCGAGGCGTGCACCATCGACATCGAGTCTTCGACGGTGATCGACTGCGCGCCGCCGGCCTGCACATCGCTTTCCGTGCGGCCCAGCACCGGCAGGATGATCGCGTCGCGGCCGATCAGCAACTGCGAGCGGTTCAGCTTGGTGTTCATGTGCACCGCCAGGTCCAGGCGGCGCATGCCGGCCTCGCATTGGCTTGTGTCGGACAGCGCCATGGCAAGGTTGCCGCCCAGGCAGATCAGCACGCGCGCGTCCCCGTTCACCATCGCCTTCATGCCGTCGACGGCGTCATGCCCATGGCGTTCGGGCGGGCGAAAGCCAAACGTCTTTTCAAAGTTGTCGAACATCACCGGGTCGATCTTTTCGGTGATGCCGACGCTGCGGTTGCCTTGCACATTGGAATGCCCGCGCAACGGGCAGATGCCGGCGCCGGGCTTGCCGAAGTTGCCCCGCATCAGCAGCAGCGCGGCGATCTGCTGCACGTTCTGCGTGCCGCGCGCGTGCTGGGTGATGCCCATGCCGTAGGTGACGATGGTGGCGTTGGACTTGGCGTAGGCGGCGGCCACCTGTTCCAGTTCCGCGCGCGCCAGGCCGCTGGCCTGTTCGATGTCAGCCCAGTCGGTGTTGTCCAGGTCCTGGACGTAGGCATCAAACCCGTTCGTGTGTTCCGCGATGAAGGCGTGATCCAACGCGCCCGGCGCCTTGCGGTCCGCCTCCACCAGCGCCTTCATGATGCCCTTGAGCGCCGCCGCGTCGCCGCCGACCTTCACCTGGTAGTAGGTGGACGCGATGCGGGTCGAGCCGAAGGTGCCCATTTCAATGGGGTCTTGCGGGTCGGCAAAGCGTTCCAGCGCGCGTTCACGCAAGGGGTTGAACACAATGATCGGCACGCCGCGCCGGGCGCATTCATGCAAGGTGCCCATCATGCGCGGGTGATTGGTGCCGGGGTTGTGACCCATCGAGATGATCAGGTCGCAGGCGTCGAAATCATCCAGCGACACCGTGCCCTTGCCGATGCCGATGGCTTGCGGCAGGCCGACGCTGGTGGCCTCGTGGCACATGTTCGAGCAGTCCGGAAAGTTGTTGGTACCGAACTCGCGCGCGAACACGCTCAAGAGAAAGGCGGCCTCGTTCGAGGCGCGGCCAGACGTGTAGAACTCCACCATGTCGGGGTCAGGCACGCTGGACAGCGTGCGGCCGATGTGGGCAAAGGCCGCGTCCCATGAGATGGGCTGATAGGTATCGCTGGCGGCGTCGTAGCGCAAGGGATGCGTCAGGCGGCCGGCGTCTTCCAGCTTGTGGTCGCTCCAGGTCAGCAGTTCGGTGACGGTGTGCGCGGCGAAGAACTCGGGCGTGACCCGCTTCTTGGTGGCTTCCCAGGTGACCGCCTTGGCGCCGTTTTCGCAGAACTGGAAGGTGGACGTATGGGCCTTGTCGGGCCAGGCGCAGCCCGGGCAGTCAAAGCCGTCCGGCTTGTTGGTGCGCAGCAGCAGGACGGGCGCCTCGGCGATCCGCATCTGGTCAGCCACGGCCTGGGCGGTGGCCTTGAGCGCACCCCAGCCACCGGCGGGGGCGTCGTAGCGTTGGATACCGGTCAGGTTGCTGGGATTCTTGGGTGGGTTCTTGCTAGGCGGGTTGTTTGACGGCTTGCTTGGCTTCATAAAAATCTCTGGTTCAAGATGCTATGAAGCACTGTATGCCAAGTGACGTCAATAAAATGTGACGCCAAGTCGGCAGCGCATGCACGAGCGGCTTTGAGGCGATGCCTGGCTCAGCGTGCCGTTGCCATCCCCGTCGCCGTGCCCCAGTCCGCCGCCCACGCAAGCAAGGCGTGATCCTGGTCCGGGCGTGCCACCCATTGCACACCCA
The DNA here is from genome assembly GCF_002812705.1 of Achromobacter spanius. Lineage (NCBI taxonomy): Bacteria > Pseudomonadati > Pseudomonadota > Betaproteobacteria > Burkholderiales > Alcaligenaceae > Achromobacter > Achromobacter spanius. The sequence goes on along the minus strand of NZ_CP025030.1, from coordinate 1,033,650 downwards.
CCGGCAATCCGTTGTCAGCCTGGCCTGTAGGCAGATGTAGCGCGGGCCATCCCAGTAGCGACCAGATGCGGTTGAAGACTGACGAGCCGGTCGACTGCAAGCCCTTGGGCGCGGGGCCGGGTGCGCTGGGCGCAATGATGATGTCGATCTCGCCGAAGCGGCGTAGCCAGTCTTGCGACAATCGATCTCGGGCCTGCTGGCATTGCACGTAGTCGGCATACGAAATCTCCAGGCCGAGCTTGATCGCGTTGCGCAGCACCGGCGACAGCAAGTCGGCCTGCGAACCGCGCGCAATCGACAGCAGGCCGCGTGCCAGTTCCGCGTGCATGATCTGCGTGTGCAGGTGCAGCAGCGACTTCAAGTCGGCGTCCACATCGGGCGTGATCAGGTCGGCCCCTTGTTCGCGCAGCCGCATGGCGCAATCATCCAGGGCTTGGCGCGACGCCGTGTCCAGCGTACCGATGGCCTCGCACGCCAGCATGGCAACGCGCGGTGCGCGCGTGGATGCATGATCAGGCTCGGCTTGGGGAAGCAACACGGACGCGACCTCGCGGGATTGCGCCACGGTGCGGCTGAACCAGCCTATCGTGTCCAGCGAGTCGCACAGCACGCTCATGCCCTGCCGGTGGACGCGGCCGAAGGTGGGCTTGAAGCCGACCACGCCGCAAAACGCCGCCGGCCGGATCATCGACCCGCCCGTTTGCGTACCCAGCGCGATATCGACCATGCCGGCCGCCACCGCCGCCGCCGAACCGCTGGACGATCCGCCCGGCGTGTGCAAGGCGTGGTGGGGATTGCGGGTGGGGCCGGGCGCGGCGTAGGCGAACTCCGCCGTCACCGTCTTGCCGATCGGGACGGCGCCCGCCGTGCGCAACTGCGCCACGCAGCTTGCGTCCCACCGCGCCGGTTCCGGCGAGGTGGCAAGCGAGCCGGACCGGGTGGGCATGCCCGCGACATCAATCACATCCTTGACGCCGAAGCCCACGCCCGCCAGGGCATTGCGCGGGCCAGCGGCCGTGGGTGTGTCGGCCGGCTCGGCCAGCCACGTCCAGGCCTGAATGGCGGCGTCTTGATCCTTGCTGCGCAGCCATGCGTCGCGTGCACCCCGCATCAGTGCACCCCGCATCATTGGACCTTGATCTGCTTTTGGCGGATCAGTTGTGTCCAGCGCTCACTTTCGCTGGCGATGAAGGCACTGAACTGCTCCGGCGTGCCGCCAGCCACTTCACCGCCTTGGGATTCCACGATCTCGCGGTACGACTTGTCCTGCAACGCACGGTTGATGTGCTCGTTCAGGGTCTTGATCACCTCGGGCGGAGTGCCAGCCGGCGCGACGACGCCAAACCAGTTCGACACCACCATGTCCGGCATGCCCAATTCCTTGAAGGTCGGGACATCGGGCAAGCCGGGTACGCGCTTGTCGGCGGCGACCGCCAACATCCTGATGCGGGGCGTAGCGCCGCTTGCGTGCGGCAGGAACAGGCTGGGCAGTTCGATATAGAAGTCGACGTTGCCGGCGATCAGGTCGTTGACGGCGGGCGCGCCACCCCGGTACGGCACGTGGGTGGCGTTCACGCCGGCCTGGTCCTTGAACAGTTCGCTGCTCAGGTGCGAGGCGCTACCGGCCCCGGTGGACGCATAGTTGAGCTTGTCGGGGTTGCGCTTGGCGTCTTCGATCAACGCGGCGGGGTTGGCGTAGGGCGACTTGTCGCTTACACCCAGCGCCATGGGGCCACGCTCGATGAGCGCAATGGGCGTCAGGTCGCGCGCCGGGTCGAAGGGCATGGTGTACAGCGCCTTGTTGACCGCCAGCGGCGCGAAGTTGCCCAGGCCGATGGTGTAGCCGTCGGGCTTGGCGGTGGCGATCTGCCCGGTGCCGATGTTGCCGCTGGCGCCTGGCTTGTTGTCCACCACGACCGGCACGCCCAGCGAATCGCTCAGCTTTTGCGCCAGTTGGCGCGAGCGCGTATCTGAGCTGCCGCCTGCCGCGTAGGGCACGATGAACTTGATGGCCTGCGTGGGATACGCGGCTTGTGCCCAGGCGTTGGCGGACGCCACGGACAGGCTGGCGGCGAAGGCGCCGGCCAGAAGTTTGATGGTTGCAGTAGTCGTGCGCATGGCATCCCCCGGTTGATTTGTCAGCGCATAGTAGGAAAGGGGGATTAGGTTGTCTAATACCTTATTCTCTGTCTATTGATTCACCAGGAAAATAAATGCTGATCGACAGCCGATTGCTGCACGTGTTTGCCGTGGTGGCGGAAGAACTGCATTTTGGACGCGCCGCGCAACGGCTGCATCTTAGCCAGCCGCCCTTGAGCCAAAGCGTGCGCAAGCTGGAAGAAGAGCTGGGCGTGCAGTTGCTGGAGCGCACCACCCGATCTGTCCGGCTGACATCGGCGGGCGCTGAACTGCAACGCCGCATCCGGATGATGGCCGCCGAGCATGACGCAACCATCCGCCATGTGCGGCAGGCGGCCAGCGGCGAGGCCGGTCAATTGACCATCGGCCTGACGCCCAGCGCGGCGTATTCGAATGTGCCGCAGGCGCTATTCGCGTTTCGCCAGCGCTATCCCGGCGTGATGCTCGACCTGCAAGAGATGAATTCAAGCGAGATGCCCGAAGCCCTGCACCAGCGGCGCCTGGACCTGGCATTGTTGCGGCCGCCCTTCGCGGATGCCGACCTGGCGCCGGTGTCGCTGTATTCCGAGCCGATGGTGTTGGCGTTGCGGGCGGATCACCCCTTGGCGGCCAAGCGCTGGGTGACGATGGCGCAGGTGCTTGAGCTTGAGTTGGTGGGTTATGCGCGCGATCGCTCGCGCTACTTCAGCCAGGTGCTGCGGCAGATGATCGAAGTGGCGGGCAAGCCCGCCAACATCGTGCAGGAAAGCATGATTCCCACGATTCTGACCTTGGTCGAAGCCGGCTTTGGCGCAGCGGTCGTGCCGGCGTCACTGGCTCGGATGCGCATGGATGTGCTGGCTTACGTGGGCATACGCGGCCCCGGCGCCTTCCGCGCGGAACTGGCCGCCGCCCGCCATCCGGACAACCACAACCCCTTGGTCGACGCCTTCGTGGCGATCATGCGGGAAACGCCCGACAAGCGTGTGACGACGCCTGATCGTCCTACGCCTGTTCGTCCTGCTCCTATTCGTCCCACTTCGCGGCCAGCCCGTCGGGGCTGACTTCGCGCCCTTTGCGTTCCAGCGCGGCAATTTGCGTCATGTCTTCTTCGGTCAGGCGCAGTTGCAGGGCGAGCAGGTTGCTGGCCAGGTTGTCGCGCTTGGTCGACGAGGGGATCACGGAATAGCCCCGTTGCAGCGCCCAGGCCAGCGCCACTTGCGCGGGCGTGGCGTTGTGGCGTTGGGCGATCTGCTGAATGACCGGGTCTTTCAGCACCTTGCCGTAGGCCAGCGTCATGTACGACGTGACGTGGATGCCTTGTTCCTTCAGGAAGGCGGTCAGCGCGGCGTTCTGCAGATAGGGGCTGAGTTCGATCTGGTTGGTGGCGATGGCGTCAGCGCCCACGGCTTCGATGGCTTCCCGGGTTTCGGCGATGGGGAAGTTCGAGATACCGATCTGGCGCGTCAGGCCTTGCGACTTGGCGTCGGCCAGCGCGCCCATGCACTCCGCGATCGACACCCCGTTGCCGGGCGCGGGCCAGTGGATCAGGGTCAGGTCCACGTAGTCGGTGCGCAGCTTGGCCAGGCTGTCCTCCAGGCTGGGTACAAGCTTGTCCTGCGCCATGTTGGGCACCCAGATTTTCGTGGTGATGAACAGGTCTGCGCGCGCCACGCGGGATTCGGCGATGGCTTGGCCGACGTCGGCTTCGTTTTCGTAGATCTGCGCGGTATCGATGGCGCGGTAGCCGACGTCCAGCGCGTTGCGCACGGAATCAATGACGACCTGGCCTTGCAGACGGAACGTGCCGACGCCGAATTGGGGAATGCTCATGTAAAACTCCAAAATTGGGGGTGAAGATCCAGGCGGCGATGGCCCGGGAATGCATGCAGTGTGCCCGCCCGATCCTTGCAGAAAAAGCCCTGTATTGGCGAAAGACTTTTGATATAACGTCAAACATGAAAACCACACTCGACGAAATGCAGGTCTTTATCGCGGTGGTGGACAGCGGGTCCATCACCGCTGCCGCCGACGTGCTGGGGCAGACTATTTCGGCTACCAGCCGCACCATGAGCCGGCTGGAAGAAAAGCTGCAAACCACGCTGATGCGACGAACCACGCGCCGGCTGGAACTGACCGAAGAAGGTCGCGCCTATCTGGAACAGGTGCGCCGCATCGTGGCGGCGGTGGAAGAAACCGAAGACCTGATGAATGTGCGGCGCAATCAGCCGGCCGGCTTGTTGCGCGTGGATGCCGCGTCACCGTTCATGCTGCACGTCATCGCGCCGCTGGTGCCGGGCTACCGCAAGCGTTATCCGCAAGTGGAGCTGGAGCTCAACAGCAACGAAGGCAATATCGATTTGCTGGAACGGCGCACCGATCTAGCCATTCGCATCGGGCGGCTGAAGGATTCGTCGCTGCACGCGGTGCCGCTGGGGCAAAGCCGCGTGCGCGTGCTGGCCAGCCCGGCCTATCTGGCGCAACACGGCACGCCCAAGCGCGTGGCTGACTTGAGCACGCACACGCTGCTGGGTTTCAGCCAACTGGAAGCGCTGAACGAATGGCCGCTGCTGGATGCCGATGGGCAAGCCTTGCACGTCAAGCCCGGCGTGCGCGCGCATAGCGGCGAAACGCTGCGGCAGTTGGCGTTGAACGCCGGCGGCATTGTCTGCCTGTCGGATTTCATGACGCGAGCGGACCGTGAATCGGGCGCCTTGCAGCAAGTGCTGCCGCGCCACACGCAAGATGTCAGGCAGCCGATCAACGCGGTGTATTACCGCAACACCGCGATCTCGTCGCGCATCAAATCGTTCATCGACTATGTGGTTGAAACCGTGGGGCCGAACGGATTCTCGGAGCCGGCCGGACGGTGAGAGATGTGTCCAATCGAGACATGGCGTCAGGCGCGACTAGGGGCAAACGTATACTGCCCCCGTTTTAATTCTGGATAGCCCCAAACTCCATGAGCATCTTCTCCCGCTTCTTTGGCCGCAAGGAAGAATCCGCCGACTCCCGCGCGCTGGCCGCCAACCCCGACGTTGAAAACCCGCTGAGCTTGCAGGTGCTGTTCAACGCACCGCTGGCGTTGCACGAGGACACCTTGAAGGCCGCGTTGTGCGCGTATCACCCGTCAATGAGCAAGGCTCGCGTCGAGATCGCGCCCGACATGCCGGAAGTGCTGGGCCTGGCGGGCTGGGGCGAGCACGTGGTGCGGCTGGTGGGTTTTAACGCACCTTATCCCAAGGATTCGTTGGAAGCCTGCGTGGCGCCGGCCCATTACCCGGGCACGGTCAAGGACGAAGTCCGCGCGCATGCCAGCCACATCATCCTGTACTACGGCGGGTTCGCGAAAGATCCGCTGGAGCAATACGTGGCGCTGGCCGCCGTGGCCGGCGCGTTGACGGGGTTCGGCGCCGTGGCGGTGTTGAACGAAACCGCGCACACCTCGTTGCCGGCCGGCGTGTTCGATGCCGAGTCGCTGGGCGAAGAAAGCCTGGACCTGCTGCGCACACTGCCGCTGAACATGCTGTATTGCGGCTTTGTGAAATACGACGTGGACGGCGTGGCGGGCGTGTGGATGCGCACGTATGGCGCCGACCGGTTCGGCCTGCCCGATTTCGCGGCGCTGGCGCGGGGCCATGATGAAGGCGAGTACTACTCGAACATGTTCAACAACATCATGGGCTACATGCTGGAAAGCGGCGCGGAACTGGCCGCCGGGCACACCATGCAGATCGGCGAGAACGCCTATATGAAACTGCGCGAGCCGGCCCGCGAAGAGTATTTCCTGGACGGTCCCGCGCAGGTGTTGGTGGCCGAGATCATCACGGCCGACGAGATCAACGCGCCGCAATAACCGCGCGGCCGCCCAAGGCGGGCCACACCCGCAAGCCCAGCGCCACCGCTGCCGCACTGGCCGCCACCACCGTCACGCCGGTCCAGCCCCAGTGCGCCAGCGCCAGGCTGCCCAGCGCGCCGCCAGCCGCCATGCCGATGAACACGCCCGTCATCAGGATGGCATTGAGCCGGCTGCGGGCGGCGGGGTCGATGCCATAGACGATGCTCTGATGCGCGATCAGCGAGGTCTGGATGCCCAGGTCGAAACCGATGGCGGCGCCGGCAATCAGCCACAGGGCGGCGTGCGGCGACAGGAACGGCAGGAAGATCATGGCGGCGAACGACACCATGGTCAGGCCCGCGCCCAGGCTGGCCACGGCCAGCGGGCCACGCGTATCAGCCACGCGGCCGGCCAGCGGCGCGGCCAATGCACCGGCCGCGCCCGCCAGGCCGAACGCGCCCGCCGCACCGGCGCCCAGGTGGAACGGCGCGCCATGCAGCATGACCGCCAGCGTCGACCAGAACGCGCTGAAGCCCAACGACAGCAAGCCCTGCGCCGTGGCCGCGCGGCGCAGTCCCGGATGTTGGCGCCACAAGGTGGCCAGCGAACCCAGCAACGCCGCATACGACAACTGAGCGGTCGGCACAAAGCGCGGCAGGCCGCGCCACAGCGCCGCGCCCAAGGCCACGATGGCGACGGCGGCGGCCACGAACATGGCGCGCCAGCCGAATTGCTCGGCTACAAAACCGCTGACCACGCGCGACAGCAGGATGCCCAGCAGCAGGCCGGTCATGACGGTGCCGACGATCTTGCCGCGCTGCTCGGCGGGCGCCAGATGCGCGGCGGCGGGCACGATGTCTTGCGCCAGGGTGGCCGACAAGCCCACCACGAAGCTTGCCGCCAACAGCACGCCGATGGACGGCGCCATGGCGGCCGCCAACAGCGCCAGGCTCAGCACGGCGGCTTTGATCAGGATGATGCGCTTTCTGTCGTGGCGGTCGCCCAGCGGCGCCAGCAGCAGGATGCCGAAGGCGTAGCCCAGTTGGGTCAGCGTCGGAATCCAGCCCAGCGTTTCGGCGCTGGCGTGGATCTCAACGCCCAGCACGCCCAGCATGGGCTGGCTGTAATACAGGGACGCAACCGACAGGCCGGCGCCGATCGCTAGTAGAAAAACCAGGCCACGCGACAAGGTGGCGGAAGGAGTTTGGGATGACATGATGACGTGTCCGAAGGTTCGTGTACGGGGCAGATTCTGGGCGTCTGGATCATGTTTTGGTAGCCGGCGCGGCGGTACATCGGTTATACGGTTGGCGTATGAGCACCTCTGCCCCGACTGTCATCACCCCCGCCGCCGCCGGCACCGACCGCCTGCTGCTGATCGAAACGTTCGTGCGCATCGTCGAGGCGGGCAGCCTGTCGGCCGCCGCCGCGCAACTGGGCGGCACGCAACCCACCGTCAGCCGCCGGCTGCAATTGCTGGAGCGCTCGATGGGGGTGCGGCTGCTGCAACGCTCCACCCACGCCATCCGGCTGACCGAGGATGGGCAGCGCTGTTATGAACGCGCCAAGGAACTGCTTGCCACCTGGCAGTCGTTTGAAAGTGATGTGCGCGGCGCGGGCGATGAACCCACCGGCACCTTGCGCGTGGTGGCCCCGCACGCGTTTGGCCAGGACCAATTCGTGGAGCCGTTGGCGCGCTACTTGCAGCAGTATCCGGCGATGCGCGTGGAATGGCTGCTGCATGACCGCATGCCGGACCTGATCGCCGAAAACGTGGACTGCGCGATTCGCGTGGGCGCGGTGACCGACCCGTCCGTGATCGCCGTGAAGCTGGGCGAAGTGCCGCGCATCGTCGTTGCATCGCCCGACCTGTTGCGCGGGGCGCCCGTGCTCTTGCAGCCGGAGGCGCTGGCGTGCCTGCCCTGGTTGGCGTTGCGCACGTTCTATCGCACCGAGGTCAGCCTGACGCATTGCGACACGGGCGCAACCGAGCGCTTCGGCATCCACCCGCGTCTGTCCACCGACGGTTTGCACGCGCTGCGCAAGGCCGCCGTGCTGGGCCTGGGCGTGGCGCTGGGATCGGCGTGGGTCATGCAAGACGACCTGGCCGCCGGCCGCCTGGTGCATCTGGCGCCCCAGTGGCGCGCCGACCCGCTGCCGGTATTCCTGGTGTATGCGCCGTCGCGTTTTCAGCCGGCGCGGCTGCGTCGATTCATCGAGATCATGCGCGAGCATCTGCCTGTCGGGCTGGCAGGCGGCTGACGTGGACAGCCCCCGCGCTTATCAGACCGGCCATACCGTCGGGTCGCAATGGCCGGACGTGGCGGCGCTGGCTCCCGGACAGAAAGACGTTGCCGCTTGCGGGGCGGACGCGGACGCGGACGCGGACGCGGGGGCGGCGGGCCGGGTTGCGTTGGCGCGCAGCAGTTCCGCCCGGCACGGGCGACCATACAGCCAGCCCTGGCCGGTGGCTTCGGGCGCGCGTTCCAGCACATAGCGCGCCTGCTCTTCGGTTTCGATGCCTTCGACCAGCACAGAGATATTCAAACGGCGTGTCATCTCGAACACCGTGTCCAGCACCGTGGTCGCCCACGCATTCGCGCTGATCCAACGAATCAACGTGCGGTCCAGCTTCAGGCCGCTGACGCCCCACGTGAGCAGATTGCTGAGGTTGGCGTAGCCCGCCCCGAAGTCATCAATCACCACGCGGAATCCAACTCGCAAGTATTGGGCAATCAACGTGCGCGGGTCTTCCACCAAGAACGCCAGAGACTCCGTAATCTCAAGCACGATTCGGTCGGGCGGTATTCCAAACTCGCGTGTGGTATCGACCATGAACTTCACAAAGGAAGCGTCTTCGATGTCGCGCGGCGTGACGTTGATGCTGGCGTAGAAATCGCCCGGCTCTCGCAAACGATCTTGAAGGTCGCAGAAGGCGGCGCGCACGATGTGGCGCGTGAGTTTGCGTCCCAGGCCCGTTGACTCTGCCCACGCGAAAAACGTATCGGGCGGAATCACGCCCAGCGTCTCGTGCGTCCAGCGCGCCAACGCTTCGACGCCAACCATGTGGCCCGTGGACATCTCCACAAGTGGTTGATAGGCCATGTGGATATGGCCGCGCCGCATCGCGCGGTTCAATCGGCGTCGCACCGCTGACGCACCGCCAAACCAGCGATAGCACAACAGGCTGAGCAGCACGCCGCCAATGGCGCCAAGCAAGGCGGGCCAGTGCACATCGCGCGCGGGTTGCTCGACTGCGCCGCTGTTCTCACCCGACGAGGAAGCGATGGCATCGTAGGCGACGCCAAAGATAGCCCCCGTTAAAACGAGCAATAAAAAATAGGGCAGGCAGGGGCGCAAGAAACGATGAGGAATGGTCATGGATGCGAGCAGATCCGCAATATGTCTTGGTTGCCGCGGCAAAATAAAAGCCAAGAAACCGAGCACTAATAAAGGGCTTGCGCAGTGACCATGTGGACACCTTGCAAGACCGTGCCGATTACTCAGCACGCACTCACTAGTTCGCGCGATAACGCGGGCTTGTTGCAGTCTTGACGTTAATTTTCATTTGGCTCGATGCCTTGTTGCTAAGCTCATCGCAAACGCAATGTTCAGTTATAGACAGCGCATGAAATTGTGTATCTGTCTGTTTATCGGAGCGTATACTCCGCTGCATGGTTCACGCCCATGCGCCATCGTTGCGGCCAAGCCGCTGTTCTGAATGGCGGTAGAAATGCCCAGAGAATTCTCCTCCCAGTTAGGGACTGTGGAATCCGAGCTCAAGGCACTGTGGCTACAAGCCCAGGCCGGAGACGAAGTCGCCTATCGAGATGTGTTGGGCCGCATTGCCCGCTTGCTGCGCGCCTATCTGCGCCGGCGCATGGCCGGTTGCCTGGACGATGTCGAAGACCTGGTTCAAGAATGCCTGTTGGCCCTGCATCTGCAGCGTGCAAGCTATGACTCCAACCAGCCGCTTTCCGCCTGGGTATATGCAATCTCTCGTCACAAGCTGGTCGACTTCTGGCGCCGCAATCGGCGCTATGGTGCGCTGAACGATCCTATCGACGACGTGGACGAACTGCTTCTTGCCGGGGAAGCCAATGAAGCGACCTCCCATATGGATCTGGCTCGTTTGTTGGGCGAGTTGCCGGATGCGCAACGTCGAGCCATCGAACTGACTAAACTGGAAGGATTGAGTGTGGCGGAGGCCGCGGCGCGGATTGGCATGTCAGAAGGCGCCATCCGGGTTCAAGTCCACCGTGGGTTAAAACGGCTGAGCCTACTCGTCAAGGTGGTCATATAGTGAAAACCAAGGACTACATCGATTTTCTAGCCACCGGCGCGGGGCCTGCGCCGACATCAAATACGTCTTTAAAACTCCGCGCCGCCTTGCTGGCCGGATTGGCCACCAGCCTGGGAATAGGCCTGGTGGCGAACGGCACCGCAACTCCCGCTATTTTGTTGGCCAGCCGCTGGTACAAGCTGCTTTATGCCTTGTCGATCCTTGCGTGCGGATGGTTCATGGTCACGCAGTTGGCCCGTCCGATATCGCGCGTGCATCGGTCCATGTGGTGCTTGATGGCGGTGGTGCTGATCATGGCCGGATTCGGTGCCGGGGCCTTGATGAACGCACCGCCCGATCAATACGCCGCGTTGTTATTAGGCCAGAGCTGGCAGGTTTGCTCATTGCTGATACTGCTGTTTTCCCTACCTGGTTTGGCGGCGTTGCTATGGGTCTTGCGCTCGTTGGCGCCCACACGATTACGTCTTGCCGGCTTTGCCGCTGGCGTTTTTGCGGGGTCGTTGGGGGCCTTGGGTTACAGCGTGATTTGCCTTGAAGATTCGTTCTTGTTCGTGGCGGTCTGGTACACGTTGGGAATTGGCTTGAGTGGCTTGCTTGGCATGTTGCTTGGGCCCAAGGTGCTGAACTGGTAGGCGTATTGGTACGTATTGATAGCGGATGTCGTCACGGACCCATTGGGGTCCGTTGTTGTTTTTGGCGTTGATGTTTGCGGCGTTGATTCGTGGTGTGACTGCATGGTGCAAGCGTTGTAACGAAACGGCGCACGACGGCGAATAAGAAGACATGCCGGCGCTGGCCGCCCCGCTCTTCAGTCGTGTGAATGGGGCGAGACGCGCGGGCGCCCAGCCGTCGCGCCGCGTCGGCGCCAACGAGTACGCCATGAACGCCCAAGAATTCTTCGATGTGTTGACTCAGCATGCGGCAAGCACCTACCGGCCCGCGGTGATCGGGCCGCGCGCGTCGCTGTCCTATAGCGCGCTGTGCGCGCATGTGAAAGAACGCGCGGCGCTATACAAGCAGTTGTCGGTGGGCGTGTTGCTGACGCTTCAAGACAACTCGCCCTGGACCATCGTCGATGATGTCGCGGCATTGATGACCGATGTCGTCCATGTCCCGTTGCCGCCGCTCGCGACGGACCGCATGGTGACTAGCGCGCTGGAACGCTGCGGCGCGGATACGGTGATCGCGCCCGGCGCCATGGCGGCCAGGCTTGTCAGGTTGGGGCTGCGGCCGTCGGTCACGCTGTCCGGCGGCGATGGCGTGTTTGTCCGGGACGTTGCATCGCCCGCGCGCGCGCTGCCGCCAGGCACCGCGAAGATTGTGTTCGACATCGACGGCGAAGGCATGGGCCGGGGCATATGCCTGAGCGAGCAAGCGTTGCTGTCGGCCGCGTCGTCGACGGCGCAAGCCTTGGCGGAGCGGGGAATCAAACGGCATTTGATGACCCGCCCCTTGGCCACGCTGCAAGAGTGCGTGATGGGGGCCTATGCCAGCTTGATATCAGGCGCAACGTGTGTGGCCATGCCGGGCAGCCATTTCGCGCTGGACGCGATGGGCGTGGACCCGCTGGCCTTGCACGAAGAGCTTGAGCACCACGGCGCGCAGAGCTTTTTGGCGACGCTGCAAACGCTGGTCGATTACGCCACGTTCTTGCAGGACCGTCGCGCCCGCGCGCCCGTCACATTGCGCTGTGCGCTGATCGACGGCCCGGCGGACGAGCTGGGTGTGCGCCGACTGTTCGAAGCGACCGGACTGCCTGTCGTGCCGACCTTCTCTTTGCCCGAGGCCGCTTCCGTCATCACGATGAGAACCGACGGCATCCGCCACGCCGGCTCGGCGGGAAAGGTGCTGCCGCACATGTGGATGCGCGTGTCCGCCAGAGGTGAACTCGAGGTCAAGGGAACGCTGTTCCTGGGCTACGTTGGCGACGCGCCCTATACGGGGGAATGGCTGGGCACGGGCCGGTATGGAGAGATCGACGCCGAAGGGTTCGTGTATCTGTTGGATCGCGCGGGCTCGGCTCTCGTTGCGACCTCGCGCGCGGGGCCCACGCAGGCAAGCGCCGAGCGCGCCTTGATGGATACGTTGCTGTTCATGCAGGCCGTCGTGTATCTCAAGCCGCGCGTGGGATGCTGCGCGGTGTTATGGCCGATCGGCCAGAGCCTGTCCGACGGCGAAATACAGGCTGCCATCGACCGATGCAACGCCCGTCTGGACGCGCGGTCGAAGTTGGTGAGATGGACGCGCGCCAAAGCGCCGTTTTCATTCGTGGCGGGGCTTGCCACATCGCGAGGCCGGCCACGCCGTTCGATGATCTTGCGCCTGCATGATCATGAGTTCAATGAGGCGATCGCCGAAGACGCCCGCCACGATGCGCTGATCGCCGACGTGTGATGGGATGGCGGCGCGATAAAGGGCGCGCATCACTGCGCGCCCTTGTTTTATCCCCGACGTAATTGCCGAATCATCGCAAGACTGTTGCGTTGGCGGACCCGGCATGTCCGCATTTATATGACAAGAAAAATACTCGCAAACTTCAGACCATATTGAGCGAGAGACAAATATGCCGAACTCCCGCAAAGCTATGTCCATTATTTACCGTTCTTAACTATTGCCCCCGTAACCGGATGCAGCGCGCGCTCGTATTTACAGCTATGGGCCGCTCGTCTGCATTCTCCGGGTCGATTCCATACGAGTTTTTCTTAGGCGGATTCTGTCAGGGACGCACGCAGTCGTGCGCGACAAGGGTAAAGAACATGAGCTCCATCGTAAGCCTCGGCATCGGCGGCACACGCCGGCCCAGATTAGAAAGTAAAGCCCGGATATGCGCCGTAACGGCTTCCTTGGCGGCGGTATTGCTTGCCGGTTGCTCGGTGCAACCCAAGCAATTCGAAGCGGCCGAAAATCGCGATCGAGCCATGGATTTGATTGCGCGATCCACCGCCAACCAGGAGCCCATCCTGGGCCCGGTGGATCTGTACGAAGCCATGGCACGCGCCATCAAATACAACCTTGATGTGCGCGTTGAAATGATGGGCGTCGCCTTGGCGCAGCGCGAGCTGGACTTGAAGCACTACGACATGCTGCCGAAGTTTGTCGCGTCACTGGATTACTCCGGCCGCGATAACTATTCGGGCGGCGCCAGCCAGTCATTGCTGACGGGCCAGACCTCGCTGGAACCTTCCACGTCGTCTGAAAAGAATGTGCTGCAAAGCAATCTGCAACTGAGCTGGGACGTGCTGGATTTTGGCCTGTCGTATGTGCGCGCCAAACAAGCGGCCGATCGGGTCAACATGGCCGACGAGCGCAAGCGCAAGGTCATGAACCGTTTGATCGAAGACGTGCGCACCGCCTACTGGCGCGCCGTCAGCGCGGAGCGTTTGCTGGGCAAGATCCGTGAACTGGAAACGGCTACGCAGACGGCGCTGGACCTGGCCGCCGAGCAAGACCGTCTTGGCCTGACCGCGCCGCTTGCGCCCTTGAGCTACCAGCGCGAAATGCTGGGCATCCGGCGCGACGTGCAGGCGCTGGGGCGCGAGCTGGGCGTGGCCAAGCAGCAGTTGGCCGCCTTGATGAACCTTCCGCCCAACACCCAATACACGATCGCGATGCCGCCGCCGATGGAAAGCAACAAGCCGTTGGTACTGCCCGGCATCGCCGATGACTCGGCGGCATGGTTGCAAGTGGCGATCGAGAACCGGCCCGAGCTGCGCGAAGTGGCGTATCAGCTGCGTGCGAACGATCAGGAAAACACCGCCGCCTTGTTGCGCTCCTTGCCCAGCCTGAAGCTCTTTGGCGGTTTGAACGCCAGCACCAACGACCTCCTCTACAACAGCAACTGGATCGGTTGGGGTGCGGTGGCCAGTTGGAATCTGCTGAACATCTTCCGCCTGCCCGCCGAGAAGGCGCAGATCAAGGCGGAAGGAGACCTGCTGGACCAGCGGCAGTTGGCGTTGACCACGGCAGTGGCCACGCAAGTGGAAGTCAGCCGCGCGCGCTACGCCCTGCGCCAGGATGAGCTGGACACGGCGCGACGCTTCTACGACGTGCAGTCGCGTATTGAAGGGCAGATCGATTCGGGCTTCAAGGCGGAAAAGCTCAGCCGCCAGACCTTGATCCGGGAACAGATGAACACCTTGGTGGCGCGGGTGCGTTATGACCTGGCGCTGGCGGACCTGCAAAACGCCTATGCCAACGTCTTCGCGTCGCTCGGCATCGACCCCGTGGACACCACCATGAGCACCTCTGACGCCGTGCCGACGCTGGCGGGCAAGCTGCGCGGCATGTGGACGGCGCGCGACGCCTTCGCCAACAACGAGCAGGACGCTCGCGTGGCCGTGGTCGCGCCGACACGCTAACCCTCTTTCGCGGGAACCATCATGAACAAGCAAAGAAGCATCGCGCCCAAGGCGGGTTGGCCTCGTCGCGTCTGGTTGACGCCGTTACTGCTGGCCTGCGCCACGGCCTGGGGCTCGCAACCGCCGGCTGACGGAGGTTCCGCGCGCGGGGTATTGCGCGCCACGGCCGAGGCCACGCTGTCGTCATCGGTCTCTGAAAAGATCCTTAGCATGCCGCTGCGCGAAGGCGAACGGTTCAAGCAGGGCGACGTGCTGGTCAGCTTCGATTGCCGTCGGCTGGAAGCGGAACTGCGCGCCGCGCGCGCCGGTGCCGCCGTCGAAGCGCGCAATGCAAAGGTGCAGTCGGAACTGTTGCGCATGGCGGCCACCGGCCGCGCCGATGCCGACATCGCACGCTTCAAGCATCAAGAGCGCCAGGCGCAGGCCGACGTCATCCAGCAGCGCATGGTGGACTGCAAGGTGGTGGCGCCGTATGCCGGCAGCGTGGTGGAAACGCTGGCGCGCCTGGACGAAACGCCGCCCGCCAACGAAAAGCTGATCTCTATCGTGAGCGATGGCCCGATGGAATTGCACATGGTCGTGCCGTCCAAATGGCTGGCGTGGCTGAAGGAAGGGTCCGACCTGGACTTCATCGTCGATGAAACCGGTGATGTGCTGCCGGCCAAGGTGACGCGGGTCTCGGCGGCGGTGGATGCGGTCAGCCAGACGATCAAGGTGGTGGCGCGCGTGGAACAGGCTCCCGTGGGCGTGCTGCCGGGCATGAGCGGACGCGCAACCCTGGAAGGCGCCGCCGCCACGTCCGCCACCCCGATGGCGTCGACGCCGGAGCCGGTGCAAGCGCCAGCCGGCAAGCTGCCCGTTCAGGCGGTCTATCACGTGCCGCCCGGTAGCGAAGGCCAACCGCCCGCGGTCATGCCGATACCGTCGACGCCAGCCCATGCCACGCCCTCGGGGTCGGTGCGTGTTGGCGCGCCGGGTTCCAGCAATAGCGGTGTGCGGTAAGGAGTGCTTGTCATGGCCCTTCATGTTGCAAGCTCCCGGAGTGGGCCGGCTGAATCCGTGGCTGGCGGCGAAGCCGCGCGGCCTCGACCCGCCGCGAATGCGCCGTCGGTATCGCAGGCCGATCCGCAGAACAGCACGGGCGCGCAACTGATCCGGCTGGAAGGCGAGCTGCGCCGTTGCGACTCGCCCGATGCCTTGTGGCAGCACCTGGCCAACGAGCCCATCGCGCTGTTGCCCTTTGGCCAGGCGCTGGTGTTCGAAGGCGCGCCAGGTGGCCGCTGGCGCGTGGCGGCCATATCGGGCCTGGCAAGCGTGAACCGCGATGCGCCGCTGGTGCGCTGGTACGAGAACATGGTGTCGTCGCTGTGTCGTCAGAAGGGGAATGCGGCCGGCGCGCCCGTTGCTTCCGATACGCCAGACCCAAGGGCCGTCCGCGCTTTCGATGTACACGCCTACGCCGATCCGGACGACCCCTGCTCGGCCGACGCAGTGCTGACTTCGCTCTTGTGGGTACCGCTGGCCGATGTGGGGCAGGCGCCGCGCGCAGGCTGGCTGCTGGCGCGTGATCAACCCTGGGAAGATGCGCACCAGCGCCTGGCTACGCGCCTGGGCGGGGCCTATGCCCATGGCCTGTCCGCCATCGCCGGCCGCGCCCGGCCGCCCGCCGGTTTGCGCCGTCATCGCCCCAAGCTCTATGTATTGCTGGCAGCGTTGGCGGCGGCGCTGGCGTTTGTCCACGTGCCGCTGACGACATTGGCGCCGGTGGAAGTCACGCCGCAAGACCCCTTCGTGGTGACGGCGGCGCTGCCCGCCGTGGTGGAGCGCATTCTGGTGGCCCCGGGCGCAACCGTCGCCGCCGGCACGCCGCTGGTGCAATTGGTGGATACCCAACTGCGCAGCGATTACGAAGTGGCTATTCAGAAGGTGGAAGTGGCCCGCGCCAAGGTGCTGCGGCTGCAACAGGCGGCCGTGTCCGACTCTACCGCCAAGCGTGAACTGGCCGTGGCCATGAGCGAAGAATCCGTCGCCACGGCGGAACGTGACTACGCACGCGCCATGCTGGCCAAGGCCTTGCTGCGCGCACCGCAGGACGGCGTTGCCCTGTATGGCGACCCGCGCGATTGGCTGGGCCGCCCGGTGGCGGTGGGCGAAGCCATCATGCGCGTGGCCGACCCTAACCGGGTGCAATATCAATTGAAGGTGCCGGTGGCGGACTCGGTCAATTTGCAGGAGGGCGCCTCCGTGCGTGTGTTCCTGGACGCCGCCCCGCTGGACCCGCTGGACGCGAAGATCGTGCGGGTGGCGTATCGCGCGGAATCCGACGCCGCCGGCGTGGCCAGCTACACCGTGCTGGCACGGCTTAACGACCCCGCCGCCGCGCCCGAACGCCTGGGCCTGCGCGGCACGGCGCGCGTCTATGGCGAGCCGGTGTCTTTGTTCTACTACTTGATGCGGCGGCCCATCACGGCGTTGCGCCAATGGACCGGAGTTTGACGCCATGGATGCCACCGCACTGCGCATCGACAACCCCGAGGCCGACCCGGACGCGCGCAAGCTGCCGCCGCTGCGCCAGGACCTGCGCCTGATCGCCGACCAGGGCGGCGCGCGCGCGGGCGAATGGGGCGGCAACTGGCGTATCCATGACCCCGCCGCGCATCGCTTCTTCGCGATTGACCAGGACACCGTCGGCATGCTGGCCCAATGGCATCAGGGCACGGTCGGCGCGCTGCGCTCAGCGGTGGCGCGCAGCACGGGCCGCACGCCCGACGACCAGAAGATCCTGGGCCTGATCGAATTCCTGCAACGCCATGAACTGCTGGCGCCCGCAGCGGGCGAAACCTATGCGCGCGTGCGCCAGCAGCGCGGCGCGCAACAGCGCTCGCTAAGCGCCCGGCTGCTGCACGGCTATCTGTTCTTCAAGGTGCCGCTGGCTCGCCCCGACGCCTTTCTGCGCCGCACGCTGCCGTGGGTAACGGTGTTCTTCTCGCGCACCTTCTGGGCCCTGGCAGCGTTGCTGGGCGTGTTGAGCCTGTATCTGGTTTCACGCCAGTGGGACACCTTCCTGAGCACCTTCCCCGACATGATCTCGGCCACGGGCCTGATCGCCTTCGGTCTCAGTCTGGCCCTGGTGAAAACGCTGCACGAACTCGGCCATGGCTATACCGCCGTGCGCCTGGGGTCGCGCGTCACCACCATGGGCGTGGCGTTCGTGGTGATGACGCCCATCCTGTACACCGACACGACCGACGCCTGGCGCTTGCCCCAGCGTCAGCGCGTCCTGATCGACAGCGCCGGCATGGCGGTGGAACTGCTGGTGGCGGTGCTGGCGACGCTGGCCTGGGTGTTCCTGCCCGACGGCGCCTGGCGCAACGTGGCCTTCGCGCTGGCCACCACCAGCTGGGTGCTGAGCCTGGCGGTCAACCTCAACCCGCTGATGCGCTTTGACGGCTACTACCTCTTCAGCGACCTGATCGGCATTCCCAGCCTTCAAGACCGCTCGTTTGCGATGGCGCGCTGGTGGATGCGCGAACGGCTCTTCGGCTACGGCGACGAGCAGCCCGAGCCCACCTACGGCTCGACGCGCACCTTGTTCATCGTCTTTGCGTACGCCACCTGGATCTATCGCTTCTTCCTGTTCCTGGCCATCGCCCTGCTGATCTATCACTACTTCTTCAAGATCCTGGGCATCTTCCTGTTCGTAGTGGAGATCGGCTGGTTCATCGTGTTGCCGATCTGGCGCGAAATGAAAGTGTGGGTACGCCGCCGCCACGAAGTGGGCCGGCAGGCGTTCGTCACGATGGGGGTGGTTGCGATACTCGCGGCCGTGTTGCTGGTGCCCTTGCCCTACACCGTGCGCATTCCCGCCGTGCTGACCGCAACGGAGCAGGCGCCCGCCTTCGCGCCGCGCCCCGCGCGTTTGGAAGCCGTGCGCGTGCGCCAGGGCGAAACCGTGCGTGCCGGACAGATCCTGATGGCGCTGAGCGCCTCAGAGATCGAACAACAGTTGGACGCCGCGCGTGAGCGCGAACGGCTGCTGAACGAACGGCTGGACCGTCGCAGCGCCGACCGCAAGGATCTTTCCGAATCCCTGACGTTGACGCGCGAAGTCCAGTTGGAGCGCGACCGTATTGCGGGGTTGGAACGCGAGCGTGCCCGTCTGGCCGTGCGCGCGCCCATCGACGGCGTGGTGGTCGAGCTGGCGCTGGAACTGTCGCCCGGGCGCTGGGTGGACGAGAAGACGCGCCTGGCCCTGATTGCCGCGCCCGACAGCCTGGAGGCGCGCGGCTATATCGATGCGGACGACCTGCACCGCATCCGTGAAGGCGACGCGGGCGAGTTCGTGGACGAGCAGCGCCTGATGCCCGCGCGCGCCATCCAGGTCTCGCGCGTGGGCGCGGCAGCCAACGACACATTGGACAACTGGGTGCTGACGTCCGCGCATGGCGGCGACGTGCCGGCGCGCCAGTTCGAGGGCCGGCTGCGCGCCGAACAGGCCGTGTTCGAAGTGGCTGGCGACGTGACCGACTTGTCCCGCCACGCCCTGCCCTTGACCGAACTGCGCGGCGAAATGCAGATACGTGGTGAACCGATCAGCTTGGCCAGCCGCCTGGTGCGGCGCGTTGCAAGCGTGCTGTTGCGCGAGGCCGGCGCATGAGCACGAAGAAACATGAACGACGCGCCGTAGGCGTGTTGCATGAGTATTGGGGCGTTGCCACCGGCAGCGTCCAAGCGATCTCTGTGAGAGGTGTGCAGTGAAAAACAAATCCGCTTCGCGTTTCGGCAAGAAGACCCAGCAAGCCCTCGGCCCTCGCACGCTGAGCTCGCGCCTCTTCCTCCAGGCCCTTGAACCCCGCGTCCTGCTGGACGCCGCCATGGCCCAGACGGCGCACGAAGTGGCGCAGGCCGTCCCCGACGCGCCGCCCGCAGCGGATACCCAGGCGCATGCCGAGCTGATCGCCGCCCTGGGCACCGTGGAACAGCACAAGGCGACCGCCACCGAACCGGCGGCGGAGCGCAATGAGGTCTACTTCATTGACCGGACCGTTGACGACGCGGATGCGCTGGCGCAGTCCTTGCCTCCCGGGGCCGAGGTCCACTTCATCGAGCCGGGTGTCGACGGCGTGCGCTTCATGGCCGACACACTCAACGGCCGCCAGGATGTGGATGCCGTTCATATCCTGAGCCATGGCGGAGCGGGCACGCTGCAACTGGGCACGGCCACGCTGACGCTCGAATCCATGCAGGGCGAATACCGCGAGGTGTTGACGCAGATTGGGTCGGCCCTGAGCGCCGACGCCGATGTGCTGCTTTACGGCTGCGACTTCGGCCAGGGCGATCTTGGCGCGCTTGCGGTGCAGACACTGGGCGTGATTACCGGCGCGGATGTAGCCGCGTCCCTGGACACCACCGGTACGGCCACGCTGGGTGGCGACTGGACGCTGGAGCAACAGAGCGGGTCCATCGAGGCCACTGCGGTATCGGCCGAGGACTGGAACTATGCGCTGACGCCGCCGCTGCTGAACAACCTGCCGAACTTGACCTACACCGGCGTGGAAGACGCCCCTGCGCCGGTCGGCGCGGTGGGCACGACGGTCTCCGCGTACACGGCTGGCCTGACCGACATCGATCCGGGCGCGCTCAAGGGCATTGCGCTGACCGCCGCCGTGGGCACCAACGGTACGTGGTGGTACACGCTGGACGGCGGCACCAACTGGACCGCGGTGGGCACCGTCAGCGGCACCAGCGCGCTGCTGTTGTCCGACACGCCGGATTCGCGCATCTACTTCCAGTCCAACGGCAACTTCAACGGCAGCGCGGGCAACGCGCTGACGCTGCGCGGCTGGGACCAAAGCGTCGGCACGGCCGGCACCAAGGTCAACCCCACCACGATCACCGGCGCGGTCTCGATCGCCTCGGACACCGTGGCGGTCACGGTCACGGCGGTCAATGATGCGCCGGTGCTGAACGCCGCCACGCGCACCCTGTCCACAATCAATGAAGACTTGAACGCGAGCGTGCCAGCGCCCGCGCCCACCGGCGCGGTCGGCACCTCCGTCAACAATTTCATCGGCTCGACGTCCGACATTGACGCCAGCCCGCTGACGGGTATCGCCATCGTGGGCGCCGACACGACCCACGGCACCTGGTGGTATTCGACCAACAACGGCACGAACTGGACGCAGATGGGCGCGGTGTCCGACACCAGCGCGGTGCTGCTCATCAACAGCGGTAACTCACGCGTGTACTTCCGCCCCACCGCGGACTACAACGGCACGGCCACGCTCACCATCCGGGCCTGGGACCAGACCAGCGGCACGAACGGCGGCACCGCCGACGCCAGCACCAATGGCGGCACCACGGCATTTTCCACCGCCACGGGCTCGGTCGGCATCACCGTCAACGCCATTGTGGACATCGTGGCGGACACCGCCAGCACCGCCGAAGAGACGGGGGTGATCATCAACGTGCTGGGCAACGACACCTTCGAGAACAGCGGGCGTGTGGTTACCGCCATCAACGGCACGGCAATTACGGCGGGCGGGCCGGCAGTCAGCGTCGCCAACGGCTCGGTCGTGCTGAACCTCGATGGCACCATCACGTTCACGCCGGGGCTCGACTTCCCTGGCGCGGCCGCGTCGGCGAACACGGTCTTCACCTATACGGCGACCTCTGGCGGGGCTTCCGAGACCGCCAACGTCACGGTCACCGTGACGCAGGTGCAGGACGCGCCTCGCATCGATCTGGACGGCATCACCCTCGGCACCAGCTACAGCAATACCCTTGACGAAGGCACCGCCGCCATCGGCCGCCAGGTGTCAGTCACCGACCCGGAGAACAACAACCTGGCCTCGATGACGATCAGCCTGTCGGGCGCCATGGCGGGCGACTTGCTGACGCTGGGTGGCACCGTCACCGGCATCACGGCCAGCTACAACAGCGGCACGGGCGTGCTGACGCTCAGCGGCAACACCACGCTGGCCAACTACCAGACCGCGCTCGGCTTGGTCAATTTCAGCACCACGTCCGGCTCCACCGCCGCGCGCACCATTTCGGTACAGGCCACGTCGGCCCTGGCTCCCACGGCGTCCAACGTGGCGGTGACCACCATCACGCCGATCGACACCGATGCGGATGGCGTGGCCAACGCGGTCGACCTGGACGACGACAACGACGGCATCCTGGACAGTGTGGAGTCCCAAGCCACCACGCCGTCTCTTATCGACGGTTCGATGGAAGGCGCGCTGGGGGTTGCGCATACCGAGAATGAAAGCCTGAACTTCAGCATCGACGGCACCGGCTTCACGGACGCGGCGGCCACCCCGGACACCTGGAAGGGCACTTTCTCGCTGGCGGGTTCGGGCCAGTGGGCGGGCGCCATGAATGGCGTGCCCGGCGCGGCGGACGGGCAGGTCTTCATGGCGATCTACAGCGGCTTCGTGGAAGAGGCCGCGCAATTGATCATCCCCGCCTCCGCGGGCATCCAGGTGGGTGACGTGGTGCGCATCTCGTTCCAGGAGATCTTCGGGGGCGTCAACGGCGAGACCATCCCGGGCATGGAGGCGTACTTCATCGTCACCGTGGACGGCGTGTCGTACAACGCCGATACGCTGACGTACAACGGCAACAACTTCAAGACCTGGTCCACCGGGGGAATCACCTTCACCGCTACGTCGACAGCGCCCGTGGTCGTGTTTTCCATAGGCCGACCCAATGGCGGTGATGGCGCGTATCTGGGCCTGGACGATGTCCGCGTCTACAAGGTCAGTTCGCTAACCGCCGCGCAGGACCGCGATGGCGACGGCCTGGTTGATCGCCTCGACCTGGACAGCGACAACGACGGCATCACCGACAACGTTGAAGCGCAAAGCACGGCCGGCTACAAGCCGCCCAGTGGCCAGGGCATGGCCATGGTGGATGCCGATGACGACGGCCTGGACGACCGCTATGACGCCGACACCATCAGCGTCAACCGGACCACGGCGGCAGCCAGCCTGGGCCTGACGCCGGTGGATTCCGACGCCGATGGCACCACCGACGTCTACGACACCGACAGCGACAACGACGGCACGGCGGACGTCGCCGAACGCGGCGATGGCCAACCTACGTCAATCACCAGCACCACCGATACCGACCAGGACGGTCTGCTGGACATCTTTGAACACGGCACCGTCAACGACGGCTTTGTCGCGCAAGACGGCAACGTCATCACCAGCGGCAGCGGCCTGAGCACCACGGTCACCGGCTTTACCCTGAGCGATAGCGACGGCGATATGTTGGCCAACGGCAGCAATGCCCAGGTCCTGAGCGCCGATCTAGACTGGCGCGACAACTTCGTCGGCGTGGCGCCGCCGGTGGCGCTGGCGGATGCCGCCACCGCCGTGGAAGACACGCCGCTGTCGGTATCGGCGGCGGCAGGCCTGCTGGCTAACGACACCTTCAACCGCGATGGCAGTATTACCGCCGCCAGCTACGACAGCAACGCCGACGGTACGCCGGACACGGCGATCTCCGTTGGCGCGGCCACCACGTTGCTGCGCAATGGCACCCCCACCGGCATCCTGACGCTGAACGCGGACGGCTCTTACACCTTCGCGCCGGCCGCCAACTACGACGGCCTGGTGCCCTTGGTGCGCTACACCGTCACCACCCCGGGCGGTATGTCCAGCGGCGATCTGTCGCTTGCCATCACGCCGGTCAATGACGCGCCGGTATTGACGGATACCAGCTTGACGGTCGTCGGGGTCATGCCGACCAACGGGGCGCCGAGCAATCAGGTGGGTATGCTGGTATCGGATCTGGTGGGCGGCATCACGGATGTCGACACTGGCGCCGTCAAGGGTGTTGCCGTCACGGCCATCAACAGCTCCGGCACGCTTTACTACTCGTTGAACAACGGCGCCAACTGGACGCAGGTGACAACGCTGACCGAGGCCACGGCGCGCCTGCTGGCGGCCGATGGCGTGACGCGCCTGTACTTCCGACCCAATACCGGCGTGGTGGGCAACGTGGCGGACGCGCTGACCATCCGCGCCTGGGACCAGACCAGCGGCACCAATGGCGGAACGGGCGACGCCACGGTGAATGGCGGTTCGACGGCATACTCGGGCACGACAGACACCATCCTGATGCGCGCCAACACGGCGCCAGTGCTGGATACCTCGCTGGACCTGCTCTACACCGGCCAGGAAGACGCGCCTGCGCCGACTGGCGCCGTGGGGGTGCTGGTATCCCACTTCACGGGCGGCTTGACCGATGCGGATGCGGGCGCGCTCAAGGGCGTTGCGATCATCAGCATTACGGGCACGCACGGCGATTGGTGGTACACGCTGGATGGCGGCGCCACCTGGACCGCGATGGGAGCGGTGTCGACCAGCAACGCCCTGCTGTTGCCCGACGATCCGAACGCGCGCATTTACTACGTGCCGGATCCCGGTTTCACGGGGGATGCGACCATCGAAATGTCGTTGCGCGGCTGGGACCAGAGTTCCGGCACGGCGGGCACCAAGGTCAATATCGGCACCTCTAATGCCTTTTCTAGCGCCAGTGACTCCGTAGTCGTCTTCGTCACGGACATCAATGACGCGCCGGTGCTCAACGTTGCCACCCGCAATCTGTCGACCATCAATGAAGACTTGAACGCCAGCGTGCCCGCGCCCGTGCCCACCGGCGCGGTCGGTACCTCGGTCAATAACTTTATCGGCTCGACGTCCGATGAGGACAGCGGCGCGCTGACGGGCGTCGCCATTGTGGGCGCCGACAGCACCAATGGCACCTGGTGGTATTCGATCAACAACGGCACGAACTGGACGCAGATGAGCGCGGTGTCCGACACCAGCGCCTTGTTGCTTGCCAACAGCGGCAATTCGCGCGTGTACTTCCGCCCCAACGCGGATTACAACGGCACGGCCTCGCTGACAATCCGCGCCTGGGACCAGAGCAGCGGCACAAATGGCGCCACGGCCGACGCCAGCGTCAACGGCGGTGCAACCGCCTTCTCCAGCACCACGGGTTCGGTCGGTCTGACGATCAGCGCCGTTGTCGACATCGTGGCGAACACCATCACCACGGCCGAAGACACGGCGGTGGTGATCAATGTGCTGGCCAACGATACCTTCGAGAACAGCGGCCGCGTCATCTCGGCCATCAATGGCACGGCCATCACAGCGGGCGGAGCGGCCGTTGCCGTCACCAACGGCTCGGTGGTGTTGAACGTCGACGGCACGCTGACCTTCACGCCGGCCGCCGATTACCCGGGAACCGCTGCGTCCGGCAACGTGGTGTTCACGTATACGGTGACCTCGGGCGGGCTGACCGAGACCGCCAACGTCACGGTCACCGTGACGCAGGTGCAGGATGCGCCGCGCGTGGATCTGAACGGCGCGACCGTGGGCGCCAACCATAGCGCGACCTACGATCAAACCGCCGTGGCCATCGGTAACCTGGTGTCGGTCACGGATCCCGAGAACAACAACCTGTCCTCGATGACAATCACCTTGTCGGGCGCAACCGCGGCCGACACCCTGGCCTTGGGTGGCGCCGTGGCCGGCATCACGGCCAGCTACAACAGCGGCACGGGCGTGCTGACGTTAAGCGGCAGCACCACGCTGGCCAATTACCAGACCGCGCTGGGCCTGGTCACATTCACCACCACGTCCGGCTCGACCACCGCGCGCACGATCTCGGTGCAGGCCACCTCGGTTGCCGCGCCCACCGCGTCCAACGTGGCGGTCACCACCATCACGCCCCTCGATACCGATAGCGATGGCGTGGCCAACGTGGCCGATATTGACGACGACAACGACGGCATCCTGGATATCAACGAAGGCAACAGTACCGACACCGATGGCATTGTCGATCGCCTGGATCTGGACAGCGACGATGACGGCATCACCGACAATGTTGAAGCGCAGACCACGGCGGCGTACAAGCCGCCCAGCGGCCAAGGCGTGTCCATCGTGGACGTGGACCAGGACGGCCTGGACGATCGCTATGACGCGGATACCGTCAGCGTCAACCGGACCACGGCGGCGGCCAGCCTGGGCCTGACGCCGGTGAACACCGACGGCGATGGCCTGCCGGACTATCGGGATACCGATAGCGATAACGACGGCGTGGCCGACGTGGCCGAACGTGGCGATGGTCAGCCCACCTCGATCACCAGCACCACCGACACGGATGAGGACGGCTTGCTGGATATCTTTGAACACGGCACGCCCAATGATGGCTACGTCGTGCACGACGGCAACGTCGTCACCAGCGGATCGGGCCTGGCGACCACCGTCGTCAGCTTCAACCTGGGCGACACCGACCTGGATACCGCTATCAACGGCAGCAACGCCGTGCCGCTGACGCGCGATTTCAATTGGCGCGACGGCCTCAACAACCCCGCCATCGACTTGAATTCCACGGTGGGCGCGGCGGATGGCTTGATCACCTACAGCACGAGCCAGATCGGTGCCGGTGCCGCCGTGAACACGGCGGCGGCCGCCGCCGACGTCTCGGACATTGGCGACACCGACATTCAACAATTGGCGATCTCCGTTTCCGGCGTGCAGGATGGCGCCAACGAAATCCTGACGCTGGGCGGAGCCGGCTTTGCCCTGGATGCCACCGCTACCCAAACGGTGACCGTCGACAGCGTGGACTTGCTGATCAACTACACCGTGGCGGGCGGCTTCGTGATCACGCGCAGCGGCGGGGGGGTAATCGCCCACACCGTGCTGGACACGCTGGTGCGCGGCGCCACCTACGGCAACACGCTGTTGTCGGCTACCGCCGGCGCGCGCCTGTTTGGCTTCGTTGTGACGGACACCGGAGGCGCGACGTCGGCGTCGGCCGTGTCCACGGTGCAAGTCACCCCGGGCAACCGCCCGCCCGTGCCCGCCGACCCAGCGGTGGCGGGACAAACCTTTGACCCGGTCACCGGCAACTATGCCGTCAGCGCCACCGAGGACACCGCCTTCAATGGCCAGGTCACGGCCACCGACGCCGACAACGACACGCTGACCTACGCGGTGACGACGCAACCGCTGCATGGCGCGGTGGTGATCGATGCCACGACGGGCATGTACACGTACACCCCCGCCGCGGACTACAACGGCAGCGACAGCTTCGTGGTAACGGTGTCGGACGGCTTCAGCGGCACGGTGACCTCCACCGTCAACCTGACCGTGGCGGCGGTGGCGGACATCGCCAACGACACCATCACGACCAATGAAGACACCACGGTCAATATCGCGGTGAGCGGCAACGATAACTTCGATGACGCCGGGTATGCGATTACGGCCATCGACGGCATTGCGGTCGTGGTGGACACGCCGGTCGGGGTCGCCAATGGGACCGTCACCCTGAAAGCCGACGGTACCCTGGACTTCACACCAACGCCCAACTACAACGGGTTGGCCAGTTTCACGTACACCGTGACGTCGGCCGGTACGGTGGAGACGGCAACCGTCTCGGTGACCGTGACGGCGGTGGCGGATGCGCCGATGATCGTGGACCCGGCGGTGCCCGGACAGACCTTCGATCCGGCGACCGGCAACTATGCGATCAGCCTGAACGAAGACGGGGCATTCGCTGGTCAGGTCTCGGCGGTTGATGGCGATGGCGACACGCTGGTTTATGACGTTGACACCCCCGCGACGCACGGTTCGGTCACGGTGGATTCGGCAACGGGTGCCTACACGTACACGCCGACGGCGGACTACTACGGCAGCGACAGCTTCGTCATCAGCATCGATGATGGCGCGGGCAATGTAATCCTGTCGACGGTCACTGTGACGGTGGCGGCGGTGGTGGATATCGCCGACGACACGGTCACGACGGATGAGGACACCACGGTCAATATCGCCGTTGTCGGCAACGACAGCTTCGAGAACGCCGGACGCACGATCACCGCCATCGACGGCATTGCGGTGGTGGTCGATACGCCGGTCCTGGTTGCCAACGGCTCGGTCACGCTGAAAGCCAATGGCACCTTGGACTTCACGCCGGCCTTGAACTACAACGGTTCGACCAGCTTTACGTACACCGTGACCTCTGGGGGTGCGGTTGAGACGGCAGCGGTCACGGTGACCGTCACTGCGGTGGCGGACGCGCCGATGACGGTTGACCCGGCAGTCCCGGGCCAGGTCTTCGACCCGGCCACAGGCAACTACGCAATCAGCCTGAACGAAGACGGGGCGTTCACTGGCCAGGTCTCGGCGGTGGATGGCGATGGCGACACTCTGACTTATGGGGTGGATACGCCGGCAACGCATGGCATGGTCACGGTGGACCCGGCAACGGGCGCGTACACCTACACGCCGACGGCGGATTTCTACGGCAGCGACAGCTTCATCGTCAGCATCGACGACGGCGAAGGCAACGTGACGCAGTCGACGGTAAGCGTCACGGTCTCTGCAGTGGTGGATATCGTCAACGACACGATCGCGACGGACGAGGACACCCCGGTCAATATCGCTGTGGTCGGCAACGACAGCTTCGAGAATGCGGGTCGCACGATCACGGCCATCGACGGCATGGCGGTGGTGGTGGGAACGCCGGTCGCGGTTGCCAACGGTTCGGTCACCTTGAAAGCCGACGGCACCTTGGACTTCACGCCGGCAACGGACTACAACGGTTCGACCAGCTTCACGTACACCGTGACATCTGGCGGCGCCGTGGAGACAGCAACGGTCACGGTGACCGTGACGGCATTGGCTGATGCGCCGATGACGGTGGACCCGGCAGTGCCTGGCCAAACCTTTGATCCGGCCACGGGCAACTACGCAGTCAGTTTGAATGAGGACGCTGTCTTCAACGGTCAGGTCTCGGCGGTTGATGGCGACGGCGACACCCTGACTTATGGGGTGGATACGCCGGCCACGCACGGCATGGTCACGGTGGACCCCGCAACGGGCGCCTACACCTACACGCCGACTGCCGACTACTACGGCAGCGACAGCTTCATCATCAGCATCGGTGACGGCGCAGGCAACGTCATCCTGTCGACGGTGAGTGTCACGGTGGCGACGGTGGTGGATATCACCGACGACACGATCACGACCAATGAAGACACGACGGTCAACATCGCAGTAGTCGGCAACGACAGCTTCGAGAATGCGGGTCGCGCCATCACGGCCATTGACGGCATGGCGGTGGCGGTGGGTGCGCCGATCCTGGTTGCCAACGGCTCGGTCACGCTGAAGGCCGACGGCACTTTGGACTTCGCCCCGGCAGCTAATTACAACGGCTCGACCAGCTTCACGTACACCGTGACCTCTGGCGGTGTGGTTGAGACGGCAACGGTCACGGTCACCGTCACTGCCGTGGCGGATGCGCCGATGACGGTCGATCCGGCAGTCCCGGGCCAGGTCTTCGACCCGGCCACGGGCAACTACGCGATCAGCCTGAACGAGGATGGGGCCTTCAACGGCCAGGTTTCGGCGGTGGATGGCGATGGAGACACGCTTGTTTATGGGGTAGATGCTCCGGCCACGCACGGCATGGTCACGGTGGACCCGGCAACGGGCGCGTACACCTACACGCCGACGGCGGATTACTACGGTACTGACAGCTTCATCATCAGCATCGACGACGGCGCGGGCAACACCAGCTTGTCGACGGTGACGGTGACCGTGGCCGCCGTGGCGGATATTGCCGACGACACGATCACGACCAATGAGGACACAACGGTCAATATCGCCGTGGTCGGCAACGACAGCTTCGAGAACGCCGGACGCAGCATCACGGCCATTGACGGGATGGCGGTGGTGGTGGGCACGCCGGTCTTGGTCGCGAACGGTTCGGTCACGCTGAAAGCCGACGGCACCTTGGACTTCACGCCGGCAACGGACTACAACGGCTCGACCAGCTTCACGTACACCGTGACGTCTGGCGGCGCGGTGGAGACGGCAACCGTCACGGTCACCGTCACTGCGGTGGCGGATGCGCCGATAGCGGTGGATCCAGCGGTCCCCGGCCAGGTCTTTGACCCGGCCACGGGCAACTACGCAGTCAGTTTGAACGAGGACGCTGTCTTCAACGGCCAGGTCTCGGCGGTTGATGGCGACGGCGACACCCTGACTTATGGGGTGGATACTCCGGCCACGCACGGCATGGTCACGGTGGACCCGGCAACGGGCGCGTACACCTACACGCCCACGGCGGACTACTACGGCAGCGACAGCTTCATCATCAGCATCGGTGACGGCGCAGGCAACTTCGTCCTGTCGACGGTGAGTGTCACGGTCGCGGCGGTGGTGGATATCACCGACGACACGATCACGACGAATGAAGACACGACGGTCAACATCGCAGTCGTCGGCAACGACAGCTTCGAGAACGCCGGACGCACTATCACCGCCATCGACGGCATTGCAGTGGTGGTGGGTGCGCCGATCCTGGTTGCCAATGGCTCGGTCACGCTGAAGGCAGACGGCACCTTGGACTTCGCTCCGGCTGCGAACTACAACGGCTCGACCAGCTTCACGTACACCGTGACCTCTGGCGGAGCGGTGGAGACGGCAACGGTCACGGTGACCGTGACGGCGGTGGCGGATGCGCCGATGACGGTTGACCCGGCAGTCCCGGGCCAGGTCTTCGACCCGGCCACAGGCAACTACGCGATCAGCCTGAACGAGGACGCTGTCTTCAACGGCCAGGTTTCGGCGGTTGATGGCGATGGAGACACGCTTGTTTATGGGGTGGATGCCCCGGCAGCGCACGGCATGGTCACGGTTGATCCGGCGACGGGTGCCTACACCTACACGCCGACGGCCGACTACTACGGTGCCGACAGCTTTGTTATCAGCATCGACGACGGTGCAGGCAATATCATCCTCGCCACGGTCAATGTGACTGTCGCGGCGGTGGTGGATATCACCGACGACACCATCACGACCAATGAAGACACGACGGTCAACATCGCCGTGGTCGCCAACGACAGCTTCGAGAACGCCGGACGCAGCATCACGGCCATCGACGGCAACGCTGTCTTGGTCGGTACGCCGGTCGCGGTTGCCAACGGCTCGGTCACGCTGAAGGCCGACGGCACCTTGGACTTTGCGCCGACAGCCAACTACAACGGCTCGACCAGCTTCACCTACACCGTGACATCTGGCGGTGCGGTTGAGACGGCAACGGTCACGGTCACCGTCACGGCAGTGGCCGATGCGCCGATGACGGTGGATCCGGCAGTCCCGGGCCAGGTCTTCGACCCGGCCACCGGCAACTATGCGGTCAGTACCAACGAGGACATGGTCTTCAATGGCCAGGTCTCGGCGGTGGATGGCGACGGCGACACGCTGCTGTATTCGGTGAACACCCCGGCCACGCACGGCATGGTTACGCTTGATCCCGCAACGGGCGCCTACACCTACACGCCCACGGCCGACTACTACGGCAGCGACAGCTTCATCATCAGCATCGATGACGGCGAAGGCAACGTGACGCAGTCGACGGTGAGTGTCACGGTCGCGGCCGTGGTGGATATCACCGACGACACGATCACGACGAATGAAGACACGACGGTCAACATCGCGGTGCTCGGCAACGACAGCTTCGAGAACGCCGGACGCAGCGTCACCGCTATCGACGGAATTGCGGCTACGGTCGGGGTGCCAGTCCTGGTCAGCAACGGTTCTGTGACCTTGAAGGCCGACGGTACTTTGGACTTCGCGCCGACGCTCAACTACAACGGATCAACCAGTTTCACCTACACGGTCACTTCGGGCGGCGCGGTTGAGACGGCAACCGTCACGGTGACGGTCTCGGCGGTGGCCGATGCGCCGATGACGGTGGATCCGGCAGTGCCTGGTCAAACCTATGATCCGGCCACCGGCAACTATGCGGTCAGCACCAACGAGGACATGGCCTTCAATGGCCAGGTCTCGGCGGTGGATGGTGACGGCGACACGCTGACCTACAGCGTATCCTCGGCAGCCACGCACGGCATGGTGACGGTGGATTCGGCAACGGGCGCGTACACCTATACGCCGACTTCCGACTACTACGGCAGCGATAGCTTCATCATCAGCATCGATGACGGCGAAGGCAACGTGACGCAGTCGACGGTAAGTGTCACGGTGGCGGCGGTGGTGGATATCGTCAACGACACGATCACGACCAATGAAGACACAACGGTCAATATCGCGGTGGTCGGCAACGACAGCTTCGAGAACGCCGGACGCACGATCACGGCCATTGACGGCGTTGCGGTGGTGGTGGGCACGCCGATCGCGGTCGCCAACGGTTCTGTGACGTTGAAAGCCGACGGCACCTTGGACTTCGCGCCGACCTTGAACTACAACGGCTCGACCAGCTTCACGTACACCGTGACCTCTGGCGGCGCGGTGGAGACGGCATCGGTCACGGTGACCGTGACGGCGGTGGCGGATGCGCCGATGACGGTCGACCCGGCAGTCCCGGGCCAGGTCTTCGACCCGGCCACGGGCAACTATGCAATCAGCTTGAACGAAGACGCTGTGTTCAATGGTCAGGTCTCGGCGGTTGATGGCGATGGAGACACGCTTGTTTATGGGGTGGATGCTCCGGCCACGCACGGCATGGTCACGGTGGACCCGGCAACGGGCGCGTACACGTACACACCGACGGCGGATTACTACGGCAGTGACAGCTTCATCATCAGCATCGACGACGGCGCGGGCAACATCAGCTTGTCGACGGTGACGGTGACCGTGGCCGCCGTGGCGGATATTGCCGACGACACGATCACGACTGCTGAAGACACTCCGGTCAACATCGCGGTGGTCGGCAACGACAGCTTCGAGAACGCCGGACGCAGTATCACGGCCATCGACGGCATGTCGGTGGTGGTGGGAACGCCGGTCGTGGTTGCCAACGGTTCGGTCACGTTGAAGGCCGATGGCACCTTGGATTTCACGCCGGCAGCGGACTACAACGGTTCGACCAGCTTCACCTACACCGTGACATCCGGCGGGGCCGTGGAGACGGCATCGGTCACGGTGACCGTCACCGCGGTGGCGGATACGCCGATGACGGTGGATCCAGCGGTCCCCGGCCAGGTCTTTGACCCGGCCACGGGCAACTACGCGGTCAGTCTGAACGAAGACGCTGTCTTCAATGGCCAGGTTTCGGCTGTTGATGGCGACGGCGACACGCTGACCTACGGCGTATTCTCGGCTGCCACGCACGGCATGGTGACAGTCGATCCGGCGACGGGTACCTACACCTACACGCCCACGGCGGACTACTACGGCAGCGACAGCTTCATCATCAGCATCGACGATGGCGAAGGCAACGTGACGCAGTCGATGGTGAGCGTCACGGTTGCGGCAGTGGTGGATATCACCGACGACACGATCACGACGAATGAAGATACGACGGTGAACATCGCCGTAGTCGGGAACGACAGCTTCGAGAACGTCGGGCGCGCCATCACGGCCATTGACGGCATGGCGGTGGCGGTGGGTGCGCCGATCCTGGTTGCCAACGGCTCGGTCACGCTGAAGGCCGACGGCACCTTGGACTTCGCCCCGGCTGCTAATTACAACGGCTCGACCAGCTTCACGTACACCGTGACCTCTGGCGGTGTGGTTGAGACGGCAATGGTCACGGTCACCGTCACTGCCGTGGCGGATGCGCCGATGACGGTCGACCCGGCGGTCCCGGGCCAGGTCTTCGACCCGGCCACGGGCAACTACGCGATCAGCCTGAACGAGGATGGGGCCTTCAATGGCCAGGTTTCGGCGGTGGATGGCGATGGAGACACGCTTGTTTATGGGGTAGATGCCCCGGCCACGCACGGTGTGGTCACGGTGGATCCGGCAACGGGCGCGTACACCTACACACCGACGGCGGATTACTACGGTACTGACAGCTTCATCATCAGCATCGACGACGGTGCGGGCAACATCAGCTTGTCGACGGTGACGGTGACCGTGGCCGCCGTGGCGGATACTGCCGACGACACGATCACGACCAATGAGGACACAACGGTCAACATCGCCGTGCTCGGCAACGACAGCTTCGAGAATGCGGGTCGCACGATCACTGCCATCAACGGCATGGCGGTGGTGGTGGGAACGCCGATCCTGGTGGCCAACGGTTCTGTGACGTTGAAGGCCGACGGCACCTTGGACTTCGCGCCGGCAACGGACTACAACGGTTCGACCAGCTTCACGTACACCGTGACATCCGGCGGGGCCGTGGAGACGGCAACCGTCACGGTCACCGTCACTGCGGTGGCGGATGCGCCGATAGCGGTGGATCCGGCGGTCCCCGGCCAGGTCTTTGACCCGGCCACGGGCAACTACGCGATCAGCCTGAACGAGGACGCTGTCTTCACTGGCCAGGTTTCGGCTGTTGATGGCGATGGAGACACGCTGACCTACAGCGTATCCTCGGCTGCCACGCACGGCATGGTGACGGTGGACCTGGCAACGGGCGCGTACACCTACACGCCGACGGCCGACTACTACGGTGCCGACAGCTTCATCATCAGCATCGACGATGGCGAAGGCAACGTGACGCAGTCGACGGTAAGCGTCACAGTCGCGGCAGTGGTGGATATCACCGACGACACGATCACGACGAATGAGGACACGACGGTCAACATCGCAGTGGTCGGCAACGACAGCTTCGAGAACGTCGGGCGCGCCATCACGGCCATCGACGGTAATGCAGTCATGGTCGGTACGCCAGTCGCAGTTGCCAACGGTTCGGTCACGCTGAAGGCCGATGGCACCTTGGACTTCACGCCCATCACCGACTTCAACGGTCCGACCAGCTTCACCTACACCGTGACGTCTGGTGGCGCGGTGGAAACGGCATCGGTCACGGTCACCGTCACTGCCGTGGCGGATGCGCCGATGACGGTCGATCCGGCGGTCCCGGGCCAGGTCTTCGACCCGGCCACGGGCAACTACGCGATCAGCCTGAACGAGGATGGGGTCTTCAACGGCCAGGTTTCGGCGGTGGATGGCGATGGAGACACGCTTGTTTATGGGGTGGATGCTCCGGCCACGCACGGCATGGTCACGGTGGACCCTGCAACGGGCGCGTACACCTACACGCCGACGGCAGACTACTACGGCAGCGATAGCTTCATCATCAGCATCGACGATGGCGAAGGCAACGTGACGCAGTCGACGGTAAGCGTCACAGTCGCGGCAGTGGTGGATATCACCGACGACACGGTCACGACCAATGAGGACACGACGGTCAATATCGTCGTGGTCGGCAACGACAGCTTCGAGAACGCCGGACGCACGATCACTGCCATTGACGGCAACGCGGTGGTGGTGGGAACGCCGGTCCTGGTCAACAACGGTTCTGTGACGTTGAAGGCCGACGGTACGTTGGACTTCACGCCAACCACCGACTACAACGGTTCGACCAGCTTCACGTACACCGTGACGTCTGGCGGCGTGGTGGAGACGGCAACCGTCACGGTGACCGTGACGGCGGTGGCGGATGTACCAGTGACGGTGGACCCGGCGGTCCCCGGCCAAGTCTTTGACCCGGCCACGGGCAACTACGCAATCAGCCTGAACGAGGATGGAGCCTTCAATGGCCAGGTCTCGGCAGTGGATGGTGATGGCGATACGCTGCTGTATTCGGTGAACACCCCTGCCACGCACGGCATGGTGACGGTGGACCCGGCAACGGGCGCGTACACGTACACACCGACGGCGGATTACTACGGCAGTGACAGCTTCATCATCAGCATCGACGACGGCGAAGGCAACGTGACGCAGTCGACGGTAAGCGTCACAGTCGCGGCAGTGGTGGATATCACCGACGACACGGTCACGACCAATGAGGACACAACCGTCAACATCGCCGTGGTCGGCAACGACAGCTTCGAGAACGCCGGACGCACGGTCACTGCCATTGACGGCAACGCGGTGGTTGTGGGCACGCCGGTCCTGGTCAACAACGGTTCGGTCACCTTGAAGGCCGACGGCACCTTGGATTTCACGCCGGCAACGGACTACAACGGTTCGACCAGCTTCACCTACACCGTGACGTCTGGCGGGGCCGTGGAGACGGCATCGGTCACGGTGACCGTGACGGCGGTGGCGGATGTACCAGTGACGGTCGACCCGGCAGTGCCTGGCCAAACCTTTGACCCGGCCACGGGCAACTACGCGATCAGCCTGAACGAGGACGCTGTCTTCAATGGCCAGGTCTCGGCGGTTGATGGCGACGGCGATACGCTGACCTACAGCGTATCTTCGGCAGCCATGCACGGCATGGTGACGGTGGATATGGCAACGGGCGCGTACACCTACACGCCGACGGCCGACTACTACGGCAGCGACAGCTTCATCATCAGCATCGATGACGGCGAAGGCAACGTGACGCAGTCGACAGTAAGCGTCACGGTCGCGGCGGTGGTGGATATCGTCAACGACACGATCACGACGAATGAAGACACGACGGTCAACATCGCGGTGGTCGGCAACGACAGCTTCGAGAACGCGGGTCGCGCCATCACGGCTATCGACGGCATTGCAGTGGTGGTGGGTACGCCGGTCCTGGTCAGCAACGGTTCGGTCACCTTGAAGGCAGACGGCACCTTGGACTTCGCCCCGGCTGCGAACTACAACGGCTCGACCAACTTCACGTACACAGTGACATCTGGCGGGGCCATGGAGACGGCAACCGTTACGGTCACCGTCACCGCGGTGGCGGATGCGCCGATGACGGTGGATCCGGCAGTGCCTGGCCAAACCTTTGACCCTGCCACCGGCAACTACGCAATCAGCCTGAACGAGGACGGAGCGTTCACTGGCCAAGTCTCGGCGGTTGATGGCGACGGCGATACGCTGGTTTACGGCGTTAACACCCCCGCGACGCACGGCGTGGTCACGGTGGACTCGACAACGGGCGCGTACACGTATACACCGACGGCGGATTACTACGGCAGTGACAGCTTCATCATCAGCATCGACGACGGCGCGGGCAACGTGACGCAGTCGACGGTAAGCGTCACAGTCGCGGCAGTGGTGGATATCACCGACGACACGGTCACGACCAATGAGGACACGACGGTCAATATCGCCGTGGTCGGCAGCGACAGCTTCGAGAACGCCGGACGCACGATCACTGCCATTGACGGCAACGCGGTGGTGGTGGGAACGCCGGTCCTGGTCAACAACGGTTCGGTCACCTTGAAGGCCGACGGCACCTTGGATTTCACGCCGGCAACGGACTACAACGGTTCGACCAGCTTCACCTACACCGTGACGTCTGGCGGGGCCGTGGAGACGGCATCGGTCACGGTGACCGTGACGGCGGTGGCGGATGTACCAGTGACGGTCGACCCGGCAGTGCCTGGCCAAACCTTTGACCCGGCCACGGGCAACTACGCGATCAGCCTGAACGAGGACGCTGTCTTCAATGGCCAGGTCTCGGCGGTTGATGGCGACGGCGATACGCTGACCTACAGCGTATCTTCGGCAGCCATGCACGGCATGGTGACGGTGGATATGGCAACGGGCGCGTACACCTACACGCCGACGGCCGACTACTACGGCAGCGACAGCTTCATCATCAGCATCGATGACGGCGAAGGCAACGTGACGCAGTCGACAGTAAGCGTCACGGTCGCGGCGGTGGTGGATATCGTCAACGACACGATCACGACGAATGAAGACACGACGGTCAACATCGCGGTGGTCGGCAACGACAGCTTCGAGAACGCGGGTCGCGCCATCACGGCTATCGACGGCATTGCAGTGGTGGTGGGTACGCCGGTCGTGGTTGCCAACGGTTCGGTCACGCTGAAGGCCGATGGCACCTTGGACTTTACGCCCATCACCGACTTCAACGGTCCGACCAGCTTCACCTACACCGTGACGTCTGGTGGCGCCGTGGAGACGGCAACCGTCACGGCGACTGTCACTGCGGTGGCGGATGTACCCGTGACGGTCGATCCGGCAGTCCCGGGCCAGGTCTTCGACCCGGCCACGGGCAACTACGCGATCGGCCTGAACGAGGATGGGGCCTTCAACGGCCAGGTTTCGGCGGTGGATGGCGATGGAGACACGCTTGTTTATGGGGTAGATGCTCCGGCCACGCACGGCATGGTCACGGTGGACCCGGCAACGGGCGCGTACACCTACACGCCGACGGCGGATTACTACGGTACTGACAGCTTCATCATCAGCATCGACGATGGCGAAGGCAACGTGACGCAGTCGACGGTAAGCGTCACAGTCGCGGCAGTGGTGGATATCACCGACGACACGATCACGACGAATGAGGACACGACGGTCAACATCGCAGTGGTCGGCAACGACAGCTTCGAGAATGCGGGTCGCACGATCACGGCCATCAACGGCATGGCGGTGGTGGTGGGAACGCCGGTCGCGGTTGCCAACGGTTCGGTCACGCTGAAAGCCGACGGCACCTTGGACTTCACGCCGGCAACGGACTACAACGGCTCGACCAGCTTCACGTACACCGTGACGTCTGGCGGCGCGGTGGAGACGGCAACCGTCACGGTTACGGTCACGGCGGTGGCGGATGCGCCGATAGCGGTGGATCCAGCGGTCCCCGGCCAGGTCTTTGATCCGGCCACGGGCAACTACGCAATCAGCCTGAACGAGGATGGAGCCTTCGCTGGCCAGGTCTCGGCGGTTGATGGCGACGGCGATACGCTGACCTACAGCGTATCCTCGGCAGCCACGCATGGCATGGTGACAGTCGATCCGGCAACGGGCGCGTACACCTACACGCCGACGGCCGACTACTACGGTGCCGACAGCTTCATCATCAGCATCGGTGACGGCGCAGGCAACTTCGTCCTGTCGACGGTGAGTGTCACGGTTGCGGCGGTGGTGGATGTCACGGACGACACGATCACCACCAACGAAGACACGACGGTCAACATCGCGGTGGTCGGCAACGACAGCTTCGAGAACGCGGGTCGCGCCATCACGGCTATCGACGGCATTGCAATGGTGGTGGGTACGCCGGTCGTGGTTGCCAACGGTTCGGTCACGCTGAAGGCCGATGGCACCTTGGACTTCACGCCCATCACCGACTACAACGGCTCGACCAGCTTCACCTACACCGTGACGTCTGGTGGCGCCGTGGAGACGGCAACCGTCACGGCGACTGTCACTGCGGTGGCGGATGTACCCGTGACGGTCGATCCGGCAGTCCCGGGCCAGGTCTTCGACCCGGCCACGGGCAACTACGCGATCAGCCTGAACGAGGATGGGGCCTTCAACGGCCAGGTTTCGGCGGTGGATGGTGATGGCGATACGCTGCTGTATTCGGTGAACACCCCTGCCACGCACGGCATGGTCACGGTTGATCCCGCAACGGGCGCCTACACCTACACGCCGACGGCCGACTACTACGGTGCCGACAGCTTCATCATCAGCATCGACGACGGCGAAGGCAACGTAACGCAGTCGACGGTAAGCGTCACGGTCGCGGCAGTGGTGGACATCCTCAACGACACCATCACGACCAATGAAGACACTCCGGTCAACATCGCGGTGGTCGGCAACGACAGCTTCGAGAACGCCGGACGCGCCATCACGGCCGTCGATGGCAACGCCATCTTGGTGGGCATACCGGTCGCGGTCGCCAACGGTTCTGTGACGTTGAAGGCCGACGGCACCTTGGATTTCACCCCGGCAACCGACTTCAACGGCCCGACGAGCTTCACCTACACCGTGACCTCGGGTGGCGCGCTGGAGACGGCAACCGTCACGGTGACGGTCACGGCAGTGGCGGATGTGCCGATGATGGTCGACCCGGCAGTACCGGGCCAGACCTTTGACCCGGCCACCGGCAACTATGCGGTGAGCACTAGCGAGGAAACGGCCGTCAATGGCCGAGTCTCGGCGGTGGATGGAGACGGTGACGCGCTGACTTATGGCGTAAGCACCCCGGCGCTGCATGGCATGGTGGCGGTTGACCCGGCAACGGGCGCGTACATCTACACGCCGACGGCGGACTACTACGGTCCCGACAGCTTCATCATCAGCATCGCCGACGGCACGGGCAACATCAGCTTGTCGACGGTGACGGTGACGGTGGCGGCGGTGGTGGATATCGCCAACGACACCGTCATGACCGCCGAGGACACCACGGTCAACATCGCCGTGCTCGGCAACGACAGCTTCGAGAACGCGGGTCGCGCCATCACGGCCATTGATGGCAACGCGGTGGTGGTGGGGACGCCGGTCCTGGTCAGCAACGGTTCTGTGACGTTGAAGGCCGACGGCACCTTGGACTTTGCGCCGGCCTTGAACTACAACGGTTCGACCAGTTTCACGTACACGGTAACGTCAGGTGGCGCCACCGAGACGGCAACAGTCACGATCACCGTCACGGCGGTGGCCGATGTACCGACGACGGTGGATCCTGCGGTCCCCGGTCAAACCTTTGACCCGGCCACGGGCAACTATGCAATCAGCCTGAACGAGGACGGCGCCTTCACTGGCCAGGTCTCGGCGGTTGATGGCGATGGAGACACGCTGGTGTATGGGGTGAACACCCCGGCGACGCACGGCGCGGTGACGGTTGACCCGGCAACGGGCGCCTACACGTACACCCCGACGGCGGATTACTACGGTGCCGACAGCTTCATCATCAGCATCGATGACGGCGAGGGCAACGTCATCCTGTCGACGATCAGTGTGACGGTGGCGGCGGTGGTGGATATCGCCAACGACACGATCACGACCGATGAAGACACGACGGTCAATATCGCGGTAGTCAGCAACGACACCTTCGAGAACGCCGGACGCGCCATCACGGCGATCGACGGCAACGCCATCGTGGTGGGCACGCCGGTCGCGGTCGCCAACGGCTCGGTCACTCTGAAAGCCGACGGCACCTTGGACTTCACACCGACCACGGACTTCAACGGTCCGACAAGCTTCACGTATACGGTGACCTCAGGTGGCGCCACCGAGACGGCAAGCGTCACGGTGACCGTCACCGCGGTGGCTGACGTGCCGATGATGGTCGACCCGGCAGTACCCGGTCAAACCTTTGACCCGGCTACCGGCAACTATGCAATCAGCCTGAATGAGGACGGCGCCTTCACTGGCGAGGTCTCGGCGGTTGATGGTGACGGTGACCCGCTGACTTTTGGCGTAAACACCCCGGCGCTGCATGGCATGGTGGCGGTTGATTCGGCAACGGGCGCGTACACGTACACGCCGACGGCCGACTACTACGGTGCCGACAGCTTCATCATCAGCATCGACGACGGCACGGGCAACATCAGCTTGTCGACGGTGACGGTGACCGTGGCCGCCGTGGCGGATATTGCCGACGACACGATCACAACCAATGAAGACACGACGGTCAACATCGCGGTGATCGGCAATGACAGCTTCGAGAATGCCGGTCGCAGCATCACGGCCATCGACGGCAACGCAGTCATGGTCGGTACGCCGGTCGCGGTTGCCAACGGTTCTGTGACGTTGAAGGCCGACGGCACCTTGGACTTCGCCCCGGCTGCGAACTACAACGGCTCGACCAGCTTCACGTACACGGTAACGTCAGGTGGCGCCACCGAGACGGCAACCGTCACCATCACCGTCACCTCGGTGGCTGATGCGCCGGTAGCGATGGATCCGGCGGTCCCGGGTCAGGTCTTTGACCCGGCCACCGGCAACTACGCGATCAGCCTGAACGAAGACGGGGCCTTCACAGGACAGGTTTCGGCGGTGGATGGCGACGGCGATACGCTGGTTTATGGAGTTAACAACCCCGCGACGCA
Source organism: Achromobacter spanius (assembly GCF_002812705.1). NCBI lineage: Bacteria > Pseudomonadati > Pseudomonadota > Betaproteobacteria > Burkholderiales > Alcaligenaceae > Achromobacter > Achromobacter spanius. The sequence continues at coordinate 992,308 of NZ_CP025030.1, read as the reverse complement.
CGGCATGGTGACGGTGGATTCGGCAACGGGTGTGTACACCTACATCCCGACGGCCGACTACTACGGTGCCGACAGCTTCATCATCAGCATCGATGACGGCGAGGGCAACGTCATCCTGTCGACGATCAGTGTGACGGTGGCGGCGGTGGTGGATATCGCCAACGATGCGATCACGACCAATGAAGACACGACGGTCAATATCGCAGTCGTCGGCAACGACAGCTTCGAGAACGCCGGACGCGCCATCACGGCCATCGACGGCAACGCTGTCTTGGTGGGTACGCCGGTCGCGGTTGCCAACGGCTCGGTCACCTTGAAGGCCGATGGCACCTTGGACTTCACACCGACCACGGACTTCAACGGTCCGACAAGCTTCACGTATACGGTGACCTCAGGTGGCGCCACCGAGACGGCAACGGTCACGGTGACTGTCACCGCGGTGGCTGACGTACCGACGACGGTGGATCCTGCCGTCCCCGGTCAAACCTTTGACGCGGCCACGGGCAACTATGCAATCAGTCTGAACGAGGACGGCGCCTTCACTGGCCAGGTCTCGGCTGTGGATGGCGATGGTGACACGCTGACTTATGGCGTAAGCAACCCGGCGCTGCATGGCATGGTGGCGGTTGACCCGGCAACGGGCGCGTACACCTACACGCCGACGGCCGACTACTACGGTGCTGACAGCTTCATCATCAGCATCGATGACGGCGAAGGCAACGTGACGCAGTCGACGGTAAGCGTCACGGTCGCGGCAGTGGTCGACATCGACAACGACGCGATCACCACCAACGAGGACACGACGGTCAACCTCGCCGTGGTCGGCAACGACAGCTTCGAGAACGCCGGGCGCAGCATCACGGCCATCGACGGCATTGCAGTCATGGTCGGTACGCCGGTCGCGGTCGCCAACGGCTCGGTCACGCTGAAAGCCGACGGCTCCTTGGACTTCACGCCGACAACGGACTTCAACGGCCCGACCAGCTTCACCTACACCGTGACGTCTGGTGGTGCGGTGGAGACGGCAACGGTTACGGTGACCGTGACGGCGGTGGCGGATGTGCCAGTGACGGTCGACCCTGCGATTCCCGGTCAAACCTTTGATCCGGCCACGGGCAACTACGCAATCAACCTGAACGAGGACGGGGCCTTCAACGGCCAGGTCTCCGCGGTCGACGGCGACGGAGACCCGCTGACTTATGGGGTGGATACCCCGGCAACGCACGGCATGGTGACGGTGGATCCGGTGACGGGCGCCTACACCTACACGCCAACGGCCGACTACTACGGTACAGACAGCTTCATCATCAGCATCGACGACGGCATGGGCAACATCAGCTTGTCGACGGTGACGGTGACAGTGGCCGCCGTGGTGGATATCGCCAACGACACGGTCACGACCAATGAAGACACCCCGGTCAACATCGCGGTAGTGGGCAACGACAGCTTCGAGAACGCCGGACGCAGCATCACGGCCATCGACGGCAATGCCATCTTGGTGGACATCCCGGTCGCGGTCGCCAACGGTTCGGTCACGCTGAAGGCCGACGGCACCTTGGACTTCGCGCCGGCCGCGAACTACAACGGCTCGACCAGTTTCACCTATACCGTGACGTCTGGCGGCGCCACCGAGACGGCGACCGTTACGGTGACGGTCACCGCCGTGGTGGATGTGCCGATGCCGGTAGACCCGGCAGTGCCTGGCCAAACCTTCGATCCGGCCACCGGCAACTACGCCGTCAGCACGACTGAAGACGCGGCGGTAAGCGGCCAGGTCTTGGCGGTGGATGGCGATGGCGACACGCTGACCTACAGCGTGGGCGCGGTGCCGACGCATGGCTCAGTGACGGTCGACGCAGCAACTGGCGCCTACACCTACACACCGACGGCCGACTACAACGGCAGCGACAACTTCATCATCAGCATTGACGATGGCGAAGGCAACGTGACGCAGTCGACGGTGAGCGTGACGGTTGCGGCGGTGGTGGACGTCGCCAGCGACACGATCACGACCACCGAAGACACGACGGTCAACATCGCGGTGCTCGGCAACGACAGCTTCGAGAACGCCGGACGCAGCATCACCGCCATCGACGGCATTGCGGCGGTGGTGGGTACGCCGGTCGCGGTCGCCAACGGCTCGGTCACCCTGAAACCCGACGGCACCTTGGACTTCGCCCCGGCTACCGACTACAACGGCTCGACCAGCTTCACGTACACGGTGACCTCGGGTGGCGTCACCGAGTCGGCAAGCGTCACGGTGACCGTGACGGCAGTCGCCGACGTACCCATGACGGTAGATCCCGCTGTTCCCGGTCAGACCTTTGACCCGGCCACCGGCAACTATGCGGTCAGCACCGTTGAAGACATGGCCGTCAATGGCCAGGTCTCGGCGGTGGATGGCGACGGTGACACCCTGACTTATGGGGTGAACACCCCGGCGACCCATGGCACGGTCACGGTTGACTCGGCAACGGGCGCGTACACCTACACGCCGACGGCGGACTACTACGGTGCCGACAGCTTCATCATCAGCATCGACGACGGCACGGGCAACATCAGCCTGTCGACGGTGACCGTGACGGTGGCCGCCATGGTGGACATCACCAGCGACACGATCACGACCAATGAAGACACGACGGTCAACATCGCGGTGCTCGGCAACGACAGCTTCGAGAACGCCGGGCGCAGCATCACGACCATCGACGGCAACGCCGTCGTGGTCGGTACGCCGGTCGCGGTCGCCAACGGTTCGGTCACGCTGAAGGCCGACGGCACCTTGGACTTCGCCCCGGCCGCGAACTACAACGGTTCGACCAGCTTCACCTACACCGTGACGTCTGGCGGCGCGGTGGAGACGGCGACCGTGACGGTCACCGTGACCGCCGTGGCGGATGTGCCGACGATGGTGGACCCCGCGGTCCCCGGTCAGACGTTTGATCCGGCCACGGGCAACTACGCGGTCAGCACCGTTGAAGACACGGCCTTCAATGGCCAGGTCTCGGCGGTCGATGGCGACGGTGACACGCTGGCTTATGGGGTGGATGCTCCGGCCACGCACGGTGTGGTCACGGTGGATCCGGTGACGGGTGCCTACACCTACACACCGACGGCGGATTACTACGGTACCGACAGCTTCATCATCAGCATCGACGACGGCATGGGCAACATCAGCTTGTCGACCGTGACGGTGACCGTGGCAGCCGTGGCGGATGTTGCCGACGACACGATCACGACCAACGAGGACACCACGGTCAACATCGCGGTGCTCGGCAACGACAGCTTCGAGAACGCCGGGCGCATCATCTCGGCCATCGACGGCAACGCCATCGTGGTGGGCACGCCCGTGGCAGTCGCCAACGGTTCGGTCACGCTGAAGGCCGACGGCACCCTGGACTTCCTGCCGGCCTCGCAGTATCACGGTTCAACCAGCTTCACCTACACCGTGACCTCGGGGGGCGTCACCGAGACCGCGACGGCCACGGTCAACGTCACCTCGATCAACGACGTACCCATCTTGGTGGATGTCCGGATTGGCGGCCAGGTGTTGAACCCCGCCACGGGCGAGTACGGCGTACCGACAACGGAGGACACATCGGTCGCCGGACGCGTGGAGGCGCTGGATTCGGACGGTGAACCGGTGCAGTACTCGATGACCACCTTGCCGGCCCACGGTGTGGTGACGCTGAATGCCGCGACGGGAGACTACGTCTACACGGCCATCGGCGATTTCCACGGCAACGACCGCTTCGTGGTCACGATTACCGATAGCAGCGGCGGCTCGGTGCGAACGGTGGTGAACGTGACCGTCGGGGCGATTGTGGACATCGACCACGACACGGTGACGACCAACGAAGATACAACGGTCAATATCGCGGTTCAGGCCAACAACACCTTCGAGAACGCCACCCACGTCATTACGGCCATTGATGGGTCGGCCGTGGTGGCGGGAACCCCGGTCGCGGTCGCCAACGGTCTGGTGACGCTGCGTGCCGATGGCACCTTGGACTTCACGCCTTCGGCCAACTACAACGGCACCACGAACTTCACCTACACCGTGACTGCGGGTGGCGTCACCGAGACGGCGACCGTTACGGTGAATGTGACGGCCGTGAACGATAGTCCGATCGTGCCGGGAGGATCTGTGAGCTTGCCGCTGGGTGACGGCGTGGACGTGCCGGCTGACCAGGGCTTGCTGGCCGGCGCGTCGGATTCCGAAGGCGACCCCTTGCGCGTCATCGAGGTCAGCGTGGACGGGGTGGCCGGAAGCACGCCCGTCGGCACGCCGATCGTGATCCCGGGCCGGGGAACGTTGTTGGTACGGGCCGACGGCAGCTATGTCTTCACCCCGTTGGCGAACTTCGTGGGCGAGCTGGTCGTGCGCTACACGGTCGGCGACGGCAACGGCGGTGTAACCGAAGCGACGATCAGGCTGTCCAACTCGACACCTGTGTTTACGGAGGAAGAGGAGCTTCGTCGGGTTCCGCTGCCGGGGGCCGGCGCCTTGGACACGAGTGGCAACGGCGGTCTGGCTCGCGCAGGCGAGGCGGATTCGGTGCTGATCCAAACGGTGAATGGCCTGGGTTCACTGAACGGCACCGCGGATCTGCTGCATCCGGATGGCGCGGTGTCGCGGGCGGTCAATGGAGTCGACAGCCTTGATCATGTGGCTTCCTTCGGGGCCTCTGGCGCGGTCCTGCAAGCGGTCAACGATATTTCGCCGCTGAACGGCAACGGCGATATGGGGACGCGCAGCGGCTTGCACCAACTGCTGGGGTCCGCCTTGGGCGGCGGGCTGGAAGGCGGTCAGTCGGTGTTGTCGTCCTTGCCGCTGGGTGGCGGATTGCAGCTGGATCTGCTGGGGCGTGGCGACCAGTTGCTGATCATCATCAACGCAGGGGCAGGCGCGGACGGCATGAGCGTCACGCTGGCCAACGGTGCTCCACTGCCGGCTTGGGTGCGGGCGGATGGACGAGGGCTCTTTTTGATCAATCGTCCGGCAGGCGTGGAAGCGCTGACTCTCCGATTGACGCAGCGCTCGGCGTCTGGAGCAGTGGTCGACCGGCTTGTCACGATCGACTTCCTGTCTGGCGAGCTGCGTGAACAACGTGGCTCGGCGGGTGCCGCCTTGCGTCCGGAAACCTCACCCGACACCACGCCCCGGGCAGCGGCAGCCGAGCCGGTCAGGTTGGCGGGAGCATCGTTCGCGCAGCAGTTGGCGCAAGCGGCCCGGCAGCACGACGCGGAGGATGCTGCCTTGATGGACCTGCTGGACTAAGGCCCTGGTGACAGGGAGAACCGGGCGGGCGGGGCAACCCTGCCCGCCCGGTTGCGCTTTTGGGGTCCGACTCCCGCACGCGCAGCCCGAAGCCCGGATAGCGCGCTCAGATGGCCTTGAAGGTCTTCAAGTGAATGCTGGTCTCGGTGGCCGAGATGCCTTTGAGGGTGCGCAGCCGGTCCAGCACTTCGGACAACTGGTCGATGGTGGGCACGCGCAGTTCCGCCAGCAAGTCCCAACGCCCGTTCGTGTCATGCAGGCCCGCCACGGCGGGCTCACCCATCAGCAAGTTCACGATCTTGCGGGTTTCGTGGCCTTCTACGGCGATGCTCATCCACGCCACGATGTCGTCGGTTTCAGCTTCGGGGCGCAGCCGCACGGTATGACCAACGATGATGCCCCGCTCTTCCAGCTTGCGGATGCGGTTATCGATGGTGCCGCGCGACACGTCCAGTTTCTTGGCCAGGGTGGCGATCGACAGGCGGGCGTTCGCGCGCAGCAGCCCAAGCAGGCTTTGGTCTAGCGTGTCCATTGCAAAAAGTGCTAATCATGGCTGTCGGAATGCCAGAATCTTAGCGTTTCGTGTGGAATGTTGTCACTATGAATTGATTTGGGCATCAGCCAGAATTTCCTTTCCATAACTTGGGGAGAAAAAAATGACGACACTGCTCACGACGTCGGATGTGGCCAACATCATGGCCTTGCAAGGCTCGCAAAAGGTCTACACCGAACTGCTCGACTACGTGCTGGCGGACTTTTTGCGATGGCAGGAATTCGACAAGTGCGCGCGCGTCGCCAGCCATTCCCCCAACGGCGTCATCGAATTGATGCCCACCGCCGACCACGAGCTCTACAGCTTCAAGTTCGTGAATGGCCACCCCAATAATCCGCATGCCGGCCTATCCACCGTGATGGCCTTCGGCGCGCTGGCGCAAGTCAACACGGGTGAGCCGCTGCTGATCAGCGAACTGACGCTGACCACCGCCCTGCGCACCGCTGTCACCTCTGCCTTGGCCGCGCGGGCATTGGCGCGGCCGGATTCGCGGTCGATGGCCCTGATCGGCAACGGCGCGCAAGCCGAATTCCAGGCGCTGGCTTTCCACACCGTGCTGGGCATCGACACGCTGCACGTGTACGACGTGGACGAAGACGCCACCCGCAAGCTGCAAGCCAACCTGGCCGCCGTCGCGCCGTCCTTGCGCGTCGTCCGCTTTGATGGCACCGCCCAGGCCGTCAAGGGCGTGGACATCGTCACTACCGTGACGGCCGACAAGGCCTACGCCACGATTCTTTGCGCCGACATGGTCGAGCCGGGCATGCACATCAATGCCTTGGGCGGCGATTGCCCCGGCAAGACCGAGCTGCATGCCGATGTGTTGAAGATGGGCCCGGTGTTCGTTGAATACGAACCGCAGACCCGCATTGAAGGTGACTTGCAGCAGATGCCCGCGGATTTCCCGGTGACGGAATTGTGGCGTGTGCTGACGGGCCAGGCGGACGGCCGCCAGAGCGCGTCCGACGTGACCATCTTTGATTCGGTGGGATTCGCGCTGGAGGACTTTTCGGCGCTGCGCTGGCTGCGCGACAGCGCTGCCCGGCTGGGCGTGGGCACCCGCATTGAAGTGGCGCCGCAATTGCAAGACCCCAAGAACCTGTTCGACGTGGTGCGCGCGGCAACCCGCGTCACGACGGGTGGCGCGGGTTGAAGGCGTGGCTACGGCGCTTGGTTGACGGCCCCGTTGTTGACGGCCAGTAGTTGAAGAGCCTTAGTTGACGCGCGTAGTCGATGGCGCGTAGCTCTCGGCGATCACGCGGGCGGGGGCGTCTCGACCGAGGGTGTGCCGTCGTGGAACATGCCTTTCAGCAGAGTCCGTAGCTCCGGCGTGTTGGCATGTTTGTGTACGGTCGTGGCGTGCTGCACGGCGGCTTCCAGCAGTTCGTCGTCGGTATCCGCGACCAAGGCCACCGAGCAGTTCAGCTCGCTTGGGTATTCGCGGCAATCGATGTATTTGCGGCTCATGATGGGCTCCCTGCGCAGCGGCCCGGGGGCGGCTTGCGCGATGGAATATCCGACGCGCGGCGTAGTAGCAGGCACCGGGCAGGATGGCGCGTCACAGCGCACCCGATGATTTGAAAAGTATAGGTCCGCGGGTAGTCAGGCGGGGGGCGCAAATGAGGGGTCGGCCCCTGTTTTGATCCGACCCCCGCTAACCCTGAAAGCCTCGTAACGCCCTACGTCGCGTCGTCCGGCGGCGTTTCGTGCGACACCGGACGGCCCAGCAGATAGCCCTGGAAGTGCGAGCAGCCCTCTTGGGTCAGCCGCTCCAGTTGCGCGGCGGTTTCCACGCCTTCGGCGGTGGTGGGAATGTCCAGGCTGCGCCCGATGCCGTTGATGGCGCGGATGATGGCCAGCGCTTCCTTGCTGGATTCCACATCTTGCGTGAACGACTTGTCGATTTTGATCTTGTCGAAGTCGAACGACCGCAGATAGCCCAGCGATGAATAGCCGGTGCCGAAGTCGTCCAGCGCCACCTTCACGCCCAGCGCCTTCAGGCGGTTCAGGGTGCTCAGGTTGGTGGCGGAGTTCGCCAGCAGCACCGACTCGGTAATCTCCAGTTCCAGGCGCCACGCGGGCAGGCCGGAATTGGACAGGGCCGACTCCACCAGCGACACCAGCGCGCTGTTGGTGAACTGGGTGGCCGACAGGTTGACCGCCACGGTTTCGTGGTCGTCCCAGCGCATGGCTTCGGCGCACGCCTCGTGCAGGGTGAAGGCGCCCAGCTCGTGGATCAGCCCGGTCTCTTCGGCGATGGGGATGAAGTCGTCGGGCATGATCAGGCCCTTCACCGGATGCTGCCAACGCATCAGCGCCTCGCGGCCCACGATGCGGACATGGCTGGCATCCAGGATGGGCTGGTAATGCAATTGAAACTGCTGCCCCATGATGGCCTGGCGCAGGTCCATCTCGATTTCATGGCGCTTGAGCGCGGCGGCTTCCATTTCCGGTTCGAAGAACGCCAGGCGGTTGCGCCCGTTGCGCTTGGCTTCATACAGCGCCATGTCGGCGTAGCGCAGCAGGTGGTCAGCCGTGTAGTCCGGCGTTTCGGCCAGCGCGATGCCGATGCTGACGGTAACGGGCACGGTATGGCCGTCCACCTCGAAAGGCTGGCGCACCGCCTCGATCAAGCGGTCGACCAGCTTGCGCACATCTTCTTGCTGGCCGATGTTGGGCAGCACCACGGCGAATTCGTCGCCACCCAGCCGGGCAAGCGTGTCCTGCTCGCGCAGCACCTTGGGCAGGCGCTTGGCGAACAGGCGCAGCAGCTCGTCGCCGCAGGGGTGGCCCAGCGTATCGTTCACGCTCTTGAAGTTGTCCAGGTCCAGGCACAGCACGGCGGTGCGGCGGTCGGCGGCGCGGTTTTGCAGCGCCTTGAGCAGTTGTTCGCGAAACAGCCGGCGGTTGGGCATGCCGGTCAGCGTGTCGTGGTGCGCCATGTAGCGCACCTGCGCGTGGGCCGCGTTTTCGTCGGTGACGTCGTCGGAGATCAAGAGCGCGTAGCGCGAGCGCGGGTCGCTGCTGTGGAACACCAGCGTGCGCGTGCGCAAGGTGCGCAGGCCGCGCGCGGTGACCAGTTCTTCTTCGGCTTCGCGCAGCGCGCCGTCCGTGCGCAGGGCATCGTTGGTCAGGCGGTCGAAAAATTCGCAGACCGGCGCGGGCAGGCATTGCTGGGCAGTCTTGCCCAACATGTCGGCGCGGGTGGCGCCGAACGTGGTTTCGGCCTGGCGGTTGGCCAGCAGGATGTTGCGCGACACGGCATCCAGCACCAGCACGCACGACGGGATGTGCGACACCACGGCGTCCAGGAAGCTCGACAGCGAGGCCAGCTCGGTGTTGTAGTGCTCGGCCAGCTCTTTGGCGCGGACAAGCTGCTGTTCGCGTTCACGCCGTTCGGTGATGTCCCGCGTGACTTTGGCAAAGCCCAGCAGCGCGCCCTGGTCGTCGTGGATGGCATCGATCACCACGTTGGCCCAGAACAGCGTGCCGTCCTTGCGGACCCGCCACCCTTCAGCTTCAAAGCGGCCTTGTTCGCGGGCGGTGGCCAGTCCGCGTTGCGGCAGGCCCGACGCCTGGTCTGCTTCGCTGTAGAAGCAAGCGAAGTTCTTGCCGACGATTTCTTCCTGTGTGTAGCCCTTGGCGCGTTGCGCCCCGGCGTTCCAGTTGGCGACGGTGCCGTCCGGATGCAGCATGTAGATGGCGTAGTCGACGACACCCTGCACAAGATGCCGGTACATGACGTCGGAGTTGTCGATGATCATTGGATGTGACGGGAGCCGACCCCGCCGCGGGGCGTTGGTGCTTGCGATTGCGCTTGCGTTTGCCTGCGTGGGTCGTCCCGCAAAAAGACTGAGGGATATACGGCTTTACGTCGTATGACGGACGATAGTTAAGCCGAGCGCCCGAAAAGGCGCAAATCTAACGAATGATGTCGTGAAAAAGCAATTCATTGCATGCGGGCACGTTGCGCGCGCGTTGCGGGCATGCCTGCGCGTAGGGATGCGAACGCGCCGAGGCTTAGAGCTTTACCCGCTGCTTGAGTGCCTGCGCGATCATGCCGATGTCGATGTCCTTGCCCGGGTTCTTCTGGCAAAAGTCGTACAGCACCGCCACGTAGGCATTGCCCAGCAGCTTGGTGATGGCGCCGGCGGTGGTGGCGGCGATGGTGCCGCCCACGGCGCTGCCCGCGCCGGGTATGAACTTCAGCATGCCCGACACGACTGACCGGCCGATCAGCGTGGCGGCCGAGGCGCCCAGTGTGGATGTCACCAGCGTGGTGATGGCGGCGGTGTCCAGTTCCATGCCGAAGGTGATGCCGATCTTGGCGATCATGCCCACCTGGATCGGCACCAGCGCGAAGGCATCGGAAAACGGAATGGGCGCGGCGGCGGCCGACGCGGCCAGGCCGGCGGCCACGTTGACCTCTATCTCAGCCCGCTTTTTTTTTACTTCCAGGGCCTTCTTGTTGCGGGTGGACAGTGCGTTGGCGTAGGCCCGCTGCTGTGACTCCGGGATGTACTCGGCCGTGACCTCGATCAGCTTGTCCAGGCCCATCGGCGGCAGTTCCGCGTCCAGTTCCTCGATCCATTCCGGCAGCGCCCGCACCGCCACCACTTGCTTGGCGCGCGGCAGCAGGGCGCGCGCCTGCTCGACGAACGCGCTGTTCTTGCGGGCCTTGGTCAGCACCACCACCACCGGGATGCCGGCGTTGGCCAGCATGTCGGCAAGCTCGATCTCGGCGTCTTCCACGCGATGGCTGCTGTCCTGGATGCAAAGCCAGGCCACGTGCAGGTGCTTGTCCTGGTCGTCGGACGCGGAGCGTTCCTGGATCAGGTCCGTCAACTGCTGGCGCGAGCGCGCGTAGTCGCTGACTTCCAGGCCGCGCGTGTCGATGATGGTCAGCGGGTGACCGGCCTTGGTGTATTCCTGGGTGGTCTGGGTGACGGGTTTGCCCGCCCCGGTCTTGGCCAGTTCGCCCCGGAACACCGCGTTGATCAGCGTGCTTTTGCCTACCCCCGTCTTGCCCGCGATCAGGATGTTCACGCGGCCCGCGCCGCGCGTGGCCGTGCTGATGGCGTCGGCGATGGCGTCCTGCAAGGCGGGGGAGTCGGGGCGTAGAGGCATGGGGCGTTGGTGAAAAAAGAAGGGCTCGTGGGAACAATATCAGAAGGCGGTGCGCTCGTGCTGTGCGGGGGCCGCCATGGCGTCGCCTGCCTGGCCCTGTACCCCCATCGCTTTGCTGATGTCTTCCATGAACGCGACCGTGATGTCGTTCAGGTAGCGGCGCTTCTTGGCAACCATGCTGATGTCCACCTCGTAGTGAAAGGTGTTTGCGTCCAGCGCATGCAGCAAGCCGGCTGTGACATAGGGCGCGGCGAAGTGCTCGGGCAAATACCCCAGATGCGCGCCGGACAGGATCAACATCGCGGCGGCTTCCATGTTGTCGGCTTGCGAGGTGATGCGCCGGGGGCGGCCGGTGAACGAGGCTTCCGGCAGGGGATAGGTGCGCCAGGTCCAGTCGGCATCGGCCACGTCATCGACCGTGACGCGGCCCGCGCGCGCAGCCAGCGGATGCGTCGCGCCACAGTACGCCACCTGGCGCTCCTGGAACAGCGGGGTGTACTCCAGCATGGGGACACGATGCAGGAAGTAGCCCACGGCGATCTGTATGTCGTCCTTCAACAGCAATTCCTCCAGCTCGCGCGGTCCCCGGATCAGTACTGATAAGCGAACGGCTTCGTCCCGTTGACGAAAGCTGGCAATGGCGTGTCCGACACGCACGTTGTGCGCCATCGTGGCGTCTCCTATCAAGCCCAGCGTCAGGTCGCCCACCAACTGCCGATGCATGTTGCGTGCCTGTGCGCTGAAGTCGTTCAGCGAGGCGACCGCGCCACGCGCCAGTCTTTCAAAGCGCTGCCCTTTCGCCGTGAGCCGAAAGCCCCCGCGTCCGCGTTCGCACAGCCTGAAGTCAAGCCGGGTTTCCAGGGTGGCCAACTGGCTGCTGATGGTGGACTGGCCGACGCCCAGTATTTCTTGTGCGGCCGACAAGCCGCCCGCGTCGACGATGGCGAGGAAGACGCGGATCAAGCGGATATCAAGATCAGAAACTTGAGAAAGCATAGGGTTAGTACCTATCAAACGTTGATATCCATCGATGTTTGCAGTTCGAAGTAAATATGGAACGGCGATGGCGTCATTTCTATTATCCACAGGAACGTCGGGCAGGTTGAACGAGATGTCCTGCACAAAACAAGGCGGCCGGTCGCGGCGATAGCAAGCAACGGCAGTGAATCACTTCTATGTGAGTCGTTGTTTTTTTAGCGTAGGAAGTGAGGAGGCTACGGACATGATCCTGGATATCGCCGTGATCGCGATTTACCTGGCGGCGATGCTGCTGCTGGGCTGGTTTGGCATGCGGCGCGCGAAGACGCATGAAGACTATCTGGTGGCGGGCCGCAACCTGGGGCCGGGCCTGTACATGGGCACCATGGCCGCCACCGTGCTGGGCGGCGCCAGCACGGTGGGCACGGTGCGGCTGGGGTATACCTACGGCCTGTCGGGGTTCTGGCTATGCGGGGCGCTGGGCCTGGGCATCATCGTGCTGAACCGGGTGCTGGCCAAGCCCTTGCTGAAACTGCGCATCTTTACCGTGACGCAGATCCTGGAACGGCGGTTCAGCACCGGCGCCAAGCACGTCAGCGCCTTGGTGATGATGGCCTATGCGCTGATGCTGGCGGCCACGTCCGTCATCGCCATCGGCACGGTGATGGAAGTGCTGTTCGACCTGCCGTTCTGGGTAGCGGTGGTGGTGGGCGGCGGCATTGTCGCGGTGTATTCGGCGCTGGGCGGCATGTGGTCGCTGACGCTGACCGACATTGTCCAGTTCGTGATCAAGACGGTGGGGCTGATGTTCGTGTTGCTGCCCATCTGTCTGATGCGGGTCGGGGGCTGGGACGAACTTGTCGCCCGCCTGCCCGCCGCCAGCTTCGACCTGACCTCGATTGGTTGGAGCACGATCATCACGTACTTCGTCATTTACTTCCTGGGCATCCTGATCGGCCAGGAGATATGGCAGCGCGTGTTCACCGCCCGCGATGAGCGCGTGGCGCGCGTGGCGGGCACCGCCGCCGGCTTGTATTGCATTGTCTACGGCCTGGTCGGCGCCTTGATAGGCATGACGGCACAGGTGCTGCTTCCCGGTTTGGAAAACGCCAACAACGCCTTCGCGGCCATCGTGCAATCGCAGTTGCCGGACGGCATACGCGGGCTGGTCATCGCCGCGGCGCTGGCGGCCATGATGTCGACCGCCAGCGCCACGATGCTGGCCACGGCCACGGTACTGGCCGAAGACCTGCTGCCGGCCCTGCGTGGCGGGCGGTCTTTCAAGGACCTGCGCGTGCACCGCGTGATCACGCTGCTGGCGGCGCTGTCGGCGGTGGGCATTGCGCTGGTGGTCGACGACGTGCTCAGCGCGCTGACCTGCGCCTACAACCTGTTGGTGGGCGGCATGCTCGTGCCCTTGTTGGGCGCCATCTACTGGCGCCGCGCGACCACGGCCGGGGCCGTTGCCAGCATGTTGCTGGGCTGCGTGGCCGCGATCATCTTCATGGTCAAGGACGGCCTGGCGGCGAACTCGCCGATCTACGCGGCGCTGGCGGCCAGCGCGGCCAGCTTCGTGCTGATCAGCCTGATGGGACGCGCCGGCGCGCCTTATGGCCAGCCCGCGGCGGCGCCGGCGGATGCCGACTGATCCCGGCGCATCTCGTGGCGCCAACCCATCGGCGCCGCTTTATCGACCCCACCTTATCTACCCCTGTTCAGGAATACAACATGAGCTTTACCCCGGAACGCCTCGCGGCGCTGCGCGCCCGCTTTGGCGGCGACAACGAAGCCTCCATCCATGACGCCCACTTTCGGGCGGTGGCCGCGAACATCATCGACAACAGCGGCACGCGCAGCGCGCCCTATGCCGGCATGCCCACCTTGCTGGACGCGCCCGCGCGATACATCGACTGGCAGTCGCCCGACTTCGGCGACCTGCAGGTGGCGCTGGCCGGCGTACCGATGGACCTGGGCGCCAGCAACCGCAGCGGTTGCCGCTTCGGGCCGCGCGCCTTGCGCGCCATTGAACGAGTCGGCCCATACAACCACGTGCTGCGCTGTACCCCCACGCGCGACCTGCGCGTGGCCGACATTGGCGACGTGCCCATGCGCAGCCGCTTCAGCCTGGAGCAATCGCACGAAGATATCGAAAGCGCCTATGCCCAGATCCAGGCGGCGGGCGTCATTCCCGTGTCGGTGGGCGGCGACCACTCCGTCACGCTGCCGATCCTGCGCGCGCTTGGCCAGCGCGAGCCGGTGTCGCTGATCCACTTTGACGCGCATTGCGACACGGGCGGGCCGTTCGACGGCAGCCGCTTCCATCATGGTGGCCCGTTCCGCCAGGCAGTGCTGGACGGCGTGCTGGACCCCACCCGCACCATCCAGATCGGTATTCGAGGGTCGGCGGAATACCTGTGGGAATTCTCGTATGAATCCGGCATGACGGTGGTGCATGCGGAAGACATCGCGCGCGTGGGTTTGCCCGGCATCATCGCGCGCGCCCGCGACGTCGTTGGCGACACGCCCGTGTATGTCTCCTTCGATATCGATTGCCTGGACCCCGCCTTCGCGCCGGGCACGGGCACGCCAGAGGTCGGGGGCGTGACGGTGCGCGAAGCGCAGGCGATATTGCGCGGGCTGGCCGGCATCAACATCATTGGTGGCGACGTGGTCGAAGTGGCGCCCGCCTATGACGCCACGGCGAACACGGCGCACGCGGGGGCGCAAATTCTGTTCGAAATTCTCAGCCTGATCAGCATTCGGCACGCGGGCTGACGGGGCCGGATCGCCTTGCAGGAAAGTCGCTTGCAATTGCCTATCGCTTTGGCGCAAATGGTAATGGAAGGTACCAGCGCGGTGGGCACTGCGCGCAACGGGTTTAGTACGACATGCATGGTGCCGATGCACGGAAATGGTGCCGATTCGGCGCATTCGGCCACCTCCGTTCCGCTATGTGGGAAGGAGGCTTTCCGCGCGGTGCACGCCCAAAAATAGGGGGCGAATGCACCCATTCCACGTTGTTACATCTCAAATGTTTCTAAGCGCCTGGGACGGGAAGCGGCTGCGTAGAATCAGCGCCTCGTAAGGTTTCGCCGCGCTTTCAGCGGCACCATTCATGACCCGTTTTGCCCTCGTTCCTCGTCTGCTTCGCTCGCGTCCTTTGACCAAGGGCTTTCGCTATCTATACCGCTATACCCGAGACGGGGCCTATCGGCACAACGAGACGCTGTGGCCGCTAGTGAAGGTGCGCCGCGACGGCCGCGAACGACTGGTGGCGTGCGACCTGGTTGGTGTGCGTGGCCCGGCGACGCTGCCGATGGCGCAGGTGCCGCAAGACATACGCGGCGACGCACACCTGATTCTTAGCGGCCCCTCGGTTGCCCAGATCGACTACGCGCGGTGCCGTCTGGGCACCGTCATGGGGGTGAACGGATCCATCGCGCTGCAACGCGCGCATCCGACGTTGCGCTTTCATTACTACGCGATGCTGGATGCGGGCTTCGTCAAGCGTCGGCGCGATCTGGTGGCCGATGTGCTGTCGCAGGACCTGCTGCTGTTCGTGACGCCCGAGGTGTATCGCTGGATCTCGTTCCTGTTCGATGCGAAGGCAGTCCGCTGCCGCATCGCGCTGTTCGAGGAAGTGCATCAACGTGCGCTGCAACCGCGCGCGCAGCCGGACGAGCTGGAGGCGCAGTTGGCCACAGACCCCGAGCTGGTGCTGTTCGACGCCCACAACCCCCAGCACGCGCACGGCTTCAGCTTGAACCCGGCGCGCGGGCTTTTCGGTGGCGGTACCGTCGCCTACACGGCCCTGCAACTGTTGGCCTGGATGGGCGCTCGCACGCTGTACCTGCATGGCCTGGACCTGACCGCCTCGGCGGGTCCGCGTTTTTATGAACAACCCGGCGCGCAGTTGGCCACCGCGCTGGACCGGCAGTTTGCCGGACACATCGAACCCGCGTTCCGGCAGGCCAGCCGCCTGTTGGCCGAGCGTGGCGTCAAGGTCTACAACCTGTCGGTCGACAGCCGCCTGGGCGACGACGTATTCGAAAAGCGTCATTGGAGCTGTTTGCTCAATCAAGGGGAATCTCCGCCATCCCCGCAACGGCTTTCAGGCCTTTCATGATGAAAATTCTCTACACCAACTTCCACCAGGGCGATGGGGGCGGTCATACCACCTACGTCATGTCCTTGGCGCGCATGCTGCGCCAGCGTGCCCAGATCACGGTTGCCGCGCCGCGCGGCAGCCGTCTGCTGGCCGAAGCGGACGCCTTGCCCGGCGTGCATTCGATCGACCTGGAATTCAAGGGCCGGCCCTTCCAGCAATTGGGCGCCTTGCACCGCCTGCGCACGTTGTTGCGCAAGGAACGGTTCGACGTCATTCACGTGAACGGCTCGGCCGATCACCGTCTTTGCATGCTGGCCGCCGTGGGCATGGGCGCCAAGCGCCCGTTCATCGTTTACACGCAGCATAACGACCGCAGCGCCAAGAGCCTGGGCGTGCGCGTGCGGGCCAAGTGGGGCACCAACCGCGTCATCTGCGTCTGCGGCCACACGTTCCGGCGCATGAAGGAATCGGTGTACCGCGACGAAGACCTGCGGGTGGTGCTCAACGGCGTGGATACGCAGAAGTACCAGCCGGCGACCCCCGAACAAGCCGCGCAGGCACGCGCCGCGCTGTTGCCCGAGGGCTTGCGGCGCCGCTTCGTGATCGGCAGCAATGCGGGCACCGCGTCCTACAAGAATTGGCTGGACATGGTGACGGCTGTGTCGCTCCTGCCCGAGCATCAGCGCGACCAGGTCGTGATTCTGATTGCCGGCAAGGAACCCGATGCGGAACAGCGCCAGCGCGTGGCCGATCTGGCCATGACGCATCAAGTGGTGTTCACGGGGCTGCTCGACGACGTCCGCCCCGTCCTGGCCGCGATGGATGTGGGTTTTGTCTTGTCGTCCCGGCTGGAGACGATTTCATTCGCCTGCCGCGAAATGATGGCGGCCGGCAAGCCGGTCATCGTCAGCAAGGTGGGCGGGCTGACCGAGAACGTCACCGACGGCCGCAACGGCTGGGTGGTGGCCCCCGGAGCGGTAAGCAACGTCATGACGACCGTGTCCGCCATCCTGAACGACCGCGGCATCCTCGCGCGGATGGGCGAAGACGCCCGCAACACCGCGCTGCGGGAGTTTTCGCTGGCCCAGTTTGTGGGTGAGACCGAGCAGGTGTATCTGGAGGGCAGGACGCCGGTCCGGCGATTCGGCCTGACGTCCTGATCGCGGTCTTGCGGGTGTCATGAAAAAGGTCCGGCGCTGAACTGACCCCCAGAAGTTGGAGAGTCAGAAGCTAAGGGCCGAAGGCCTGAGTTCGGTACTGAACCGGACTCAGGCCTTTTAGCTTGAGCTTGATGCGTTCGTAATTGTAGTAACGGATGTACAGACGTATGCCGGCCTGCAACTGTTCGATGGTCTCGAAGCGGTTCGGGTAGAAGAACTCGGCCTTTAATGTGCCGAAGAAGCTTTCCATGGCGGCATTGTCCAGGCAGTTTCCCTTGCGTGACATGCTCTGTGTTATTGATCGAGTGGCCAGCATGTGCCGGTATTGAGGCTGCTGGTAGTGCCACCCCTGGTCAGAGTGCAGCATCGGGTGGTCGGCGGGTTTGAGCCGCATGAGCGCCTTTTTCAGCATAGCGCCAACTAGCTGGAACATGGGCCGCAGACTGGTCTGGTAAGCCACGATTTCGCCGTTGTAGAGGTCCATGACGGGCGACAGGTACAGCTTCTGGCCACGCACATTGAATTCCGTCACATCGGTGACCCATTTCTGGTTCGGCCTGTCGGCATCGAACTGGCGCGCTAACAGATTAGGCGCCACACGGCCCTCCTGGCCCCGATAGGAGCGATATTTCTTCGGTCGTACCACGGACCTCAGTCCTAGCACTTGCATCAGTTTTTGTACCGTCTTGTGGTTCACATGCTGCCCGGCTTGGCACAGCGCGGCCGTGATGCGCCGGTAGCCATAGCGTCCCTGGTGGTACACGTAGGTCTTGCCGATGCTGGCCTTGAGGGTGGCATGCCGATCAGCGACCTGGGCCATCTTCACTTGGTAGTAGTAAGTGCTCGATGCCAGACCTGCCACTTGGAGCAAGGCTGACAGCGGATGTTGTTGCCTTAATCCAGTCACGACTTGCGCTTTTTCTGCGCAGCCGCACGCTTTTCCTGGATCAAGGCATCGAGTTTTTTTAAGTACGCGACCTCGGCGCGCAGCAGGATCAACTCCTTGTTCTGCCGAGCAATGATCTGCTTGTCGTCCAGTTCAGCGACCGAGGAGGTAGGCTTGGGTGGCTTGTTGCTCATGGTCATGCGGGGCCCCTTTCGACGGGAACGCAGTGCGTCGATACCCCCTGCATCATACTGGCGTGCCCACTTACCGATGTGCGCCGCGCTGCGAATGTCGAACACCACCGCTGTCTTGGCCTGTGACCAGTGCTTCTGCCACATCCGCTTGAGCACCTTCAGCTTGAAGGCCTGGTCATAGCTTGCGCCCTTGCGGCGCAAGCCCGAGACACCGTGCTCGCGATAGCCGTTCACCCACCGCTCAACGGTTGCGTGCCTAAGGCCGTGAACCGCTGCCACAGCTTTGAAACCCAGTGAGCCTGACAGGTAGTCCTTGACCACCTTGACCTTAAAACGCTCGTCGTACTTCGCCATGTAAAAACCCCCGAAGGTTGGATATATCTCCAACTTTCGGGGGTCAGTTCACGCACGGAATGCGTCGGACCTTTTTTTATGCCGCGACGGACGCGGCGTTCAGAAGTGAATCACGGTGCGGATCGACTTGCCTTCATGCATCAGGTCGAAGGCTTCGTTGATGCGTTCCAGGGGCAGCGTGTGCGTCACGAACGGGTCCAGGTCGATCTTGCCGCTCATGGCGTCTTCAACCATGCCGGGCAGTTGCGTGCGGCCCTTCACGCCGCCGAACGCCGAGCCGCGCCACACCCGGCCGGTGACCAGTTGGAACGGGCGCGTGCTGATTTCCTGGCCCGCGCCGGCCACGCCGATGATGATGCTCTCGCCCCAACCCTTGTGGCAGCATTCCAGCGCCGCGCGCATCACGTGCACGTTGCCGATGCACTCGAACGAGAAGTCCACGCCGCCATCGGTCAGTTCGACGATGACGTCCTGGATGGGCTTGTCGTAGTCCTTGGGGTTGATGCAGTCGGTGGCGCCCATGGCGCTGGCCAGCACGAACTTGTTCGGGTTGGTGTCCACGGCGATGATGCGGCCGGCCTTGGCCTGCACTGCGCCCTGGATCACGGCCAGGCCGATGCCGCCCAGGCCGAACACGGCGACGGTGTCGCCTTCCTTGACCTTGGCGGTGTTGTGCACGGCGCCCAGGCCGGTGGTGACGCCACAACCCAGCAGGCAGACTTTTTCATGGGGGGCGGCGGGGTTGATCTTGGCCAGCGAGATCTCGTTGACGACCGAGTATTCGCTGAAGGTCGAGCAGCCCATGTAGTGGTAGAGCGGCTTGCCTTCGTAGCTGAAGCGCGAGGTGCCGTCGGGCATCACGCCCTTGCCTTGGGTGGCGCGCACCTTCTGGCACAGGTTGGTCTTGCCGGACAGGCAGAACTTGCACTCGCGGCATTCGGCCGTGTAGAGCGGAATGACGTGGTCGCCGGGTTTCAGGGACGTGACGCCTTCGCCCACTTCCACGACGATGCCCGCGCCCTCGTGGCCCAGCACGGCGGGGAACAGGCCTTCGGGGTCGTCGCCGCTGAGCGTGAAGGCGTCGGTATGGCAGACACCGGTGTGGGTGATCTGCACCAGCACTTCGCCGCGCTGCGGGGGCGCGACGTCGATTTCAACTATTTCCAGCGGCTTGCCGGGTCCGAATGCGACTGCTGCGCGTGATTTCATATTGTGCTCCACGAATGTCGGGGGAATTACTTCAAATAGGAACGGACGATGCGCATCAGCTGATCGACTTCGGCTTCGGCGTCGATCCCGGCGTGTTGCGGCCCGCCCTGGGCGGATTGCAGGAAGGTTTCCCGGAGATGGCTTTCCAGCACCTCGGCCATCAGGCCGGTGGCGGCGCCGCGCAAGGCGGCCAGTTGCTGTAGCAGCGCCCCGCATTCCGTGCCCTCGTTGACCGCGCGTTCCAATGCTAACGCCTGCCCCTGGATACGGCGCAAGCGGGTGACGACACGTTTTTTTTCTTCCGGCGAATGCGGCACGGCAGGCTCCGAAAACGATACAGGGGGGGAGTATACGGAAAGCGCCGGGCAATTCGCAAGTCATGTGTACCTGTCTATACTGGAGGCCAATTTTTACCGCCCCAGCGGCGCCCACCCAGGATTCTTCCGTGGCTTCTCCTCCCCCCCGATTGCCCGTCCAGACCAACGCCCTGCCCGCGCCCTTGTATGCGCAGGTCAAGCAGATGATCGCGCAGCAGATCCGCACCGGCGCCTGGCCCGCGCACTACCGCGTGCCCTCGGAAAGCGAACTGGTTGATGAGCTGGGGTTCAGCCGCATGACGATCAATCGCGCGCTGCGCGAGCTGACCGCCGAAGGCTTGCTGGTGCGGATGCAGGGCGTGGGTACGTTCGTGGCGCAGCCCAAGGCGCGGTCGGCGCTGTTCGCGGTGAACAACATCGCCGATGAAATCGCGGCGCGTAATCATCACCATCACAGCCGCGTGGTGCGCCTGGTTGAAGAACCGGCCGGCCCGGAGCAGGCTCAGGCGCTGGAGCTGCGCCCCGGCCAGCCGGTATTCCATTCCGTGATCGTGCATTTTGAAGACGACGTGCCGATCCAGTTGGAAGACCGTTACGTCAATGTGCGGCTGGCGCCCGACTACCTGAAGCAGGACTTCACGCAACACACGCCCTATGAATATTTGACGCGCGTGGCGCCGCTGAGCGAGGGCGAGCACGTGGTCGAGGCCATTCTGGCCAAGCCGCGCGAATGCCAGTTGTTGCAGATCGAGCGCAACGAACCGTGTTTGCTGATCCGCCGTCGCACCTGGTCCGGCGACCGCGCGGTCACGCTTGCCCGCCTGATCCACCCCGGGTCGCGGCATCGTCTGGAAGGCAAGTTCACGACATGACAGCGCGCAACATCCGTTTGTATCAAGCCGCCGATTATCCGCGCATGCCGTGGAAGAACGGCGGAGGCACCACGCAAGAGGTCGCCCGCCATCCTGGAGACAGCAGCGCTGCGTTTGAGTGGCGCTTGTCGATTGCCGATGTGGCGCAGGATGGGGGGTTTTCGGCGTTCAATGGCTATCAGCGGGTTATCACCGTGCTTGAAGGCCAGGGAATTCAGTTGACGGTTGATGGCCGAGAGCAAACGCCGTTGACGTCACGCCAGGCCTACGCATTCCCGGGGGATGCGCGGGTGGATTGCCGATTGCTGGATGGGGCGATCCGGGATTTCAACTTGATCTATGCACCCCAGCGCTATCAGGCGCGCCTGCAATGGGCGTCGGGGCCGTTGGTGTTCCATAGCGCCGCGCCCGCCGTGCTGGTGCTGAACGCGGGCAGTGAGTTGGTGGTGCGGGTGGATGGTGAGAAACACGCGCTGCCGTCACGATATGACTGCCTGCACAGTGATGGGCCGGTGGAGTTGGTGGAATACCGCCTGGAAGGCGAAGTCGATGCGTGCGTGATCGAGCTAACGCCCGTAGGATGGGTGTAGCGCGAACAAACAATGAAAAGAGCCCGACTGCGGATCGCGCGTAACCCATCAAGCAGCGCCTGCGCTGTAGCCGATTTCGTATAGAACGCGATTGCGTTGTGGCGAATCGTGTTTAGAACCCAACGCTGCCTGATGGGTTTCGCGCGTTGTGCGTTTGGATTCTTGCCTTGAGTCATGCGCGCTTCACCCATCCTACATGCCCGCAGGATGGGTGAAGCGCGAAAAAACAACGACAAGAACCCGCTTGCGGATCGCGCGTAACCCATCAATCAGCCGACCCCACAACACTCCCCACCCATCCGGGTATTCCCCTACTAAAATTTCGCTTATCTAGGCTTGTATATACAACCCTAGGCGTCCTATGATGCGGGCAACCGCTGCGTGGGGTACTTCGCGGCCGAACTGATCAAGGAGACTCTCTTGGACCAATCGAACCGATACCGCGATGTCGTGATCCGTGCCGCGCGCGGCAATAAGCTGACCGCCAAGAGCTGGCTGACCGAAGCGCCGTTGCGGATGTTGATGAACAACCTGGATCCGGACGTTGCCGAGAACCCCAAGGAACTGGTGGTGTACGGCGGCATCGGCCGTGCCGCGCGCAACTGGGATTGCTATGACAAGATCGTTGAATCGCTTACCAACCTGAACGACGACGAAACCTTGCTGGTGCAGTCGGGCAAGCCGGTAGGCGTGTTCAAGACCCATGCCAATGCGCCGCGCGTGCTGATCGCCAACTCCAACCTGGTGCCGCACTGGGCCACCTGGGAACACTTCAACGAACTGGACGCCAAGGGCTTGGCCATGTACGGCCAGATGACGGCGGGCAGCTGGATCTACATCGGCAGCCAGGGCATCGTGCAAGGCACCTACGAAACCTTTGTGGAAGCCGGCCGCCAGCACTACGGCGGCAACCTGACCGGCCGCTGGGTGCTGACGGCGGGCCTGGGCGGCATGGGCGGCGCGCAGCCGCTGGCCGCCACTTTGGCGGGTGCATGTTCCCTGAACATCGAATGCCAGCAGACCAGCATCGACTTCCGCCTGCGCACCCGCTATGTGGATGAACAGGCCACCGACCTGGACGACGCGCTGGCGCGCATTGCCGCGTACACCAAGGAAGGCCGCGCGGTGTCGATCGCGCTTTGCGGCAACGCCGCCGACATCCTGCCCGAACTGGTGCGTCGTGGCGTCAAGCCCGACATGGTCACGGACCAGACCAGCGCGCACGACCCGCTCAACGGCTATCTGCCCGCCGGCTGGACCTGGCAGGAATACCGCGAACGCGCCAAGCGCGAGCCCGCCGCCGTCATCAAGGCCGCCAAGCAGTCGATGGCCGTCCACGTGCAGGCCATGCTGGCGTTCAAGCGCCAGGGCATTCCCACCTTCGACTACGGCAACAACATCCGCCAGATGGCCAAGGAAGAAGGCGTGGCCGACGCCTTTGACTTCCCCGGCTTCGTGCCCGCCTACATCCGGCCGCTTTTCTGCCGGGGCGTGGGCCCGTTCCGCTGGGCCGCGCTGTCCGGCGACCCGCAAGACATCTACAAGACCGACGCCAAGGTCAAGGAACTGATTCCGAACGACGAGCACCTGCACCGTTGGCTGGCCATGGCGCGCGAGCGCATCAGCTTCCAGGGCCTGCCGGCGCGCATCTGCTGGGTGGGCCTGGGCGAACGCGCGAAGCTGGGCCTGGCCTTCAATGAAATGGTCCGTTCGGGCGAACTGTCCGCGCCCGTCGTCATCGGCCGTGACCATCTGGATTCCGGGTCGGTCGCCAGCCCCAACCGCGAAACCGAATCCATGCGCGACGGCTCGGACGCCGTGTCCGACTGGCCCTTGTTGAACGCCTTGTTGAACACCGCCAGCGGCGCCACCTGGGTGTCGCTGCACCATGGCGGCGGCGTGGGCATGGGGTTCTCGCAGCACTCCGGCATGGTCGTGGTGTGCGACGGCACCGACGAGGCCGCCGAGCGCATCGCCCGCGTACTGACCAACGACCCGGCAACGGGCGTGATGCGGCATGCGGACGCGGGGTACGACATCGCCATCGACTGCGCAAAAGAGCAGGGGCTGAACCTGCCCATGGTCACGGGTAAGCGCTAAGGCCACACCGGTTTCAATTCCGCCAACCCGCGTGGGGCCGCGACCGGCAACGATCGGCCCCACGCCACCCACGAGACAACGCGATGGTGCAGGCAAGCGAGGCAGGTTCCACGCCGCTTATCGAGCGGCGTTCCATCGACTACATTCCGGCGTCCGAGCGGCACGGCAAGCTCTACAGCCAGTTCACGCTGTGGATGGGCGCCAACCTTCAGATCACCGCCATTGTCACGGGCGCGCTGGCGGTGGTGCTGGGCGGCGACGTGTTCTGGTCCTTGATCGGGCTGTTCATCGGACAGGTGCTGGGCGGTGTGGTGATGGCGCTGCATGCGGCGCAGGGGCCGAAGCTGGGCTTGCCGCAGATGATCTCCAGCCGCGTGCAGTTCGGCGTGTATGGCGCGGCGATACCCATCGTGCTGGTGTGCCTGATGTACCTGGGCTTCACGGCCACGGGCACGGTGTTGTCGGGCCAGGCGCTGGGGCAGTTGTTCGGCGTGAGCGACACCATCGGCATCCTGATATTCGCGTCCGTCATCGTGGTGGCCACGCTGTTTGGCTATCGGGTCATCCATATCATCGGGCGCATCGCCACCGTGTTCGGTTTGATCGCGTTCGTGTACCTGTTCAGCCGCGTCATCGCCGTGGGCGATGTAGGCCAGTTGCTGCAGATCCGGCATTTTGCGTGGGGGCCGTTCCTGCTTGCCGTGTCGCTGGCCGCGTCCTGGCAGATTGCCTATGGGCCTTATGTGGCCGACTACTCGCGCTACCTGCCCAGTTCGACGTCGTCGGTGAAGACGTTCCTGGCGGTAGGGCTGGGTTCGGTGCTGGGTGCGCAGATTGCCATGGTGCTGGGCGTGCTGGCCGCGGCAATGTCGGCCGGGCAGTTCGCGGGGCGGGAAGTCGCCTACATCGTGGGCCTGGGCGGCACGGGCACGATGGCGGCGCTGCTGTACTTCAGCATTGCATTCGGCAAGGTCACGATATCGACATTGAACTCCTACGGCAGCTTCATGGGCATCGCGACGATCGTCAGCGGGTTTCGCGGGCATGTCGACATTACGCGGCGCCAGCGCGCGGTGGCCGTGTTGCTGATCGTGGGCGCCGCCACGGCGGTGGCCTTGGTGGGCCAGCATTCCTTCCTGAACGCATTCAAGTCCTTCATCCTGTTCCTCCTGGCCTTCTTCGTGCCCTGGAGCGCGGTGAACCTGGTGGACTACTACTTTGTGAATCGTGAACGCTATGACGTGGCGGCGCTGTCCGACCCCAACGGCCGCTATGGCCGCTGGAACCTGCCCGGCATCCTGGTCTACGCCTTCGGCGTTTTGGTGCAGATGCCGTTCATTTCGACCAAGCTTTATACGGGCCCGATGGTCGAACGCCTGGGTGGCGTGGACATCTCGTGGATCATCGGCCTGATCGTTCCCAGCATTCTTTATTACCTATTTGCCCACCGCGATACGCGGCTTGCGGCGCACGCGCCGGCATGACGGCCGGCCTGACCACCCCATTGCAAGACGCCGAAGCACCGGCGCAGGAGAAAAAAATGGAATTGCACTTGAAACCCGGCCACCTCACCTTGGCCGATTTGCGGCGCGTCTATCAAGAGCCGGTCCGCTTGACGCTGGATGCGGGCGCGGCGGACGCCATCGACGCCAGCGTGGCGACCGTCGAGCGCCTGATCGCCGAGGGCCGCACGGTGTATGGCATCAACACGGGCTTTGGCTTGTTGGCATCCACCAAGATCGCGCGCGAAGACCTCGAAGCGCTGCAAAGTTCGCTGGTGCGCTCGCACGCGGCGGGCGTGGGCGAGCCCCTGGATGACGCCATGGTGCGGCTGATCATGGTCTTGAAGATCAACAGCCTGGCGCGTGGCTATTCCGGTATCCGCCGCCACGTTATCGACAGCCTGATCGCGATGGTGAACGCGGGCGTTTATCCGCATATACCGCTAAAAGGCTCGGTGGGCGCCTCGGGTGACCTGGCGCCGTTGGCGCATATGTCCATCGTGCTGCTGGGCGAAAGCCGCGCGCGCTATCAAGGCGAGTGGTTGCCCGCGCAGGAAGCGTTGGCGCGCGCCGGCCTGGTGCCGCTGACGCTGGCGGCCAAGGAAGGGCTGGCGCTGTTGAACGGCACGCAGGTGTCCACGGCCTACGCCCTGCGCGGCTTGTTCGACGCCGAAGACATGATGGCGGCCGGGCTGGTGTGCGGCAGCCTCAGCGTGGAAGCCATGCTGGGTTCGCGGGTGCCCTTCGATGCGCGCATTCACGCCGCGCGCGGCCAGCCGGGCCAGATCGCCGTGGCCGGCGTCTATCGCGACCTGCTGGGCCAGGACAGCGAAGTCGGCCATTCGCACGCCGATTGTGAAAAGGTGCAGGACCCCTATTCCCTGCGCTGCCAGCCCCAGGTCATGGGCGCCTGCCTGACGCAGATCCGCCACGCGGCGCATGTGCTGCAAATTGAATCCAACGCCGTGTCGGACAACCCGCTGGTGTTCGTGTCCCAGGGCGACGTGATCTCGGGCGGCAACTTCCATGCGGAACCCGTGGCCATGGTGGCGGACAACCTGGCCTTGGCCCTGGCCGAGATCGGCGCGCTGTCCGAACGGCGCATTGCGCTGATGATGGACAAGCACATGTCGCAGTTGCCGCCGTTCCTGGTCGCCAAGGGCGGCGTGAATTCGGGCTTCATGATTGCGCAGGTGACCGCCGCCGCGCTGGCCAGCGACAACAAGGCGCTGGCGCATCCGGCCAGCGTGGACAGCATGCCCACGTCGGCCAACCAGGAAGACCACGTATCGATGGCGCCCAACGCCGGCAAGCGGCTCTGGGCGATGGCCGACAACGTGCGCGACATCCTGGCCATCGAATGGCTGGGCGCGTGCCAGGGGCTGGACTTCCGCGAAGGCTTGAAGACGTCACCCCAGCTTGAACAGGCGCGCCGCGTGTTGCGCGAGCAAGTGCCGCACTACGAAGAAGACCGCTTCTTCGCGCCGGATATCGCCGCCGCCAGCAGCCTGATATCGGCGCAGGTCTTGAACGGGCTGATGCCCGCGGGGCTGTTGCCCAGTTTTTGATTTTTTCCCTTGCGGCCGGCGTCTGACGGCCGCATTCCCGCGCTGTGCGTACGCGCCCGTAGAAGGCGCTCGCACGGCGTGATGCTGCACGCCTATAACAAGTACGGAGACGGAAATGCAAGCTGAAACGCAGGATTTGAAACGGGGGCTCAACGCCAGGCACATACGCTTCATGGCATTGGGATCGGCCATCGGCACGGGCCTGTTCTACGGGTCGGCCAAGGCCATCCAGGACGCCGGCCCGTCGGTGCTGATCGCCTATCTGATTGCCGGCGCGGCTGTGTACATGGTGATGCGCGCGTTGGGGGAAATGGCGGTCAGAAACCCCGTGTCCGGGTCCTTCGGGCAGTACGCCACCAGCTACCTCGGCCCCATCGCGGGATTTTTGACGGGGTGGACGTATGCCTTCGAGATGATCATCGTCTGCCTCGCCGACGTGACCGCCTTCGGTTTGTACATGGGGTTCTGGTACCCGGACGTGCCGCGCTGGATCTGGGTGCTGTCCATCGTGTTCTTCATCGGCGCCATCAACCTGTGTTCGGTCAAGGTGTTTGGTGAACTGGAATTCTGGCTGTCGTTGCTGAAGGTGGGCGCGATTATCGCCATGATTGCCGGCGGCTTGGGCATCATGCTGTTCGGCTTCGGCTTGAATGTGGACAGCGCGGCGACGGGTGTGCATAACCTGTGGGAGCACGGCGGCTTCATGCCCAACGGCGTGGGCGGGCTGATCGCGTCGCTGGCGGTGGTGGTGTTTGCTTTTGGCGGCATCGAGATCATCGGCATCACGGCGGGCGAAGCCAAGGACCCCGGTCGCACCATCCCGCGCGCCATCAATGCGGTGCCCCTGCGCATTTTGCTGTTCTATGTGCTGACGTTGTTCGTGCTGATGTCCATTTTTCCGTGGACGCAGATCGGCAGCCAGGGCAGCCCCTTCGTGCAGATCTTTGACGGGCTGGGCATCAAGTCGGCGGCCACCATTTTGAATATCGTGGTGATCTCGGCCGCCGTGTCGGCCATCAACAGCGACATCTTCGGCGCGGGCCGCATGCTCTACGGCATGGCCCGCCAGGGCCAGGCGCCGCGCGGCTTCGCGGCGGTGTCCAAATCCGGCGTGCCGTGGATGACGGTGGTGGTGATGACCGTGGCGCTGCTGCTGGGCGTGCTGCTGAACTATTTGATACCCGAAGACGTGTTCGTGTTGATCGCGTCGATTGCCACCTTCGCGACCGTGTGGGTGTGGTTGATGATTCTGTTGTCGCAGGTGGCGATGCGGCGCAAGATGAGTCCTGCGGAAGTCGCCGACTTGAAGTTCCCGGTGCCCTTCTGGCCGATCGGGCCGCTGCTGGCGATTGCATTCCTGGTGTTCGTGATCGCGGTGCTGGGGTATTTTCCGCGCACGCAGATGGCCTTGGTCGTGGGCGCGGTGTGGATCGCGTTGCTGTGCGTGGCGTACCGCTACCTGGTCCTGCCGCGCGGTCCCAGCGGCGGCATCCCGGTGCCGGTGGCGCAGGGGTCCGACTGATGGATCGGACTGATAGGTCCGACTGACCGAGCACGGCGCCCGCCACTCCCGGTGGCGCGGCGCCGGTTTCAAGGAGTATGTGCATGAGACAGATCTGGCGACATTGCCACGCCGCCACCATGGCGGGAGGCGCCTATTCGGTGATTGAAGGCGCGGCCATCGTGACCCAAGCCGACCGCATCGAATGGATCGGCCACGAAACGGACCTGCCGCCGGTGGATGCGGCGCATGAACACGACCTGGGCGGCGCGTGGGTGACCCCCGGGCTTATCGACTGCCACACGCACCTGGTCTTTGGCGGCAACCGCGGCAAGGAATTCGAACAGCGGCTGCAAGGCGTGGACTACGCAACGATTGCAGCCCAAGGCGGCGGCATCGCCAGCACGGTGCGCGCCACGCGCGAGGCGTCCGAAGACGCGCTGTATGTCAGCGCCCGCCAACGCGCGCTGCATCTGCTGCAAGATGGCGTGACCACGGTGGAGGTCAAGTCGGGCTACGGCCTGGACCTGCCCAATGAACGCAAGATGCTGCGCGTGGCGCGGCGTTTGGGGCAGACACTGCCGATGACCGTGCAGGCCACCTGTCTGGCCGCGCACGCGCTGCCACCGGAATTCGCGGGGCGGTCGGATGACTACATCGACGAAGTGGCGCGGCGCATGCTGCCGGTGCTGGCGGCCGAAGGGCTGATTGATGCGGTCGATGCGTTCTGCGAGCATCTGGCGTTTTCGCCCGAGCAGGTTGAACGGGTGTTCCAGGCAGCAAAGCATCTGGACCTGCCCGTGAAGCTGCATGCCGAGCAATTGTCTTCTCTGCATGGCGCGACGCTGGCCGCCCGCTATGGGGCCTTGTCGGCGGACCATCTGGAATACCTGACCGAAAGCGATGTGCGGGCGAT
Organism: Achromobacter spanius; assembly: GCF_002812705.1. NCBI lineage: Bacteria > Pseudomonadati > Pseudomonadota > Betaproteobacteria > Burkholderiales > Alcaligenaceae > Achromobacter > Achromobacter spanius. The sequence goes on along the minus strand of NZ_CP025030.1, from coordinate 963,095 downwards.
GGCCGACGCCGGCACCGTGGCGGTGTTGTTGCCGGGCGCGTTCTATGCGCTGCGCGAAACGCAGTTGCCGCCCTTGGACCTGCTGCGCCGCCACGGCGTGCCCATTGCCATTTCAACCGACCTGAATCCGGGCACGTCGCCCGTGCTGTCGCTGCGCTTGATGCTGAGCATGGCGTGCACGCTGTTCAAGATGACACCGGAAGAGGCCTTGGCGGGCGCCACGGTGAACGCGGCGCGCGCGCTGGGCCTGCATGCCACGCACGGTGCGCTGGAACCCGGCAAGGTGGCGGACTTTGTCGCGTGGCGCGTGGGGCATCCGGCTGAGCTGGCGTACTGGATCGGCGGGGATATCCCGAAGCGCGTGATCCGTCACGGCGCGCTGGTGGAGGTGGCGGCGCTGGCCTGAAGCCGTCTGGGTTCAGGCCAGCGCCGCCCCTTTCCCGTCAGGCCGCGATAGCCATCTGCCGCTGATCCTGGATCAGCGTCGGCAGGCGGAACGCGCTGACGGCGCCTTGCAGGCGTTGGGCCTGGGTTTCCAGCGACGAGGCGGCCGCGGCGGCTTCTTCCACCAGCGCGGCGTTCTGCTGCGTGACCTGGTCCATCTGATTCACGGCGGTGTTGACCTGGTCGATGCCCGTCACCTGCTCCTGCGACGCCGTGGCAATGTCATTGACCAGCAGCGTCAGGCGTTCGATGGTCTCAAGGATTTCCTGCATGGTGCGCCCGGCCGCTTCGACCTGCGCCGAGCCGGCCTGCACCGTGGCGCTGGATGCCGAGAGCAGTTGCTTGATCTCTTTCGCGGCACCGGCGCTGCGCTGCGCCAGCGACCGAACTTCGGCGGCCACCACGGCAAAGCCCTTGCCTTCCTCGCCCGCGCGCGCGGCTTCGACCGCCGCGTTCAGCGCCAGGATGTTGGTCTGGAAGGCAATGCCGTCGATAACGCCGACGATGTCTTCGATGCGGCCCGAATCCTGCGCAATTTCGCGCATGGTGCTCACCGCTTCCTGCACGGCCATGCCGCCGCGCTGCACCACCTGGCTGGCGGTGGCCGCCATCTGGTTGGCCTGGCGGGCGTTCTCGGCGTTGCTTGTCACGGTGGACAGCAACTGTTCCATGCTGGCGGCCGTTTCTTCCAGGGACGCGGCCTGCTGTTCGGTGCGGCTGGACAGGTCCTGGTTGCCGGCCGCGATTTCGCTGGAACCCGCGTTGATCTCGACCACACCCTCGCGCACGGCATGTACGGTGTGCACCAGGCTGGTCTGCATCTCCTGCATATAGGGAATCAGCTGCCCGACGCAGTTGCCGCCGTAGAGCGGAATAGGCGCGGTCAGGTCGCCGCCGGCGATGCGTTGAAAGTGCGCTTTGACCTGGTCCAGCGGGCGTCGCACGAACACCACCACGTAGCGGTCGCCCAGCAACAGCAGCAACAGGCAGATGCCCAGCACGGTGCCCATGCTGATATAGGCCTGTTGGCGCTTGGTGGCGGCGTCCGCCCACAACTGCGTTTCGCGGTCCTTTGCATAGGCTTCGTAGTTTTCCATGCTCTTGCCGAACGCGCGGCTGGCCGACACCACGGCGGTGGCGGCGTGCTCGCGCGCCCGTGCGATGTCGCCCGCTTCCAGGTGCTGGCGCTGCACCGCGATGCCGCCGTTGACCAGCGCGTCAAAGCCCGTTTGCATGGGTTGCAGGATGGTGTCGGGGGCGTCCTTGAGGGCCAACTCAACAAAGACGGCCTGGTGCTTGCGCGCTTCGGCAAGCGCGCTGTCGATGCTGCGGCCTTCTTCGGCCGCCTTGGCGGCCTGGCCTTCGGCGGCATATTCCAATTGCCGCGACAAGCGCAGGCGGGCGCGCATGATCTGGTCGTTGACGCGGGATAGCGCCGAAACCTCGTGGAGCAGGTCGCCGCTGGTGGCAAGCGCTTCCCCGGCGCTGCGTAATCCGTTGACGCTGATGGCTGACAAGCCCATGACCAGCGCGCTGATGGCGAGCAGGGTGCACTGGATCATGCGTCGGATCGTGATGTCTTTCAATAACTGTGTCATAGCGAGTCGTCCGATATACAGCGAGTGCTGCACTACGGAGAACGACGCCGCTTAGCGGATATTTAGCAACTGTTTCACAACTTACGAATATATCGGTCCGTTCGACGAATATATCGATAGATGCCGCAACATTGTTGCGATTTGGATGCTATTTCATGGACCGCGGCGCGGGGCATGCGATCGGTTCCGACGCGTCAAAGCGCAAGCGCGAAAAGCTGGCGATGCAGGCCAGGGCGGCGCACAGGCCGCCCAGCCACAAGGCGGTCACCGCGCCGTGCGTGGTGGACACGTGAAAGCACGCCGCAACCAGTGCCGCGCCGGACGCCTGGCCCAGCAGCCGCACGGTGCCGATCATGCCGCTGGCGCCGCCCGCCCGGGACGCCGGTGCCGACGTCATGATGGCCCGCAGATTGGGCGATTGGAAAAAACCGAAACCGGCGCCGCAGATGGCCATGCGCCAGCAGATATCCCACGCGGAGGGTGCGGCTGGCAGCAGCGCCAGCAGCACCATGCCCAAGGCCAGCAAGGCCAGGCCGACGCCGCCGAGGATGCCGGCGGGATAGCGGTCGGACAGCCGGCCCGCGATCGGAGCCATGAAGGCCACAACCACCGGCCACGGCGTAATCAGAAAGCCGGTGTGCACCTGGCTATAGCCCAGCACGGTCTGCAACATGAACGGCAGCGATACAAACGCCAGCCCCTGCGCGGCGAAGGCGCAGACGGCGGTGGCGGCGGACAGCGCGAACAAGGGGCGCCGCAGCAGGTCAACCGCCAGGATGGGCGCCGGGTGGCCGGCCTGGCGCCGCATCAGCAGCCACAGGCTGGCGATGGCGCCGCCCCATTCCAGCGTGACGCGCGGCCAGGGCGCGCCATGCGCCAGTTCATTGGATCCCAAGACGAACAGGCCCAGCGTCAACGCGCACAGCACGGCGGCAATGCCATCAAAGCCGTGCGGCGCGCGCTCGGTTTCGGGCAGGCCGCGCAGGCCCAGCACCGCGGCCAGGATGCCGATCGGCACGTTGATCAGAAACAGCCAGTGCCAGGAGCCCAGCAACAGGATGGCGGACGCGGCGGTCGGGCCTGCCGCGAACGACAAGCCCACCACCATCGCGTTCAAGCCCAGGCCGCGTCCCAGCATGGATGACGGGTAGATAAAGCGCAGCAAGGCGCCGTTCACGCTCATGACGCCGGCCGCGCCCAGCCCTTGCAGAATCCGCGCCACCACCAGCGTGGGCAGGGACGGCGCCAGGCCACAGGCAAGCGACGACAGGGTGAACACCACCAGCCCCACCATGTACACGCGCCGATGCCCCAGGATTTCGCCCAGCGCGGCGGCGGGCAGCAGCCCGGCCACCATGGCGAGTTGATAGCCGCTGATGACCCAGATCGACCCGGCGTCGCTGGCCTGCAGGTCACGCGCGATGGTGGGCAGCGCCGTGTTGGCGATCGCCGTGTCCAGGCTTGCCATGCACACGGCCAACATGACGGCGAGCAAGGCGCCAAGACGTTCCGAGGCGGGCAGGCCGGCGCCTGCCGGATAGACGGTATTGCGGGAGAACGGGAGCATGGGCAGCTACATGGCGAGGCGTGCGGGCGGGGCGTCCGGCATCAAGGGACTGATTCTAATGCGGCATCAGGTCTGCTTGGGTGCGGGCCGGGGCTTGACCGGCCAGAAGAGTGTGGCGGGCCGCTGCCAGATGCGCTGACGCACGCCGGCCGACAGCGAACTGCGGTCGCCGCGACGCAGGTCGCGTGAACGCAGCGCCACATTGAAGGCCAGCGCAAAGCTGACCGCCACGTTCAGCAGACCCGTGGCGGCAATGCCGGCCACGGCCAGCCAGAACCCCTGGGTATGCACGATGTCCCAACCCAGCGTGGCGATCACCGTGCCAAGCTGGCCGGCGCTGAGCGTCACGTGGCGCGCCTCCACATGTGCGCCGAGCAGTTCGACGATGGCCGGCCCCAAGCCCAGCATCAGGCCCAAGGACACGTTGGCCGCGATGCCGGAGATGTTGCGTTGCCAGAAGCCGGCCCATCGCAACGCGCCGCGCGGGCCAAACAGGTGCCGCGCCCGGCGGCTGTAGGCCATTACGTCGTGGACGCGATGCAGCGCGAACCAGTTGTCGGCCCACCCGGCGATCAGGCTGGACAGCCACAGCAGCACGCCGGTGACGGCGGCGTAGAGCGGGGTCGCGCCCCAGATCGAGAACGACGCCAGCGTTTCCTCTGCCTTGTCCGCGTTGATCAGCGGCCGGTCCAGCGCATGGACCGCCACCCATTGCACGGCCAGGGCCAGCGGGAACACGACCGCCAGGTTGCCCGCGATGGCGGCGGCGTTGGATCGCAGCATCGCCAGCGTGTCGTCCAGGAAGGCGTCGCGACCCTCCGGTGTGTGGGAGTCGTCCAGGCGGTGGGCCAGCGCGGGCCCGGTCATGGCGGGCTGCTTGGTGGCCAGCGTGAAATGCGCAAAGTGGATCACCAGGAATCCGCCCGCGTAGTTCAGCGCCGCCAACAGCCCTTCCAGGAGCTTGTCCAGGTGCGCCGACGTGATGAAGAATTTCAAGTACACCGTGAACACCATGACGAAGCCGCCGCCCAGCGAGGCTTTCAGCATCGCCAGGTATTCGATGGTGTCACGCGCGATGTAGTGTTCGCCGGTTTGGGCGGTGCGTTCCATGACCCGGCGCGCCAGTTGCGCGAAGGCCGAGGCCACCAGGTGGCGGATGCTGTTGCGCGCCTGGGTGGACCGGATCAGCTCCGTGGTCAGCTGTACGAATTTATGACGCGGGGTCGGATCCACCCATACGCCCAGCAGCAGTTCGATGCGCGCCAGGCGCAGCTTCATGCGTTCAATCTGAAACACGACGTCGACCGACACGCCGTTTTCTGCAAGCTCGTCATACACGCCTTGCGCGGTCATGCGGCAACCGTCCAGCAGCGCGCGGAACATGTTCAAGCGGCGCGCGAAGACCTCGGGGGGCGTGTCGGGCGTGCTGTCACAGAGGTCGGCCACGGCGGGGGCCAGCGCAAAGAACGGCGAGTCCTCGACAGGACCCGGCAGGCGAGATCGAATGTCCTGGCTCAGGCCGGTGGCGCGCACCTGGCTGACCAGCACCTGGATACTGTTGATCAGGGCCTGTTCGATGCTTGGCGGAAACGGATCGACGGCAGGCGCCGCCGGGGTGGCCATGGCGTCGCCCGCGCGGAACACGGCGCGCATGCGGGCCAGCGTGTCGTCGTCCAGTGCGTCGATCCATTCCGCGTTGCCGCTACCGCGGAACATCAGCGAGAACAGGCCGGACATGTCGCCGCGAGTGGGGGGCGGCGGCAACAGGCGCGTCTGCACGCGGTTCCAGAACTCGTTCCAGAAGCCGGGGTGGGCGGCCACGCCCGTGTCGCACAGCAGCGAGGTAGGGTCGTTGTCGGCAACCAGTGAACGCAAGGTGGCGCCGACACGCGCGGCGCGCTCGGGGGTGTGTTCCAGCACGTGCAGCAGGTAACGCAGGCGCGTGTGCTGCGGGTAGCGTGCGCTTGCCGTGGGGTCAGGGTCGGTGGCGTCGGCGGTGTCGGCGGTTTTGCTATGGCGCGGCGACGCGACGGGAGCCGGGCGGTCAAGCCAGCGGCACAAATCCAGCATCCACAAATTGCGGTCTGCCAGCGGCGCGTCCGGATCGGCACTGGCCAGTATCACGTCCAACTGCGGTCCGCCGTGGCGCGCGGCCTGCCATTTGCGCCAAAGAGAGGTAAGCATCGACGGCCTTGCGATTCATGGGATCAGGGGGCAAGCGGGGGCACTGCGTGGTGAACAATGGTACGCCCGAAGCCCTCGGCCGTGCAGGGGGCCGAGCGGTGGATAACTATGTGGGCAAGCCGGTGGATAGGGGGTGGATAGCCAGTGGATAGGCGGTGGATAGCCGGTGGACAACACGGGATAACTTTTGGTGACGGATACGCGATCTCTGTTTCCGGGTTTTCCCTCGGATTTCGAGTACGCTGCCCGGTGCTCTGAGCGTGCCTGCCCGCGTTGCCGGGCTTAGCTCCCCGAAACGCCAGGCAAGTTCGCGCCGTACGTTGTCCTTTCACCCTCAGCCGTATCCCACCATGACCCTGACTTTCAACGGGCGCGCCTTTGCCGCCCTGCTTGCCATAACCGCGCTGTTGGCGGTGATTGCCCTGTATGGCGCGCCCTATCCGTTCCTGCGCGGGTTCGTGGGCGACGTGGTGGCGGTGGCTTGGGCGTTTCTGCTGTACCGCACGTTCATCCGGGCGCGCGTGTTGCCGCTGGCGGTGGCAGCCCTGTTGACGGGCTACGCGGTCGAATTCTGCCAATACCTGGCGCGGCTGTACGGCTGGCAGATCCAGCAGCCGGTGCTGCGCGTGGTGCTGGGCAGCGTGCCCGATTGGTGGGACGTGCTGGCCTACACCGTGGGATTCGTGGTGGTGCTGATGCTGGCCGGCGCCAATGAACGCCGCCAACACGCGGCGTCTCTGCAAGATGCCCGGATGCGGGCCAGCCTGCGCGCGCGCCGCTAGGCGGCACAGCGCAACAGCCGGGGCAGACTCCCCGGTGCGGCGACCGGGGGCAACGCTACCCGGTCAGCAATGCTTCAACCTGTCTGACACACCGGTTCGTCGTCGTGCCGACGAACCGTGGGCGCTGCTGCGCGCAGCGGTTGCAGGCGAGCGCTGCGGAACGGGGCAAACAGTTCAGCCCAGGACGACGGGAACAGGGGCGTGGCGTGGCGCACCGCATCGCGGCGGGCGTAATGCGTCAGCAGTTGCTGACCGATGGGGGCGTCTCCCAGAGGGTGGCGGGTATTCATGGTATTTCCGTATTGCATTGATAATGTATTCATTGTACTCAGCGCGCGCGATGTCGTCCACCCAGCCTCCTGTCGCCCCACCTTCCCGCAACCCCTTGATTTAAAGAGCTCCGGCCCCTTTTCTTTGTGGCGTCTTCGGGATTGCCCTAGCAGTTCAAAACAGTAGACGGTATACAATGTTCAACATGCCCGGGCTAAACCAGCCTGGTATCCCTCCCTACTGGACTGGAGCGCGTCATGGCAGAACTGATGAACCGAGATGAATTCCGTACCGCGTTGGAAAACGCGATCAAGGGCAAGAGCGCCAATGCGTCGCCCTTTTCCATTGCCTGGGCCGAAGGCAAGCTCAGCCGCGAACATCTGTCGCGCTGGGCCGAGAACCACTACCACTACGTGGGTCCGTTCGCGGACTACCTGGGGTATCTCTACGCCCGCACGCCCGACACCTATACCGAGGCCAAGGACTTCCTGCTGGCCAATATGTATGAAGAAGAGATCGGCGGCGACCGCCATACCGACCTGCTGATCCGCTTTGCCGAAGCCTGCGGCACCACGCGCGAACGGGTCACCAACCCGGACAACATGTCGCCCACCACGCGCGCGCTGCAAAGCTGGTGTTATGCCGTGGCCATGCGCGAAGACCCCATCGTGGCGGTGGCGGGCCTGGTGGTCGGCCTGGAATCGCAGGTGCCGTCCATCTACCGCAAGCAGACGCCCACGCTGCGCGAGAAGTACGGCTTCACCGACGAAGAAGTGGAATTCTTCGACCTGCACATCGTGTCCGACGAGATCCACGGTGAACGCGGTTATCAAATCGTGCTGGAACACGCGAACACGGTCGACCTGCAACAGCGCTGCCTGAAGATCTGCGAAATCGGAGCCCAGATGCGGCTGCTGTACACCACGGCGCTTTACACCGATTACGTGCAGCACGAGATCAAGCTGCCCGAACTCGGCCTGGCCGCCTGATTGTTATTGATGTTCGCCGAAGCCGCGCCGCGCAGGCGCGGCGCGCGGCCCGCAGTTCCTGGACGACAGACTCATGCCTACCGTTGTATTTCATAAAGGCGGCCAGACCTACACCGACGTGGTGAAGGACAACACCAATCTGGTGGTGCGGGCCGGCATCAAGCAGTTTCCGTATCCGCATCTGCGCTACGAATGCGGCATGGGCAAGTGCGCCAAGTGCGCGTGCCGCGTGCTGGCGGGTGCCGAGCATCTGCCGCCGGTCAACTGGAAAGAGAAGAAGCAGTTGGGCGATCGCATTGACCAGGGCTATCGACTGGCCTGCCAACTATGGCTCAACAACGATGTCGAGCTGGTTCAGGACGGGGAGGCATAGCGCCATGGATGCCGTGTACGTAATCCTGACGTCCAAGCCCGGCGTGTTCCGCACCGAGGTCGGCGACGACGTCGACATCATCGAAACGTATGACTACGAGTTCTACGGGCGGGCCTTGGCCGTGTTCTGCATCGCGCGGCTGCACGGCGATACGCGCCTGGTCGTGACGGAAGAAACTCCTCCCTATGTCGTCAACCGCGTGCCCGCCAAGTTTCTGGAGACATTCACGTCGGTGGAGGCGGCCCGCAAGGAACTTGCCCACCTGACCCGCTTTGGCAGCATGGAATCCACCTTGACGCTGCGCCCCGCCGCCACCGTCGCAAGGCATTGAAAAAACATGGTTCAGATTACATTCGTCTCGAACGGCGGCAAGGTCGCCACGGCGCCTGAGAACAGCAACCTGCTGCGCGTCTCGCTCAAGGAAAAGGGCGGCATCCCCTTCAAGTGCGGGGGCGGCCTGTGCGGCACCTGCAAGTGCCGTATCGAGGAAGGCCTGGAACACACTGACGCGATCAAGCCCAAGGAACGCAAGCACCTGCGTCCCGAAGACTTCGAAGCCGGCTACCGCATGGCCTGCCAGACCTTTGTGACCGGCGACGTGAAGGTGTCGTGGGTGGTGCAGAACGGCAAGGGCGTGGTGGTGGGGGTGGCGTCAGACGCGGCCGACGCGTCGGTGCCCTCCGCCTGACATGGCGGGCGCAACGCCCGTTGCGCTGTCGCCTTTTATTTGACTGATCAGTCAGCCGCGTCGTGCGGCTGCTGGGCGTCTGTGTAGGCCTTGGCCGCGTTGTGCACATGCTGGCTGGCCAGCAAGGCGGCCAGGTCGCCATTGCCCGCGATCACGGCATTCAAGATCTGCGAATGTTCATCCCAATTCGCCTTGGCGCGATGCATGTTGCTGGGCGCGAACAAGAGCGCCGTGCGGTCACGCAGCGAGCGCATCAGATCCGTCAGCACCACGTTGCCGGCAATGGTGGCCAGCATTTCGTGAAACTGGGAGTTCAGCGCCAGGAACTTGTCCAACTGCTCGCCGCGCGCGGCCTCGGTGCCTTCGCGCAGGAATTCCTGCAAGCGTTCCACGGTTTTGGCGTCGCGGCGTTGCGCCGCCAGCTTGGCGTTCAGCCCTTCCAGCGTGGCGCGCACTTCCACCATGTCGTAGGCGATGGCATCGGACAGCACCGATACCGACGCGCCACGGCGCGGCTCGATGGTGACCAGCCCTTCGGCGGCCAGGGCGCGCAGCGCTTCGCGCACGGGGATGCGCGATACGCCCATTTCTTCGGACAAGCGGCCTTCCACCAAGCGGTCACCGGGGGTGAATTCCCCGCTGAGGATGCGTTCGCGCAGCTTGTCCCGGATAACGGCGAATAACTGCGGATGCTGCTCGCCGATCTTCAGCGGGGCGGAAGACAGCGTCTCTACGGCTTGCGGGCTGACGGGAGAAGTGGTCATGGCGAGCAGATATGGATTAATGGATACAGTCCGCATTGTATTACCGGGTGTAGCCGAATGCCGCGACGGCAAGCCGGTGCGGCGGACCAGGCATCGACGCGGCGCATCAGGCCCCCCAGAAGGATTTGGCAAGCACGCCCACCGCGCCCAGCGCGCACGCCGCCAGCAGCACGCCGCGCACGGCTTGCGGTGGCAGCAGCGTGCGCAAGCGGTTGGACACGACAAAACCGGCCAGCAGGAACGGCGCCAGGCTAAGCGCCAGCCCCAGGTGGTAGCCCGTGTAGCGCTTGGCCAGCGCCAGCATGGCCAGCGAGAAAATCGACCCCAGGAACAGCACCACGCCCAGCGTGGCCCGCAATTGCGGCGGCGTGGTGTGCTGCAACACGATGGCGATGGGCGGGGCGCCCACCGACGTCATCGTCCCCATGATGCCGGAGGCCACGCCGGCCCCGGACACCCGGCCCGGCGTGGCGGTAAAGCGCAAGCCCGCCACGCTTAGCGCCACGGCCACCAGGATCATGCCGGCGAACAGCACGCCCAGGGTCTGCGGGGCAAAGCGCGCCATTGCATAGATGGCCAGCAGCGTGCCGACCGCGCGGCCGGCCAAGGCGTACGACACGTTGGACCAGTCGATAAAGGCCCGTTCGCGCAAGGCGGTCAACAGTGAAATGAAGCCGCCCAGCGTCAGCAGGGGGCCGGGAGCCAGTTGCGGAAAGAACATTGCCGCCACCGGGGCCGCGAACATCGCAAAGCCGATACCGCCCACGCCCTGCGCCACAGCGGCGCCAAACACCACCACGGCCATGGCGGCGTACTGCCAGAAATCAGGGAAAGACAGGGTGGACATGGCCTAGGCCTTTTCTTGTATACGATAGTCGAGGGTTGATTTTGATCGCAATGAATATCCCGTTCGAAATTCAGGGTAAACCCGTAATTTCTAAGCGGTATTCATGGAATTTTCAGAATTATCGGTTTCCCTAGGCACTGCATATTTCGATTGGTATGCCTCCAAACGAAATATAGTATACCGATTGTGGCGACCTAACAGCCACGTCACAAGGGGAATCACGCATGCAAGCGGACGTCGTGCTCACTGCTGCTCACTGGATATATCTGATCAGCGTGGCCGCCATCATCCTGACGATGATTTTGCGGGCCAACGTGGTGGTGCCATCGGTAATCGGCACCTTTCTGGTGGTGCTGGCCATTACCGGCAATCCGATCAGCGCATTGATCGGCATCTTTTCCGCCAGCTTCGTGGCGGCCAAGGAATTGTTCAACATCTTCCTGGTCATCACGTTCATGACCGCCCTGCTGAATTCCCTGAAGACCTTGCAGGCGGACGTGCGCATGGTGCAGCCGTTTCGGCGCGTGATGCGGGGCGGCCATTCGTCGTTCATCATCATCGCGCTCTGTACCTATGTGATCTCGCTGTTCTTCTGGCCTACGCCCGCCGTGCCGCTGGTGTCGGCCATCTTGCTGCCCGCGGCCATCGCCGCCGGCTTGCCGCCCCTGGCAGGCGCCATGGCGATTGCCATCGCCGGCCAGGGCATGGCCTTGTCGTCGGACTATGTGATTGGCGTGGCACCCAGCATCAGCGCCAAGGCGGCGGGCGCGGCGGTCAGCGCGGCCGTGGTGGCCGACCGTGCGCTGGTGTTGTCGCTGATCACCGGCGCCGTGGCGCTGACCGCGGCCTATCTGTTGATCCGCAAGCACATCGTGCCCGCCAACGCGGGGTTGTTGGACGCCTGGCAGGCGCGTGCCCAGGACGGCAGCCTGGCGCGCATCGAGCAATCCGGCTCGTTCGACAAGGCGGAGCTCGCGCGCGGCACCATGGGCGCCGACCCGGCCTTGCCCAGCGGCCCCACCGTCAGCGAGGAAGAACGGCGCCGGGTGCGCTGGTCCAAGACCTTCGCCGTGGTGACGCCGCTGGCCTTCCTGGCGGTGATCGGCGTGATGGTGCTGCCCCGGCTGTTCCCGACCCTGCCCGCCTTGCGCGGCGGCGACGCGGCGGCGCTGGTGGGCGGCGTCGCCTTCGTGGTGATGATGCTGGTGACACTGGCCGCCGAAGGCCCGCGCAAGATGCTGGACGTGTGCCCCGAACATGTGACGGACGGCTTCGTGTTTGCCTTCAAGGCCATGGGATCGGTCCTGCCGATTGCCGGTTTCTTCTTCATCGGCGCGAACGAAACGGCGGCGCAGATCCTGGGCGTGCCGCAGGCGCAGGCCCCTGGGCTGCTGTTCGAAGTGATCTCGGCCGGTCAGCACCTGATTCCCGAAAACCACTTCCTGGTCGCGTTCGGCGTCTTGCTGGTTGGCATGATCACCGGCATCGACGGGTCCGGTTTCGCCGGGCTGCCGCTCACCGGCACCTTGTCCGGCGCGCTGGGTCCGGTGGTGGGCGTGGACCCCGCGACGCTCGCCGCGGTGGGCCAGATGGGAGCGGTGTGGACGGGTGGCGGCACGCTGATCGCGTGGTCTTCGTTGATTGCGGTGGCAGGCTTTGCCCGCGTGAACGTGTTGTCGCTGGTGCGGGCGCTGCTGCTGCCGGTAGTGCTGGCGCTATCCGTGTCCACCATCTGCGCGGTGCTGATCTGGAGTTGACCGGGGCCGCACCCACGCCAACCACGAAGGGGCCTGTTGGCCCCTTTTTCACGGCGTGGCTGGGGTTTTCACGTATCGATCGCTAGAGATTAAAGTATACAATGTTCAGAAATTACCTCAGACGCCCCATTTCGGGCCACTCCCGTACCGGCATAGGAAGCGCTTCCGTGGACGATCTTTCGCAGCAAACCTTCATGAACCATATCGGCGGCGCCTGGGTGCCCAGCGCCACCGGCCGCACGGCCCCCAACATCAACCCGGCCGACACCAGCGACATCGTGGGCAACTTCCCGGTATCGGACGCCGACGACGCGCGGCGCGCGGTGCAGGCGGCCGATGCCGCCTTTGCCGCCTGGCGCGACATGCCGATCTCGAAGCGCGCGGCCATTCTGTTTCGCGCGGCGCAGTACCTGGAAGACCACGCGGACCAATTCGCCCGCGAACTGACGCGCGAAGAGGGCAAGGGCCTGAACCTGGCCAAGGACGAAGTGCTGCGTTCGGCGCAAACGATCCGTTTCTATGCCGTCGAAGGTCAGAGCTTTACTGGCGAAACCTTCGTCAACGATGACCCGGACATGGTGGTTTACAGCCAGCGCGAACCGCTGGGCGTGGCGGCCGTGATCTCGCCGTGGAACTTTCCCATTTCCATCCCGGCCCGCAAGATCGCGCCCGCGCTCATCGCCGGCAACACGGTGGTATTCAAGCCGTCGTCCGACGCGCCGCTATCGGGCTACCGCCTGACCGAAGCCTTTGTGCAGGCCGGCTTGCCGGCGGGCGTGCTGAACCTGGTGATCGGCCCGGCGGCGGCGGTGGGCGCCGCCATCACCAGCGCGCCGGCCGTGCGCGCCATCTCGTTCACCGGGTCCACCGCCGCGGGCGAACAGATCCACCGCAGCGCCGGCCTGACGACGCGCACGCAGATGGAACTGGGCGGCAAGAACCCGCTGATCGTGCTGGCCGACGCCGACATGGACCGCGCCGTGGACCTGGCGGTGAAAGGCGGCTTTTCGCTAAGCGGCCAGGCCTGCACGGGTACCAGCCGCGTGCTGGTGGATGCCAAGGTGCGCCAGGCGTTCACCGAAAAACTGGTGGCGCGCGTCAAGGCGCTGACCATCGGCAATGGCCTGGAAGGCAACTTTGACTTGGGGCCGCTGGCCACTCGCAAGCAGTTGGACAACGTGCTGAGCTACGTGGCGATCGGCAAGGAAGAGGCCACGCACCTGTGCGGCGGCGAGCAATTGACCGGCCCAGGCTTTGACGGCGGCTACTACGTCACGCCCGCGCTTTTCACCGACGTGACCCAGCAAATGCGCATCGCGCGCGAAGAGATCTTCGGGCCGGTGATTGCGCTGATTGAAGTCGACGGCTATGACGACGCCATCGCCAAGGCCAACGACACCGAATACGGCCTGTCCGCCGCCATCGCCACCACCGACGCGCGCTACGCACATCGATTCGCGCGCGACATCCAGGCGGGCACGGTGAAGATCAACCGCACCACCACCGGCAACCTGATCAACGCGCCGTTTGGCGGCTTGAAGCATTCCAGCACGTCCACGTTCCGGGAATCCGGCCGCGTGGGCCTGGAGTTCTACACGCAAATCAAAACCATCTACCGCGCCGGCTGAGCGCGCGCGATCAATCACTGAAGAGGCTACGACTATGAAACAGATTTACCGCTTGGAACTGGAAGAAGCGCGCGTGATGGTGCGTGCGGCCATGGCCAAGTCCGAAGCCATCGGGGTGCTGGAATCCATTTGCATCGTGGACGACGGCGGCTATCCCATCGCCTTGGAACGCATGGATGGCGCGCGCATCACCGGCCCGCAAATCGCCTGGAACAAGGCCTTTACCGCCGCCGGCCACAAGCGTTCGACGCATCTGTTCAACACGCCGCCCAACGGACCCGCGCTGCCCGGCAACGAAGCGTTCGGCATCCAATGGAGCTTTGACGGCAAGTTCGCCGTGTTCGTGGGCGGCTTTCCCATCGTGGTGAATGACGAGGTGATCGGCGGCGTGGGCTTGAGCGGCGGCAATGGTGAACAGGACACGCAGGCGGGCCTGGCTGCGTTGGCGGCCTTGGCCGAACTGCTGGAGCCGCGCGGCATGAAAGTGCTGGTGCAGGCCGACATCAAGAAATAAGCGAGGCCCGTCATGGCATACCGCGTGCACATCCTGCAGACCGGCGCCGCCTTCGTCGCCGGCGCCGACGAATCGCTGCTGGACGCCGCCGAACGCGCGGCGGTGAAGCTGCCGCACGAATGTACGTTCGGCGGCTGCGGCACCTGCCGCATCAAGCTGGAATCCGGCGCGGTGCGCTATGACGAATTCCCGATGGCGTTGACGCCGGAGGAAGCTGCCGAGGGCTACGCGCTGGCCTGCCAGGCGCGCGCCGAAAGCGATCTATGCATCAGCGTGCCCAGCAGCCGCCAGGTGTTTCCCGAGCCGCGCCAACTGGCCGCCACCGTGCACCGCATCGACGCCTACACGGACGACATCATCCACCTGACGTTGGCGCTGCCCGACGGCGGGTTGGACTATGTGCCGGGCCAGTACATGAACGTGCTGCTGCCGGATGGTGAAACGCGCAGTTTCTCGATGGCGTCCGTGCCCTCGGATGGGATGGTCGACTTCCATGTGCGTCGTATTCCCGGTGGCCGCTACACCGACCAATGGCTGGGCCAGGCGCAGGCCGGTGCGGCCTTGACGATCGAGGCGCCGTTGGGCGTGTTCAGTTACCACGAGGAAGATTGGCGCCCGCTCATCATGGTGGCCACGGGCACCGGCATCGCGCCGATCAAGGCCATCCTGGAATCCTTGCTGGACAAGGAAGACTGCCCGCCCGTGACCCTGTATTGGGGCATGCGCACGCAGGCGGACCTGTATCTGCAAGACGAAATCGCGGGCTGGGCGGGGCGCTTGTACGAATTCAATTTCGTGCCGGTGCTGTCGCGCGCGGACGCAAGCTGGCAGGGGCGGCGCGGCCATGTGCAGGACGCCGTGGCGCAAGACCACGACGACCTTTCCGAACACGCGATCTACCTGTGCGGCGCACCCGCCATGATTCAAGACGCCAAGCACGTGCTGGCCGGACGCGGCGCCAGCCTGGACCACATCTACGCAGACAGCTTCACCTTCCAGCACGCGCTGGAGCCGGCGGGCTGACGGCAAAGGACGTCCGGCCTGGGAGCTCGGTCGAGCCGCGTCAGGCCGGGCCGCGTCAGGCCGGGCCGCGTCAGGCCACGCCACACCGCGCCCTAGCGGAACACCAGCACGGGCAGCCGCGTCTTGGCCAGCACGCGCTGCGTTTCACTACCCAGCAGAAAGCCCGTCATGCCGTGACGCCCGTGCGACCCCATGATGATCAGGTCGCACCCCTGGCCCTTCGCGGTTTCCACGATGGCCTCGTGCGGGTGGTCGTTGACCAGCACGACACAATTGCACGGCACCAGCGCGTGGCGGGCTTCCATTTCAAGACCGTTCAGGTAGTTTTCCGCGTTCTTGCGCGTCTGGTCGGTGTGATGCGTTTGCGTGGTGCCCAGCATTTCAGCCTGGTGAACCAGCAGATGGTCCTCCGGAATAGCGCGGATAAGCGTGATGGTTGCGCCCATTTCCTTGGCGAAAACCAGCGCGCGCTTGAATGCCGATTCGGACAGCAGGGAGCCATCCACGGCGATGAGCAAGTGCCTGTACATGTTGCCTCTCCTTTAGGAAAAGGAATGTCGAGCAACGGCGAAATCAGTATAGGCCTGGCCCTGCCGGCAATCCAGTCCCGCAAAAGGACGAGGCGCGCGGCGCCGGGGCTTCCCATGCCCCGGCGATGGGCATATATTGACAGCGCGTTATCCGGCAGTTCCCTCGTGGCTTTCAGCTTCATGCGTTGCATCACGGAGAACGGTTCATGCGTCGACTGCAAGAGTGGTTAATTGCTTGTTTGTGTCTGGGGCTGGCAGTCTGCATGCCCGCGGCGGCGCAAACCAAGCTGGACAACGGCCAATTGGATCAGTTGATGGCGCCGGTGGCGCTGTATCCCGATTCATTGCTGTCGCAAATCCTCATGGGGGCCACGTACCCCGACGACGTCGCCGCCGCCGCCAAGTGGTCGGCGGCGCACACCTCTGAATCAGGTGACCAGGCGGTCAAGGCCGTTGAAGGCGAGGCCTGGGACCCCAGCGTGAAATCACTGGTGGCGTTCCCTTCCGTCATGGACATGATGGGCCGCCAGCCCGATTGGGTGAAGTCCGTGGGCGATGCCTTCCTGGCGCAGCCGGACGCCGTGATGGATTCGGTTCAGCGCTTGCGCACGCAGGCGCAAAAGGCCGGCAACCTGAAAAGCACGCCGCAGCAAACGGTCACCACCAACACCACCAACGACAAGACAGTGGTTGTGATCGAACCGGCTGATCCGCAGGTGGTCTACGTGCCCAGTTACAACCCCACCGTGGTCTACGGGGCGTGGGCCTATCCTTCCTACCCGCCTTACTACTACCCGCCGCCGCCCGGGTCCGTCTTTGGGACCGCGCTGGTGTCCGGCATTGGCTTTGGCTTGGGCGTGGCGGCGGTGAATTCGATGTGGGGCGGCTTTAACTGGGGAAGCAACGACGTCGACATCGACGTCAACCGGTACAACAACGTCAACGTCAATCAGCGCATCGACAACGCCCGCAACAACAATGTGTCCTGGGAGCACAACCCACAGAACCGTGGCAACACGCCTTATGCGGACCAGGCCAACCGTCAGCGCTTCGATAGCCAACGGCAGGCGGGCTTGCAGGACCGGCAGGCGGGTCAGCGGCAAGGCCAGGCTGGACAGGGCGGACGTGTTGGCGGCGCCCCACCCGCGGCGAATTCACGAGACGTGGCGCGCGATCGCGCGGCACAGTCGTTCGAGGGGCGCACCGGGGAGCCCATTGCGGGCCATTCACAACCAGGCGCAGGGCGTGGTCAGGGCGCTGACCGTGGCCAGGGCGCCGCTGACCGTGGCGGCCAGGGTGCGGACCGTGGTGGCCAAGCTGCGGCGGGCCGTAATGGCCAAGGCGCGGCGGGACGGCAAGAGGGTCAAGGGGCGCGCAGCACACAGACCGGCACCCACAGCGGCACCTCCAGCCCGCGCTCTTCAAGCGTGTCCACGCAGGACCATCAGGCCGCGGCCCAGCGCCAGCGCGCGGATGAAAGCGCCGCCCGCAACCGTGCCCGCTCGGCCAACAGCAATAACGCGCTACGCGATTCCGGCAACGGCGACCGCATGCGCCAGCAAAGTCACCGAAGCGACATGAGCCGGGGCGGCGGTGGCACCCCTCGCGGCGGCGGCGGACACGCGGGCGGCGGCGGTCATCGCGGCGGCCGGAGGTAGCACCATGGACAAGGGAGCTTTCATGACGAATGCCTGGATTCGTGCCCGTGCCTTGGGCGCGGCGACACTGCTGGCACTGGGGCTGGCCGCGCCGCTGGCGGCGCAAAGCGTGTATCCCACCCCCGAGGCCGCGGCCGACGCCTTTGCCGACGCCCTGGCCACCAGCGATCCCGCTGCCATGGCGAAGGTACTGGGGCCGAACCACAATCAGCTTGTGCCGGGCGGGGTGGCGCAAGACGACATCTACCGCTTCCTGGCGGCCTGGTCCAAGAAGCACGAGGTCATCACCGACGTCGGCAGCTCCTGGCTGGCCGTGGGCGAGTCCGGCTGGACGCTGCCCGTGCCCATCGTAAGCGCGGGCAAGGGCTGGCGGTTTGACCCGGTGGCAGGCAAGGCCGAACTTCAGCGCCGCGCAATCGGCCGCAACGAATTGACCGCCATTGATACCTTGCAGGAGTTGCAGGCCGCGCAAACCCGTTACCAGCAAGGCGTGGGGCAAGGCCGCTACGCCAGCCGCCTGGTCAGCCGCCCCGGCGCCATGGATGGCCTGTACTGGCCGGAAGTGCCCGGCGCCCCGCCGCAAGCCCTGGGCCCCGACGCGCTGGTCATGGGTCCGGAGGTGCCGGTGGCCGATGCGTATTACGGGTATCGCTACAAAATCCTGCCGGGCGACGACGGCACGGCCTACCGCATCGTGGCATGGCCCGCGCGTTACGGGCAGACGGGCGTTGGCACCTTCGTCATCGGCCCGCAGGGTGGGGTGCGCGAGGCCGACCTTGGACCCTCGTCCGCCACGCGCGCGGCGTCGCTGCGCGATCGCGATATCGACAACGGCAACTGGGTCGAGGCCGACGCGCAACCCGCTGACACCAAATGAGTTTTTGGCATTTATAGGGGGCGGTGCGGGCGGGGGTTGT
This sequence comes from Achromobacter spanius, assembly GCF_002812705.1. Classification (NCBI taxonomy): domain Bacteria; kingdom Pseudomonadati; phylum Pseudomonadota; class Betaproteobacteria; order Burkholderiales; family Alcaligenaceae; genus Achromobacter; species Achromobacter spanius. Next base: position 944,562 of record NZ_CP025030.1, on the reverse strand, counting down.
TGCTGAGTCGCAACAGGCGCAAGCGAATGCGCGCACGCCCTCGCCTGATGCCCTTTTGAAAGGTGCGTGTGCATAAAATGGCGAGCACCGGGATCGGTGCCCGATCCTTCTTCGCCGGACCTTTAAATTGAACCCCTTGCATTTTGTCCGCTACGCCCTGGCCGGCGTAGGGATGGCGCTTAGCGCAGCGGCGGCTTCCGCGCCGATTTTTGTCCTGAATTCCCTGGACGCCAATGTCAGCATCGTCGACCCGGTGTCCTACAAAGAACTGCGACGGGTACCCACCGGCAAGGAACCGCACCACCTGTACCTGACGCCCGACGAAAAGTCGCTGATGGTGGCCAACGCGACGGGCAACACCATCACCATGATGGATCCGAAGACAGGCGAGGTGCAGCGCACCCTGACGGATATCGTCGACCCCTATCAGTTGCAGTTTTCGCCGGACATGAAGTGGTTCGTCACCGCCGCCAACCGGCTGGACCATATCGACATCTACGCCTGGGAGCCGCAGCATCCGGGCGCGGAACTGAAACTGGTCAAGCGCGTGCAGGCGGGCAAGACGCCCAGCCACATCATGATCGACAAAAGCAGCACCACGGCCTACGTCACCTTGCAGGACAGCGATCAACTGATTGCCATCGACCTGGCCACGCAGACACCGAAGTGGACGGTGTCGGTCGGCAAGACGCCGGCCGACGTGTTCCTGACGCCCGACCAGAAAACCCTGCTGGTGGCACTGACGGGTGATCCCTTCGTGGAAGCCTATGACGTCAGCCACGGCCCCGCCAAGCTGGTCAAGCGCATCCCCACCGGGGCCGGCGCGCACGCCTTTCGCGCGCAGGGCGACAAGCATCACTTGTTCGTCAGCAACCGCACCGCCAACACCATCAGCCGCATCGACATGCTGACGCTGACCGTCACCGACACCTTCGCCGTGCCGGGCGGCCCGGACTGCATGGACATCCTGGCCGACGGCAAGACGCTGCTGGTGACGTCGCGCTGGGCGCGCAAGCTGACCGTGGTGGATCTGGAACAGAAGAAGGTCGTGCAGCAAGTTCCCGTAGGAAAATCGCCGCACGGCGTATGGACGTTGAATCATGCTCCAACCCGTTAGGAGCCTGCTCGCCGCCGCGCTGGCATTCGCCGTTCCGATGGCAAATGCCGCGGCCCCGACGACCTGCGACAAGCCGGTCTACCTGACCTTTGATACCGGTCACATGGGCGTGGCGCCGCTGATCGCTGACGTGCTGGCGCGCCATCAGGTGAAGGTCACTTTCTTCCTGGCCAACGAACGCACCAAGACCGACGGCGCAAGCCTGGACGACGTGTGGGCGCCCTGGTGGAAGGCGCGCGTGGCGGAAGGCCATGCGTTTGCCTCGCACACCTACGATCACGTCTACTGGCAGGGCGACCTGCCCGGCGGCAAATTCCGCGTGAAGCCCAGCGCCGGCCCCAACACCGGCAAGCGCGCTGAAATGTCGGCCGAACAGTACTGCGCCGAAATCAAGCGCTCCGCCACCCGCTTCCATCAGATGACCGGCGCCACCATGCTGCCGCTGTACCGCGCGCCGGGCGGCAAGACCTCGCCCGCCTTGCTCAAGGCCGCGAAGGCATGTGGCTACGAACACGTGGGCTGGTCGCCTGCCGGTTTCCTGGGCGATGAACTGCCCAGCGACAAATTCCCCAACGCGAAGCTGCTGGACCAGGCCCTGCGCACCATCAAGCCGGGCGACATCCTGCTGGCGCACCTGGGTATCTGGTCGCGCCAGGACCCCTGGGCCCCCGCCGTGCTTGAGCCCCTGATTGTGGGCCTGCAACAGAAGGGCTATTGTTTCGCCACCCTGGACAAGAACCCCGCCTATCGCGATTGGATCGCCACGCATCATTGATCATGGACACGCTTAGCCAATTCTTCGGAGCCTGCCAGCAGTGGCTCTTCGAAACCCTGATCCAGCCCGCGCTGTTTCACCTGGGCATGAGCAACCTCATCGAGGACGGCTACGACGCCACCATGTGGCTGCTGGTCGGGCTGGTGCAGGTAGCCGTGCTGGTGCTGGTGCTTGGCCCGCTGCAACGCCTGCGGCCGGTCGAGCCCGTTACCGACCGCCGCCAGATCGGCATCGACGTGCTCTATACCTTGATCCACCGGCTGGGCGTTTTCCGGCTGGCGCTGTTCTTCACCATCGATCCGTTCTGGGACAGTGTGTTCGGGCAGTTGCACGTGTGGGGCTTCGCGCCGTTCCAGCTTGACCAGTACTGGCCCGGCGTCACGGACAAAGCCTGGGTCAGCCTGATCATCTATCTGCTGCTGTTCGACGCGGTCGACTACTTCTACCATCGCGCGCAACATCGCTTTGGCTGGCTATGGGCGCTGCACGCCGTGCATCACAGCCAGCGCCAGATGACCGTCTGGAGCGACGACCGCAACCATCTGCTGGACGACATGCTGCGCGACGTGCTGGTCGTGTTCGTGTCGCAACTGGTGGGCGTGCCGCCCGCGCAGTTCGTGGTGGTGGTGGCCATTACCCAATTGGCGCAGAGCCTGTCGCACGCAAACCTGCGCATGCACTTTGGCGCCTTGGGCGAACGCTTGCTGGTCAGCCCGCGCTTTCATCGGCACCACCATTCCATTGCCTACGACGCATCCACGCCTGGCCCCGTCGGCGGCTATAACTTCGCCGCGCTGTTCCCCATCTGGGACGTGCTGTTTCGCACCGCCCGCTTCGGCGTCGGCTACGGCCCCACGGGCATCCACGACCAACAGGCCGAATTGGGCGGACGCGACTACGGCCGCGGATTCTGGTCCCAGCAATGGCTGGGATTGAAGCGCATGGTGGGGCGTGACCGCGAGCCGGCGTCCGTGCCGCCCGCGCCTCCGGGGGCGGCGGAGCGGGCCTGATCGCGATCTGACGTCGCGCGAAGGATGAATGCGCGCGACGGATCCGGCCTACGCCGCGTCGTGCGTGGTTTCGCGCTTGATCTCGTCGTGGCGGCGTTCCATTTCCTGGCGCAGTTCGCGGCGCAGGCGAGCGGCTTCGAAACGCTGCCTTTCTTCCAGGTTGCGCGGGGCCAGCGGGGGCACGGCCGTGGGAGCGCCCTTGTCGTCCACCGCCACCATCGTGAAATAACAACTGTTGGTGTGGCGCACGAGCTTCTGGCGGATGTCTTCGGTAACGACCTTGATGCCGATCTCCATCGACGTGCGCCCGGTGTAGTTCACGGCCGCCAGGAAAGTCACCAATTCGCCCACGTGGATGGGTTCGCGAAACACCACCTGATCCACGGACAGCGTCACCACGTATTGGCCGGCGTACCGGCTGGCACAGGCGTAGGCCACCTGGTCCAGGTACTTCAGGATGGTTCCGCCGTGGACGTTTCCTGAAAAATTCGCCATGTCCGGCGTCATCAGGATGGTCATCGACAATTGGTGGCTAAAGGCGTCGTCCATGGCGGGCGCTCATCACTAAAAATAAAACGCCTATGGTAGCGGCAGTGGCTGTCATGGTGCCGACAACAGGGCGCGTCCTAGGGTTTATTCGCGGGCGCCGCCTGCGCGACCGGCGACGCGGCGTCGGGCAATGCCTCTGGCCCGTTGCGCACCAGCGCGGGCGGTATCCACAAGCCATCCAGTAGCGTGGGGCGCGGTTCGTACACGCGCAGCAGCAGGGTTGCCGACCCCATTGACGGCAGCGGCAACCAGTTGGCCTGCTGCTCGGGCGGGGGCGGCGCCTGGCTGATGTGCAGCTCGAGCGAGCCATCGGCGTTGTAAAGCAAGGGCGAGCGATCGCCCAGGGCATACCGGTTCAGGATATTTGCCACCGGCATGCCCTGGTCGTCGTAGGCCGCCAGCGACCACAACGCGCCGGCGGGCGGCAACTGCCCGGCTTCAAAACGCATGACGTAGTGGTGCGCGCCATTAATGGGTGCACCCTGGCTGTCGGCCGCCAGCAGCAGCACGGACAAGTCTTCGGGCAGGCCGGCGCCGGGTTGTGCCTGGGCGGCCAGCGCGCGGCGCAGATAGGCGTTGCCATACACGCCCACGCTGGCCGTCTCCTGCTGCCACCCGTTCAGGCTGCGCAAGCTGGCGCCCGAGGCGGCGGTCATGCGCTCGCGCGCGGCGCGCAGGCCGCGTCGCATGCCTTGCTTCGCGGGGTGGTCCAGCTTGTCGAAGTCAAAGGGCCTGCCGGGTATCAATCCCACCCGGCGCAGCATGGCCAGCACCGGCTGGTCGGTGGCGTGCGGCGGGTGCTTGCGCAGCAGCGCGGCGGCGTAGGTGAAGAAGGCATCGGTCGGCATCGATTCCACCTGTTCGCGCACCGAGATCTTCAGGTCCAGGTTCGGGTCGGACTTCACGCGCTGCGATTGCGCGGGCAGGTTCCATTGCGACAGCGGCGTCAGCGTGTAGCCGTCCTGCAAGGCGTGGACGGCGGCGGTGTCGGCGGGCCCGTTGGTCTGGATGAGGATTTTGGCCCAGGCTTGGGCGGTGGGTGCGTCGATGCGCGCCATGCCCGAAGGCAGCGTGCCCGTCCAGCCGGGCGGCACGATCACGGTGTTGGACATGGCCGTGCCGGTGCTGCGCGGGCCCAGCGTGGCGAAGACGTCCGTCCACATGTCCAGCAGTGTCAGCGTGGACAGCCGGCCCTGCGTGTCGGGCACCGACAGCACCACGGGGCCGGCCGTCAAGTCCACCCAGCCGGTGCTGCGCAGCATGTCGGGGTTGGCCCAGGGCGAGGCCGCGACGGCGCCGGCCTGGGGCAGCGTGCGGCCATGCAGGAAGGTATTGGCGGCCGCGCCTTTGTCTGCTTGCGATGGGTGCGTGAACTGGCGCCGGGTCAGGTCCATCGTGACCAGCGGATAGAAGTACAGATAGCCCTCCATGGCCGCTTGATGCGCGGCTTCGGTGGCGGCGGCGGCGGGCGTGGGCTGGCCGGACGCGGGGGCCGCGTAGGCGGTGGGGATTGGCATCCAGGCCAAGCCGGCAAGCAAGAGAGCCGAGAGGGCAAAGCGGGCAAAGCGGCGGCGCATCGGTGTTCCAACGGTCAGCAGTGAAAGCGAAATGTAGCAGCCGCAAGAAGATCCAAAATCTGCGAACAACTTCCATTTCGCTTTCATTTCCGCAGTGCAGCGTGCGTTATGCATGGCGTGGGCGTCCCCCTTAGGCATATACTTTTGCAATGTCCTTCAAGGCTGTGGGGCTTTTCCGCTTTGGGCGAGCCAGCAGCCTTGTTCATTCACCAGGAGAGGAGTGCTTCATGGTCAACATGAATCGCCGCCAGTTCTTCAAGGTGACAGGTGCAACCCTGGCAGGCTCCAGCCTGGCATTGCTGGGGGTAGCCCCCGGCACGGCCATGGCTGAGGTCCGTCAGTACAAACTTGCGCGCATGACTGAAACGCGCAACACCTGTCCCTACTGTTCGGTCGCCTGTGGCTTGCTGATGTACGGTCTGGGCGATGGGTCCAAGAACGCGCGCGCCAGCATCATGCACATTGAGGGCGACCCTGATCACCCCGTCAACCGCGGCACGCTCTGTCCGAAGGGTGCGGCGCTGATCGATTTCATCCACAGCCCCAACCGCCTGAAGTACCCGGAATACCGGGCTCCCGGGTCGGACAAATGGCAGCGGATGTCGTGGGACGACGCGCTCACCCGCATCACCAAACTCATGAAAGCCGACCGCGACGCGAACTTCGTCGAGAAGACCGCGGATGGCAAAACAGTTAACCGGTGGCTGACCACCGGCATGCTGGCCGCCTCGGCAAGCAGCAACGAGGTGGGCTACATCACGCACAAGACCGTGCGCAGCATGGGGATGTTGGCGTTCGACAATCAAGCACGTGTCTGACACGGCCCGACGGTGGCAGGTCTTGCCCCGACGTTTGGCCGTGGAGCGATGACGAATCATTGGGTCGACATCAAGAACGCGGACGTAGTGTTGATCATGGGCGGCAATGCCGCCGAGGCCCACCCGTGCGGGTTCAAGTGGGTAACCGAAGCCAAGGCCCATAACAAGGCGAAGCTGATCGTTGTGGATCCGCGCTTCACGCGCTCGGCATCCGTGGCGGACTTCTACGCGCCCATACGCACCGGCACCGACATCATCTTCCTGGGTGGCGTCATCAAGTACCTGTTGGATAACGACAAGATCCAGCACGAGTACGTGCGCAACTACACCGACTTTTCCTTCATCGTGCGCGAGGATTTTGCGTTCGAGGCGGGCCTGTATTCGGGCTACAACGCCGACAAGCGCACGTACGACAAGGCAAGCTGGGACTACGAGCGCGGCGACGACGGCTTCGTCAAGACGGACCCCACGCTGGCGCATCCGCGCACCGTCTACCAGCTGATGAAGAAGCACTATTCGCGCTACACCGAAGACATGGTCGAGCGCGTGTGCGGCACGCCGAAAGACAAGTTCCTGAAGGTGTGCGAGATGCTGGCGTCCACCGCCAGCCCCAACCGCGCGGGCACCATCCTGTACGCGCTGGGTTGGACGCAGCATTCCATCGGTTCGCAGATCATCCGAACCGGCGCCATGGTGCAACTGTTGCTGGGCAACATCGGCATTGCCGGCGGCGGCATGAACGCGCTGCGTGGGCACTCGAACATTCAAGGCCTGACCGACCTGGGCCTGATGTCGAACCTGCTGCCGGGCTACATGACGCTGCCCAACGAACCCGAGCAGGACTACGCCAAGTACATCGAGACCCGCACGTTAAAGCCGCTGCGTCCCAACCAGCTCAGCTACTGGCAGAACTACAACAAGTTCCACGTCAGCCTGATGAAGGCCTGGTGGGGCAACGCCGCCACGGCCGAAAACAACTGGGCTTTCGACTACCTGCCCAAGCTGGACAAGCTCTACGACATGCTTCAGGTCTACGAGCTCATGGTCCAGGGCAAGATGAACGGCTACATCGCGCAGGGCTTCAACCCGCTGGCGGCCGCGCCCAACAAGGCCAAGATGAACGACGGCTTCGCCAAGCTGAAGTACCTGGTCATCATGGACCCGCTGGTCACCGAGACCTCGGAATTCTGGCGCAACGCAGGCGAGCTCAACGATGTGGATCCGTCCAAGATCCAGACCGAAGTCTTCCGCCTGCCCACCACCTGTTTTGCCGAGGAAGATGGCGCGCTGGTGAACTCCGGGCGCTGGTTGCAATGGCACTGGAAGGGCGCCGAGCCCCCCGGCGAAGCCAAGAGCGACATCGAAATCATGTCGCTCATCTTCACGCGCCTGCGCAAGCTCTACCAGGACGAAGGCGGCAAGTATCCGGACCCCATCGTCAACCTGTCCTGGCCGTACGCCAACCCGCAGAACCCTACCGCCGAGGAGCTGGCCAAGGAATATTCCGGCCGTGCGCTGGTGGACCTGGTCGACCCCAAGGACCCCACCAAGGTCATGCGCAAGGGGGGCGAGCAATTGGCGGGCTTTGCGGAACTGCGCGACGACGGCTCCACGGCCAGCGGCTGTTGGATCTTCGCCGGCGCCTGGGGCCCCGGCGGCAACCTGATGGCGCGGCGCGACAACAGCGACCCCACCGGCATCGGCCAGACCCTGAACTGGGCCTGGGCCTGGCCGGCCAACCGCCGCATCCTGTACAACCGCGCGTCTTGCGATGTGACGGGCAAGCCCTTCGATCCGCGCCGCAGGTTGATCGGCTGGAACGGCAAGATCTGGGCGGGCGCCGACATTCCCGACTTCAAGGGCGACGAGAACCCCGCGGGCGGCATGGGGCCGTTCATCATGAACCCGGAGGGCGTGGCGCGCTTCTTCGCGCGGGCGGGCATGGCCGAAGGGCCGTTCCCCGAACACTACGAACCCTTCGAAACCCCACTGGGCTACAACCCGCTGTACCCGAAGGCCAAGGGCGTGACCAGCAACCCGGCCGCGCGCGTCTTCAAGGACGACCTGGCCGCGATGGGCACGGTGGAAAACTTCCCCTATGTGGCCACCACCTATCGCCTGACCGAGCACTTCCACTACTGGACCAAGAACGTCCGCATCAACGCGATTCTCCAGCCGGAGCAATTCGTGGAGATCGGCGACGCGCTGGCCAAGGAACTGGGCATTGCCAACGGGTCGCGGGTCAAGGTGTCGTCCAACCGCGGCTACATCAAGGCCGTGGCGCTGGTCACCAAGCGCTTGCGCGCCCTGACCATCGAGGGCAAGACCGTGCACCACGTGGGCATACCCATCCACTGGGGCTTTGTGGGCCTGGCCAAACCCGGCTTCCTCGCCAACACCCTGACCCCATTCGTGGGCGACGGCAATTCCCAGACTCCGGAATTCAAGTCGTTCCTGGTCAAGGTCGAAAAGGTTTAGGAGAACCGACATGTCCATGCAATCCCTAGACATCAAGCGGCGCTCCGCCACCACCACGCCGCCGCCCGGCATTCGCGAGCCCATCACGGGTTCGGTGGCCAAGCTGATCGACGTGTCCAAGTGCATCGGGTGCAAGGCTTGCCAAAGCGCCTGTATGGAATGGAACGATCTGCGCGACGAGATCGGCACCAACGTCGGCGTCTACGACAACCCGGCCGACCTGACCGAGCATTCCTGGACCGTTATGCGCTTCTCGGAATACGAGAACCCCGCGGGCGACCTGGAATGGCTGATCCGCAAAGACGGCTGCATGCACTGCGAGGATCCGGGCTGCTTGAAAGCCTGCCCCTCGCCGGGCGCCATCATCCAATACAACAACGGCATCGTGGACTTCCACGAGGAAAGCTGTATTGGCTGCGGCTACTGCATCACAGGCTGCCCGTTCAACGTGCCGCGCATCTCCAAGAAAGACCACAAGGCGTACAAGTGCACCTTGTGTTCCGACCGCGTGGCTGTCGGCCAGGAGCCGGCCTGCGTCAAGGCCTGTCCCACCGGCGCCATCGTCTTCGGCACCAAGGAAGACATGAAGCAGCATGCCGAAGAGCGCATCGTGGACTTGAAGTCGCGCGGCTTCGACCAGGCGGGGCTGTACGACCCGCAAGGCGTGGGCGGCACCCACGTCATGTATGTGCTGCATCACGCTGACCAGCCCGGGCTGTATCACGGCCTGCCCAAGGACCCACACATCAGCCCCATGGTGTCGCTGTGGAAGGGTCTGGCTAAACCGGTGGGCGTGGCCATGATGGCCCTGACCGCCCTGGCGGGCTTCTTCCACTACGCCCGCGTGGGCCGCAACGAGGTCTCGGAAGAAGACGAACGCCGCGCCGAAGAGGAGATGCGTCATGACTGAAGACCGCCATCACCGCCGCATCAAGCGCTATTCGCCGGGCGAGCGCACCAACCACTGGATCATCGCCTTCACGTTCATCCTGTTGGCGTTGTCCGGGCTGGCGCTGTTTCACCCGTCGATGTATTGGCTCACCAACCTGTTCGGGGGCGGTCCCTGGACGCGCTTTCTCCACCCCATCATCGGGGTGGTGATGTTCGTGTGCTTCGTGGTGTTCGCCGGCCACATGTGGCGGCACAACATGCTGACCAAGGCAGACCGCCAGTGGCTCAGGCAGTTGAACGACGTGGTTGAGAACCGCGAAGAAAAGCTGCCCGAAGTCGGCAAGTACAACGCCGGCCAGAAGCTGCTTTTCTATGTGCTGGTGTTGTGCATGCTGGGCTTGTTCGCAAGCGGCATCGTGATCTGGCGCGAGTTTTTCGCGTTCTATTTCCCGATCTGGGTGGTGCGGGTCGCATCGGTGGTGCACGCGGTAAGCGCGCTGGTGTTGATCTGCTCGATCATCGTGCACATTTATGCGGCGATCTGGGTCAAGGGATCATTGACGGCGATGCTGCGCGGTTACGTGACGGCGGGATGGGCCTGGAAACACCACCGCGCCTGGTTCCGCGAGCAAGTCAAAAAATAGGGTTCGCCCGCCCCGCCGGGGGCTTGCCCCCGGGTAGCCAACGGCTGCTATCCTTCTTTGCACGAAGGCTGGCAGCCGTGTTTGTTTTCTTGGAGACGCAATTGCAGCGAATTCTTCCGCGCGGTGAGATCGAAGCGCTAGACCACAATGTCATCCCCCGCGTCAGCCTGCCTGAACGCGGGTCGGTTTTTTCGACGCGCGCCGCGCGCCTGCGGCAACTGGCCTCAGACAGCCCGGTGGCGGATTACCTGCTGTTGATGGCACAACTGGTTGACGCTCAACACCGTGCCTTGCAGGACTGCGCCGCGCCCGGTGCGTCCGAAGACCGGCTGGCGCTGGCGCAGGCCCATGCCATGCCGCCGTTGCAGGCCGTAGGCTGGCCGCGCGACCCGCTGTGGCGCGGCATTCTGGCGCGGCTGGTCGACGACGTGGCGCGCGGCCAGGGCGTGCCGGCCGAAGCCATTGAAGTCTGTACGGCGCTGCGCCGTGCCGTGGATGAAGACCCCGAATCCTTGGAAGACCTGGCCGAAGCCGTGTTGTCCGAGCAGGACCAGGGCGTGGACGGCGCCGCCGCGCCCTTCGTGATGGCGGCTTTGCAGGTCTACTGGACTGATCTGGCCAGCCGCTTCGACGCCAAGCAATTGCCGGTGGTCAGCCCCTTTGGCGTGTGCCCCGTCTGCGCCAGCCTGCCGGTGGCCAGCGTGGTGCGCGTGGGCGGCCAATTCGAAGGCTACCGCTACCTGTGTTGCAGCCTGTGCGCCACGCAGTGGCACATGGTGCGCGTCAAGTGCACGCACTGTGAAGACGTGGAATCCGTCGCCTATCAGGCTATCGACGGCCGCTCGCCGGCCATCAAGGCCGAGACCTGCGACCACTGCCACACCTACCGCAAGATCTTCTATCAAGACAAAGACCTGTACGTTGAGCCGGTGGCCGATGACCTGGCCAGCTTGATGCTGGATGTGCTGGTGGGCGAGGCCGGCTATTCGCGTGCCAGCGGCAACCCCCTGTTGTGGCATGGCAACGAGGAATAGCATGGCCCAGCAACCGTCAGGCGGTGACGTGGCCGCGGCCTCGGATATTCCTCCGCTGGATCGTCTGCTGAACGCCGATGCCCTGCGCGCCGCCCTGGATACGCACGGCCGCACGCAAGTGGTGGCGGCGTTGCGGCGCGACCTGGACGCCTTGCGCCAACGCGCGCTGGCGGGCGGCCTGATGCGCCCGGAACTGGAAGCCGCCGCCGTGGCGGCCCGCGTCACGGCGGCGTTAAACAAGGCCGCCCAGCCCCGCCTGCGCGCCGTCTACAACCTGACCGGCACCGTGCTGCACACCAACCTGGGCCGCGCCCTGCTGCCCGACGAAGCGGTGGCCTCGGTGATGCGCGCGCTGACCACGCCGGCCAATCTGGAATTCGACCTGGACACGGGCGGGCGCGGCGACCGCGACGATCTCGTCGATGAGCTGCTATGCGAACTGACCGGCGCCGAAGCCGCCACCGTCGTCAACAACAATGCCGCCGCCGTGCTGCTGATGCTGAACGCACTGGCCGACCGGCGCGAGGTCGTGGTGTCGCGCGGTGAACTCGTCGAGATCGGCGGCGCGTTCCGCATTCCGGACATCATGAAGCGCGCGGGCGCCAAGCTGGTTGAAGTCGGCACCACCAACCGCACCCACGCCGCCGACTACGACGGCGCCATCGGCCCGCGCACCGCGATGCTGATGAAGGTGCATTGCAGCAACTACGCCGTCACCGGCTTCACCAAAAGCGTCGGCTTGGCCGAGGTGGCGGCGCTGGCGCATGCCAAGGGCCTGCCCGCCACGGTCGACCTGGGCAGCGGCACGCTGGTGGACCTGACGCAGTTCGGCCTGCCGCGCGAAGACACGGTGCGCGACACCATCGCGGCGGGCGCGGACCTGGTCACCTTCAGCGGCGACAAGCTGCTGGGCGGGCCGCAAGCGGGTTTGCTGGTGGGCCGCGCCGACCTGATCCGCAAGATCAAGAAGAACCCGCTCAAGCGCGCATTGCGTGTCGGCAAGCTGACGCTGGCGGCGCTGGAACCCGTGCTGAACCTGTACCGCGCGCCGGAATTCCTGGCGCAGCGCCTGACCACCTTGCGCTTGCTGACCCGGCCGCAGCGCGACATCCAGCCGCAGGCCGAACGGCTGCGCGCCGTGCTGGCGCATGCGGTGGGCGCGAACTACGCGGTCGAGGCGGTGCCCATGTTCAGCCAGATCGGCAGCGGCGCCTTGCCCGTGGACCAATTGCCCAGCTTCGGCCTGGCGGCGCGTTATACCGGCAGCGGCCGGCCGGGCCGGCATCTGGACAAGCTGGAAGCGCAACTGCGCGGCTTGCCCACGCCCGTCATCGGCCGGATTGCCGACGACGCCTTGTGGCTGGACCTGCGCTGCCTGGAAGCGCGCGATGAAGCCGCCTTCGTCGAGCAACTGGCGGAGCCGCTGGCATGATCATCGGCACGGCGGGCCATATCGACCACGGCAAGACCACGCTGGTGCGCGCCCTGACCGGGGTCGACACAGACCGGCTCAAGGAAGAGAAGGCGCGCGGCATCTCCATCGAACTCGGCTACGCCTATACGCCACTTGCCAACGGCGACGTGCTGGGCTTTATCGATGTGCCCGGCCATGAAAAGCTGGTGCACACGATGGCGGCCGGCGCCAGCGGCATCGACTTCGGCCTGCTGGTGGTGGCGGCGGACGACGGCGTCATGCCGCAAACGCGCGAGCACCTGGCCATCCTGACGCTGTTGGGCGTGGCCCAGGGCGCGGTGGCGCTGACGAAGGCCGACCGCGCCGACGCCGCGCGGCTGGCGGCCGTGCGCGCCGAGATCGCCGCGCTCACGGCCGGCACGTTCCTGGATGGCACACCCGTATACGCCGTCTGCGCGGCGCAAGCCGACGATGCCGGCACGGCGGATCTCAAGCATTACCTGCACGCGCAGGCAGAACATTTGCAGCGGCGGGGCAGCGATGGCCTGTTCCGGCTGGCGGTCGACCGCGTCTTCACGCTGGCGGGCCACGGCACGGTGGTGACGGGCACGGCCCATTCGGGTCAGGCGCGCGCGGGCGACGACAGCGCCGACCTGCGCGTGATGCCGGCCGGCACGCGCGTGCGGGTCCGCAGCATCCACGCGCAAAACCAGCCCAGCGACACCGGCACGGCCGGCCAGCGCTGCGCCTTGAACCTGGCGGGTATCGACAAGCAGGCTATTTCACGCGGTGATTGGATCGCGGATGCGCGTTGCTTCCTGCCGTCGCGCCATGTCGATGTTGCGCTGACCCTGCTGCCGTCGGCCGACGCGCCCTTGCGTGCCTGGGCGCCCTTGCACGTGCACATCGGCGCCGCGCGCCAGGTGGCGCACGTGGTGCCGCTGAGCGCGGAGACGCTGGCGCCGGGGCAATCGGGCTGGGTGCAACTGGTGTTCGACGAGCCGGTGTGCGCCATGCCCGGCGACCGCTTCATTGTGCGCAACGCGCAGGCCACCCGCACGGTGGGTGGCGGCCGCGTGCTGGACCCCAACGCACCGGACCGCAAGCGCCGCGCGGCGGCGCGCATGCAGGGCTTGCAGGCGCTGTGCGACATGCTGGACGGCGGCGGGCTGCCCCCGGTGTTGGCGCATGCACCCTTGGGCTTGGACGAAGGGGCCTTGCAACGCCTGACCGGCAAGCCTGTGCAAGACATCGAAGCCCCGCACGGCGCCTTGTGGATCGAGTCGCGCCACGCGCAAGGCCCGCGCACGCTGATCGGGTCAGCCCATTGGGATGCGCTGCGCGGCCGCGTGGAGCAGGCGCTGGCGAGCTTTCATCAGAGTGCGCCGGACGAACCCGGCCCGGATAGCGCGCGCCTGCGCCGTATGGCCATGCCGGTGGGATCGGATGCCTTGTGGACGGCGGTGCTGGACCACCTGCAACGCGATGGTCGGGTGGCGCGCAACGGCCCCTGGCTGCATCTGCCTTCGCACACGGCCACGCTGGCCGGCGAGGAAAGCGCGCTGGCGCAGCGCTTGTTGCCGCTGCTGGATGCCGGCGCATTCGATCCGCCCTGGGTGCGGGACCTGGCGCGCATGCAAGGCGAACCTGAAGAGCGTGTGCGGCAACTGATGCGCAAGCTGCTGCGGCGCGGAGAGGTCGCGCAAGTGGTGAAGGACCTGTTCTATCACCGCGACCAGGTGCGCGTACTGGCGCGCCTGGCCGCCGAACTGGCCGCCCAGCCCCCGGGCCTGAACGCCGCAGTGTTCCGCGACCGCACGGGGCTGGGGCGCAAGCGCGCCATCCAGATCCTGGAATTCTTCGACCGCGTCGGCTATACCCGGCGCGTGCGGGACACGCACCTCCTGCGCGGTGAAAGCGCGTATGCGGGGATGCAAAACCCGATGCAAGACTCCAGGCAAGAGTCGACGTAAAACTCGCCGGCAGCCGGTATCATAGGCAGTCCGCCACGGAAGGCATCCGTGCCCGGCGGCACGGCTGGGCTTCAAACCCAGTTGGGGGCGTCAGACGTTCCCAGGTAGGTTCGACTCCTGCTGCCTTCCGCCACCTCCTTTCTGACCCAGGCGGCGTGTCTTGCCGTCTCAGACGGACACGGGTTTCGCGCTGATCCGATACCGGAAACCGTCCGCGTCCAGGCTGTCGAGGCGGCCCGCGCTGGTCTCGCCGTTGGGATACATCAGGAACGGCACGGGGTCGTGGGCCGAGCCCGGCAGCGCGACGTCGTGGCCGTGGTTGTACGCCACCCAGTTCATTTCCCAGGCGCCAAACAGCATGACACGCGCCGCGCGCACCTTGGCATTGGTCAAGGGTAGTTCTCCGGGCGGCTCTTCCAGCATCACCTTGCGCACATCAGCCGGGTCGACCGGCACCCAGCCATAGCCGGCGGCATAGAACTCGGCGCGGCAGTGCTGCGCTTTGGTGACGTCGCCTGCCTTGCCCAAGCTCTTGTAGCCCAACTCGGAATTGGCCACGCGCACGCCGTAGGCATCGCGCGCGGGAATGCCCGAGGCGCGCGCCAACGCCACAAACAGCGCGTTGATGTCGGCGCACTTGCCGTTCAAGTCGTTGGCGCTAAGCATGTAATGCACGTCGCCCACGCCGCAGCCGGGCGTTGATGCGGTGCGGCAGGTATTTTCAACGACCCATTCGTAGATGGCGCGGGCGCGCGCCACGTCGCCCTGGTGGCCGCGTGTGATCTGGTCGGCGGTGGCCTTGACGATGCCGTCGGTGGGCAGCAGCGCCGTGGGCTTCACGAATTCGCGCAGTACCGCCGGGTCTTCAAGCACGGCGTTGGCGGGCGGGGGCTGCGTCAGGTCCACGCGGCGGTTGCGGGTCTGGAAGCGGCTGGTCACCGTCACGCCGCGCGGCGCCTGGGTGTCCGGCCATTGCACGGCCAGCATCTGCACGTCGTAGCCGGGGGCTTGCGTCAACTGCGCGGTGCCGCCGCCGCTGACGTTCCAGGTGGTCGTCACCCCGCGCTGGTAGTCCGTGTCGGTGGCGTAGGGCACCGGAATCCAGATGCGCGTGTGTGCGCCGGAATCCGCAACGCTGATGTCGGTAGTGAGTTCAAAGCCACGCCAACCCACGGTGACGGGCGCTTGCTGCGCGCGCAGCACCTGTGGCAAGGCGGTGGTGGTGGCGGCGCACAATGCGCCAGATAAACGGAGAAAGTGTCGGCGATCCATAGAGCCCTCACGCACGGTGAAGATTGGCTGTCGGTGCGCCCGGGGCCGGGCGGCCGTCCGTTGCTGCTGAAGTCGAGCATACTGCGGCAATGCCTGCCGCCGAAACATCATAGGGCCAACGGCGGGCGCGGTGCTATCCTTTTTTGATTGATCCCCGGAGACTGAAATGACCCAGGAAGTAGCGTCCGCGGCAGTGCCGCGTTTGACTTCGCTGTCGCACGGCGGCGGCTGTGGCTGCAAGATCGCGCCGGGCGTGCTGTCCGAATTGCTCAAGCGTTTCGGTCCCGCCGCAAGCTATCCCAACCTGATGGTCGGCACCGAGACCGCCGACGACGCGGCGGTCTACCGGCTCAATGACGAGCAGGCGCTTATCGCCACCACTGATTTCTTCATGCCCATCGTGGACGACCCGCATGACTTCGGCCGCATCGCGGCCACCAACGCGCTGTCGGACGTGTATGCCATGGGCGGCACGCCGATCATGGCGCTGGCCATCGTGGGCATGCCGATCAACGTGCTGCCGCACAGCGTCATTGCCGAGATCTTGCGCGGTGGCGAATCGGTCTGCGCGGAAGCGGGCATTCCGGTGGCGGGCGGGCACAGCATTGATTCGGTCGAGCCGATCTACGGCTTGGCCGTGATGGGGCTGGTGCACCCCAGCCGCGTCAAGCGTAACGCCGACGCGCGCGCGGGCGATGTGCTGATTCTGGGTAAGGCGCTGGGCGTGGGCATCTTGTCGGCCGCGCTGAAAAAGAACCGCCTGGACGACGCCGGCTACCGCGTCATGATCGATACGACCACTCGGCTGAACCGGCCCGGCGCCGCCTTGGCGGCAATGGACGGCGTGCATGCGGTCACGGATGTCACCGGCTTTGGCCTGGCGGGCCACGCGCTGGAAATGGCGCGCGGCGCGAATCTGACGGCGCGGCTGCGCCTGGACGCGCTGCCGTGGTTGCCTGGAGTGGAAGCCTTTGCGGCGGACGGCGTGATTACCGGCGCATCCGGCCGCAACTGGGCGTCTTATGGTGAATCCGTGCGGCTGGGCGCCAACGTGAGCGACACGCAACGCGCCTTGCTGACCGATCCGCAAACCTCCGGCGGGCTGCTCGTGTCGTGCGCGCCGGAAGCGGCCGATGCGGTGCTGGCGCTGTTTCACAGCCAGGGGTTCGGCGACGCCACGGTGGTCGGTGAGATGGTCGAAGGCGACGCGCGGGTGCAGGTCGGCTGAGCAGGTCGGCTGACCGAGCGCGGGCCGCATCGCGCAGGCCCGCGTTGCCCCGCGTTACCTCAAGCCCGCAGATCTTGCGCGGTACTCGCGGCCTGCTCGATCAACCATTGGGCCACCACATCCGCATCCGGCGTGCTGCGGCGTGTATTGCGCACCAGCCAATAGGCAAGTTCGGTGGCGCGGGCGGGCTGGTCGCCCACCGCCTGTAGCCGGCCGTCGGCCAGCATGGGCGCAATCAATGCCAGCCTGCCCAGCGCAATGCCATGGCCGGCCAGCGCCGCCAGCACAATCTGGTCGTATTGGTTAAAGCGCAGCATGCCGCGCGCGCGCGTGCGGCCCAGGCCACGCGCGCTCAGCCATTCCGACCATTGCAGCCACGGCCGGGTCGGGTCATCGAATTCCAGCAAGACATGGCGTTGCAGCGCGCGCGCATCCAGCTCGCGCACATTGAGCAAGGGATGGGCCACCGGCACCACCGTTTCGCCGAACAGCCACGCGGCGGCGTCCGGCACCTTGTCGCGCTCGCTGTAGCGAATGGCGATGTCCACGCTTTCACGGTCGATGTCGATCAGGCGGTTGTCGGCCGCCACGCGCACGTCGATATGCGGATGCGCCGCCTGAAAATCCCCCAGGCGCGGCAGCAGCCACAGCGAGGCCACGCCGATGGTGGTGGTGACGGTGACCGGCGTGCGCCGCTCGGGCGCGCGCAGTTGTTCGGTCAGGTCACCCAATTGGCTGAGCCACACGTCGGCCATGCGAAACAGTTGCGCGCCTTCGGACGTGAACGACACGCTGCGGAATCCGCGCACCAGCAGGGGCACGCCCAGGTGTTCTTCCAGCGCGCGAATCTGGCGGCTGACGGCGGATTGCGTCACGTGCAGATCCTGCGCGGCCAAGGTGATGCTCATGCGCCGGCCCACGGCGACAAAGCCTCGGACCAGGTCCAGCGGAGGAAGCTTGGCTAGCGGATATGGCATTCGTGAAACTCATGCGTGTTGGACGGAAAAGTCGCTTGAGCAATAGTACGCCGCCAGCGTCCAATGGGAACCATGCGACAGGCGGAGGGAAATATCCCTGATGTCCGACGTGATCGCCGCCGACGCGGCCAGGGGGTTGCCATGATCCAGTTACGCTGCACCACGGGAATGTCATTCCGTTTGGATGGCGGCTCGACTATGCTGCTCAAGCGCGCCTCGGGCGTCCGCATCGTGTGCCGTGCCGGCACGGTGTGGATTTCCGAGTACCGCCGCTTGGATGACAGCGTGCTGCAAGCCGGCGACTCCCTTACCGTCGACAGCGATCGCGATGTCGTGCTCAGCGGCCTGCCGAATGCGCAGGTCGCGCTACTTTCCTTGTCGGAGTCCCCAGAATGACCGCGCCTTTGCCCGATGGTCCCCGCATGCAGATGTGGTTCGATTTTGCCAGCCCGTACAGTTATCTGGCGATCGAACGCATAGACTCCCTGGCGGAAGACGCCGGCGTGCGGGTGGACCTGCGTCCCTTCCTGCTGGGGCCGATTTTCCAGGCGCAGGGCTGGAACGATTCGCCGTTCCGGCTGTTTCCGGGCAAGGGCGCGTACATGATGCGCGACATCGCGCGCCTGGCCGACAAGTACGGCGTGGTCTACAAGCGCCCGCGCCTGTTTCCGCGCATGAGCGTGCTGCCGGCCCGCATCGCGCTGCTGGGCCAGGACGAGCCCTGGTGCCGGGATTTCTGCGTGACGGTGTTTCGCGCCAACTTCCAGCATGACGAGGACATCCAGTCCGAAGACGTGGTGCACGCTTTGCTGAACGGCCTGTCGCTGGACGCCGATGCGCTGATCGCACGCGCCAAGTCCGAAGCCGCCAAGGAAGCGTTGCGCCGCCAGGTTGACCGGGCGCGCGATCTGGGCCTGTTCGGCGCGCCCACTTTTTTTGTGGGCGATGAAATGTTCTGGGGCAATGACCGGCTGGAAGACGCGCTGGACTGGGCGCGTCGCGGGCAGGCCTGATTCGTCAGCCCCGATTTACAGTTCCGATTTACAGTCCCGATTTACAGCCCCGACTCGCAGCCCCGTCTCGCAGCCTTTACCCGCGCGCTATCCCTTCGTCACGGGCGCCACGCGCGCCCATTCGTCGTCCGAATACAGCCGCGAGCGCAGTAAAAAGCGCTTGCCTTCCGCGCTGTCCAGCGAAAACGCGCCGCCGCGTCCGGGCACGGCATCGATGATGAGCTGGGTGTGTTCCCAGTACGCGAACTGGTCCTCGCCCATATAGAACGGGCAGCCATCAAGCTGGCCCAGCAACACGTCCGACCCGCCCACCATGAATTCGCCTTGCGCATAGCACATGGGGGAGCTGCCATCGCAGCACCCGCCCGATTGGTGGAACATCAGCGGGCCGTGTTTGGCGCGTAGCGTGTCGATCAACTCGCGCGCCGCATCGGTGGCAACCACGCGCGGGGTGGGTTCATCCATGGTGTTTTCCTTGTCGCTTGCCTAGTGGCATGACTGGCGGCAAATACGCGCACCGGACCCGATGGCCCGGTGCGCGTGTCGCGGCGTGATGCTTAGAAGAAACCCAGCTTCTTCGGCGAATAGCTCACCAGCAGGTTCTTCGTCTGCTGGTAGTGGTTGAGCATCATCTTGTGATTTTCCCGCCCGATGCCCGACTGCTTGTATCCGCCAAACGCCGCATGCGCGGGGTAGGCGTGATAGCAGTTGGTCCACACGCGGCCGGCCTTGATGGCGCGCCCCATCCGGTAGCAGGTGTTGGCGTCGCGCGACCACACGCCCGCGCCCAGGCCATAGAGTGTGTCGTTGGCCAGCGCCAGCGCGTCGTCGGCGTCCTTGAACGTCGTCACCGCGACGACCGGGCCGAAGATTTCTTCCTGGAAGACGCGCATCTTGTTGTGGCCCTTGAAGACCGTGGGCTGCACGTAGTAGCCGCCTTCCAGCGCGCCCTGCATCTGCGCCCGAGATCCGCCCGCCAGCACGTCGGCGCCTTCCTGCTTGCCGATGTCCAGGTACGACAGAATCTTCTCCAACTGTTCGGTGGACGCCTGTGCGCCCAGCATCGTGTCGCCATCCAGGGGGTTGCCCTGCTTGATCTCGGTCACGCGCTTCAAGGCGCGTTCCATGAACTTGTCGTAGAGCGATTCCTGGATCAGCGCGCGGCTGGGGCAGGTGCACACTTCGCCCTGGTTCAGGGCAAACATTACGAAGCCTTCCACGGCCTTGTCCAGGAAGTCGTCGTCTTGCGCCGCCACGTCGGCAAAGAAAATGTTGGGCGACTTGCCGCCCAGTTCCAGCGTGACGGGAATGATGTTCTGCGAGGCGTACTGCATGATCAGCCGGCCGGTGGTGGTTTCCCCGGTGAAGGCGATCTTGGCGATGCGCTTGCTGGAGGCCAGCGGCTTGCCGGCTTCAAGGCCAAAGCCCGTCACCACGTTCAGCACGCCCGGGGGCAGGATGTCGCCAATCAGTTCCATCAGCAGCAGGATGCCCAGCGGCGTTTGCTCGGCGGGTTTGAGCACCACGCAGTTGCCGGCGGCCAGAGCTGGCGCCAACTTCCATGCGGCCATCAAGATGGGGAAGTTCCACGGAATGATCTGTCCCACCACGCCCAGCGGCTCGTTGAAGTGGTAGGCCACCGTGTCGCTATCGATTTCCGACAGCCCGCCTTCCTGGCTGCGGATGCACGAGGCGAAGTAGCGGAAGTGGTCGATGGCCAGCGGGATGTCGGCGGCGCGGGCTTCGCGGATCGGCTTGCCGTTGTCCCAGGTTTCGGCGGTGGCCAGGCGTTCCAGGTTGGCTTCCATGACGTCGGCGATCTGCATCAGCATGCGCGCGCGTTCGGCGGCCGGGGTCGAACCCCATTTCGGCGCGGCACGGTGTGCGGCGTCCAGCGCCAGCTCGATGTCGCGGTCCTTCGAGCGCGCGTTGCGCGTCAACACCTGGCCGGTCACCGGGGTCACGTTGTCGAAGTATTCGCCATCGGCCGGTTTCTGCCATTTGCCGTCGATGAAATTGTCGTACTGCGTCTTGAGGTCCAGGCGCGTGCCGTACGTGTCCGGGGTGATGCGGGTCGCGATGTCCATGCTTGTCTCCGATATTGTTGGGATAGTGGCAGTGAGCTGCCTGCTTCCTATCAAGCAAGGAGCGTGCCAACGTTGGGGCTTCCCCGCTGGACAGTCCGGGCCCCAGCGTGCGAAAGTTGATTTCGACGCGCCCCGACGGGCGTGCACGATTTTTGCCCTTTCAAGATGACGTTTTTTGCGACGTTGTCGCGGAACAGGTGTCGCAGAACACCCGTCCAAGGAGACATGCATGGCCAGTCAATCCCGTCAGCACGCGCTGACGCAAGCGCGCCTGCTGTTCAACCAGCAGGGGGCGGTGCCCGGCGGCATCGTCGCTGAACCCATCCTGCGATCCTGGAGGCGTTGTGCCGACCTGGGCTTTGACATGCGTGGCGTGCGCCGGGCTGAACTCATGACGCAAGGCGAACTGCGCGAAGCCCAGCAGCGCAACGAAGCCCTGCGCCGCCTGTCCGAACCCGCCATGTCCTACCTGCGCCGCCAGGCCGGCGGCAATGGCAACCTGGTGATCTTGTCGGACGCGCAAGGGCTGGTGCTGGACAGCGATGGCGATACGGGATTCGCCAGCCGCGCGTCCCGCGTGGCGCTGATGCCCGGCGCGCCCTGGGACGAGGCCGCGGCCGGCACCAACGCCATCGGCACCGCGCTGGTCGAAGGCCGGCCCATCGCCGTGCATGGCGCGGAACACTACTTCGAACCCAATCGCATCCTGACCTGCGCGGCCGTGCCCATCACTGACAGTGAAGGGCGCATGCTGGGAGTGCTGGACCTGTCCAGCCAGGCGCGCGAGGTCCGGCCAGATGTGCTGGCCCTGGTGCGCGCGGCCGTGGATGTGATCGAACACCGGCTGTTCGAAGAAGCCTACGAGCATTACGCCGTGCTGCGCCTGCATGCCGATGCGTCCGGCCTGGGCGCGCCGGGTGAAGGCTTGCTGGCGTTTCAGGGGGACGTGTTGATCGGCGCGAACCGCCGCGCCTTGCAGGCCTTGGGCCTGGCCGCGACCGCCTTGGGCGTGTACCGCTACGCCGATGTGTTCGACGGCGAACTGGAACGTTGCCCCGACGCGGCCGGCCGCGTGCAGGCGCGCGCGGGCACGAGCTACCACGCCCGCTTGCGCCTGCCGCGTTCGCGTCCGCCGCGCCCTGCGGCGCCCGCGTTACCGCTCGGCGAGCCGCCCACCGAGGCCAAGCGCCCCGTGGCGCCCAGCTTCGACGCGGCCACACTGGGCGCGTTGGCGCGTGCCGTGCATCTGTCGGACGCGGGCGTATCGATTTTGCTGCAAGGCGAAACCGGCGTGGGCAAGGAAGTGTTTGCCCGCGAATTGCATGCGCGCGGCAAGCGCGCGGCGGGGCCGTTCGTGGCCGTCAATTGCGCGGCGTTGCCCGAAAGCCTGATCGAATCCGAACTGTTTGGCTACGAGGACGGCGCCTTTACCGGTGCGCGCCGCCAGGGCAGCAAGGGCTTGCTGCGCCAGGCGCATGGCGGGGTGCTGTTCCTGGATGAAATCGGCGATATGCCGCTGTTGCTGCAATCGCGTTTGCTGCGGGTGTTGCAGACGCGCGAAGTGTCGCCGCTGGGCGCGGCGCGGCCGGTGCCGGTGGATTTTGCGCTGGTGTGCGCCACCCATCGCCCGCTGGCGCATGACGGGACGGATGCGCCGGTGCGCCCTGACCTGTACTTTCGCATCGCCGAATACACGGTCACGCTGGAACCGCTGCGCGCCCGCGCCGACCGCCTGGAATTGCTGCGGGGGTTGTGGGCGGCGCAAGGCCCCGGGCCGATGCTGCCGCCGCACATCGAAGCGCTGTTGGCAGCGTATTCCTGGCCGGGCAACTACCGCCAGTTGGCGGCGGTGCTGCGCAACATGCATGTATTGGCGGGCCCGTCGGGCGTGGTGGATGCCGACATGTTGCCGGCCGAGTTGTTGCCGGCCAAGGGGTTGCCGCGTGATGTGCTGCCCGCCGGTTCGTTGTCCACCGATGTGCTGCCAACCATGGACGCGCGCCACGCCACCGACGCGGCGGCTGCTGCTGACAGCGGCATGGACGATCTGCAATCGATCACGGACACGGCGATCCGCGACGCGCTGGCCGCGCACGGCGGCAATGTCAGCCGCGCGGCGCGAGCCTTGGGTGTGCACCGCAGCACCGTGTACCGGCGCGCGGGCGCGCTGGGTTTGGCGCGATCGCGCTAAGCCTCTGATTTCTCGGCCGCTGACCTCTCGGCCCCGGCCACCACCCGTTGTGATGCTTCAGTGCATCAGGCGGGCGAGTTCCGTGCCCGGGTCCTTGGCGCGCATGAAGGCTTCGCCAACCAGGAAGGCATTGACCTGATGGTCGCGCATGAGCTTGACGTCTTCCGGCTTGAGGATGCCGCTTTCCGTGACGACGCGCTTGCCCGCCGGAATGTTGGGCAGCAGGTCCAGTGTGTTCTTCAGGCTGGTTTCGAAGGTGCGCAGGTTGCGGTTGTTGATGCCCAAAAGCGGCGTCTTCATCGTCAGCGCCACGTCCAGTTCACGGGCGTCGTGCACTTCCACCAGCACGTCCATGCCCAATTCCATCGCCAGCGTTTCGTAGTCGCGCAGTTGCGACGGCGTCAGGGCGGCCACGATCAGCAGCACGCAGTCGGCGCCCATCGCGCGTGCGGCGATGATCTGGTAGGAGTCGATCACGAAGTCCTTGCGCAGCACGGGCAGCGAGCAGGCCGCGCGGGCCTGGCGCAGGTGGTCGTGCGAACCCTGGAAGAACTGCACGTCGGTCAGCACCGACAGGCAGGCCGCGCCATGCACGGCATAGGACGACGCAATTTCCGCGGGGGCGAAGGTCTCGCGCAGCACGCCCTTGGAGGGCGATGCTTTCTTGATTTCAGCGATGACGCCGGCCTTGCCCTGCGAGATCTTGTCTTCGATGGCTTGCGCGAAGCCGCGCACGTCCTGGCGAGCCTGCGCTTCGCGCAGGACTTCGGCTTCGCTGCGCATCTGGCGAGCGGCGGCGACTTCCTCGACCTTGACGGCGAGGATCTTCGCGAGAATATCGTTCATTTCTGGAATTTCCGGGTATATGCGCAGAATTCTTCCAGCTTGGCTCGCGCCGCGCCGGTGGCGATCAGTTCAAATGCTAGCGCTAAGGCTTCGGGAATGGAATCGGCTTTATTGCCGGCGTAGATGGCAAGTCCTGCATTCAGGGCGACGATGTCGCGGGCCGTGCCCTCGACATTTTCCAGCGCCTCGATGACAAGTTCGCGTGACTGCTCGCGATTGGACACCTTGATGGACCGGTTGGACATCATGGATAGCCCGTAGTCTTCGGGGTGGATTTCATATTCCCGTATTTGACCATCTTTCAGCTCGCCCACCAGCGTGGCGCCACCCAGCGACGCTTCGTCCATGCCGTCCTTGCCATGCACCACCAGCACGTGGCGCGAGCCCAGCCGTTCCAGCACGCGCACCTGGATGCCGACCAGGTCGGGGTGGAACACGCCCATCAACTGGTTGGCGGCGCCGGCCGGATTGGTCAGGGGGCCAAGAATATTGAAGATGGTGCGCACGGCCAATTCCTTGCGCACGGCGGCCACGTTCTTCATGGCGCCGTGATGCGCGGGCGCGAACATGAAGCCGATGCCGGTGGCCTGGATGCACTCGGCCACTTCGTCAGGCGTCAGCACCAGGTTGGCGCCCAGCGCTTCCAGCACGTCGGCGCTACCGCTGGACGACGAGGCGCTGCGGTTGCCGTGCTTGGCGATCGGCACGCCGGCCGCCGCCGCCACGAACATGGCGGTGGTCGAGATGTTGAAGGTGTGGCTGCCGTCGCCGCCCGTGCCGCACATGTCCAGCAGGTCTTGCGGGTTGGGCGTGACGACCGGCGTGGCGAACTCGCGCATGACCTGGGCGGCGGCGGTGATCTCGCCGATGGTTTCCTTCTTGACGCGCAGGCCCATCAAGAGCGCGCTGGCGATCTGCGGCGACATCTCGCCGCGCATCAGCATGCGCATCAGATGCAGCATTTCGTCGTGGAAAATTTCGCGGTGTTCAATGCAGCGCGTCAGGGCTTCGGTGGGGGAAATAGTCACGGTGCGTCCTTCTTGTCTTAGGCGAGGTTCAGGAAATTGCGCAGCAGGGCATGGCCGTGTTCGCTGAGCACGGACTCGGGATGGAACTGTACTCCGTACAGGGGCAGGGTCTTGTGGCGCACGCCCATGATGTCGCCGTCCGGCGCCGTTGCCGTCACCGCCAGGCAGTCGGGCAGGGTGGCGGGGTCGATGGTCAGCGAGTTGTAACGGATCACGGTGTACGGCGTGGGGAGGTCCGTGAAGATGTCGGTGCCGGTATGGGAAATTTGCACTGTCTTGCCGTGCATGATCTGCTGGGCGCGCACGATGTCGCCGCCGTAGGCCGCGCCAATGGCCTGATGGCCCAGGCACACGCCCAGAATCGGCTTCTTGCCGGCGAAGGCCTGGATGGCGGCCACTGAAATACCGGCTTCAGAAGGCGAGCACGGGCCGGGCGACACGCAGATGCGGTCGGGGTTCAGCGCGCTGATTTCTTCCAGTGTGATCTGGTCGTTGCGCGCCACACGCACGTCTTCGCCAAGTTCGCCGAAGTATTGGACCAGGTTGTAGGTAAACGAATCGTAGTTATCAATCATCAACAGCATTTTTTTCTCCGTGCGGGCGGGGGTCGTCTGGCCGGGGCCGGAATCAGATGGGTTCGTCCAGGCCGTGCTGGACCTGCTCGGCGGCGCGCAGCACCGCGCGGGCCTTGGCTTCGGTTTCGGCGTATTCGGCTTCGGGGTTGGAGTCGGCCACGATGCCGGCGGCGGCCTGCACGTACAGCGTGCCGTCCTTGATGACGCCGGTGCGGATGGCGATGGCCACGTCCATTTCGCCGCCGTAGCTCAGGTAACCGGCAGCCCCGCCGTAGATGCCACGGCGCACGGGTTCCAGTTCGTCGATGATCTTCATGGCTTCCACCTTGGGCGCGCCCGTCAGGGTGCCGGCGGGGAAGGACGCACGCAGCACGTCCATGCTGCTCATACCGGGGTTCAGGTTGCCGGTGACGTTGGACACCAGGTGCATCACGTGCGAATAGCGTTCGATGACCATGGTGTCGCTGACCTTGACCGAGCCCACTTCGGCCACGCGGCCCACGTCGTTGCGCGCCAGGTCGATCAGCATCACGTGTTCGGCCACTTCCTTGGGGTCGGCCTTCAGCTCGGCGGCCAGCGCCGCGTCTTCCTGGGGCGTGGCGCCGCGCTTGCGGGTGCCGGCCAGCGGGCGGATGGTGATCTGCGACTTGGGCACCCCGTTGTCCACCACGCTTTCCTGGCGCACCAGGATCTCGGGCGACGCGCCCACCACCTGGAAGTCGCCAAAGTTCCAGAAGTACATGTAGGGCGAGGGGTTCAGCGAACGCAGGGCGCGGTAGAGGGACAGCGGGGAATCACGGAACGGCTTGGCAATGACCTGGCCGATCTGCACCTGCATCAGGTCGCCGGCGGCAATGTGTTCCTTGGCGCGGTGCACGGCGGCCAGATAGTCTTCTTTCTTGAAGTCGCGCCGCTCTTCGGTCTGCATGCTGGCGTGGCTGTACGGAATTTCAACCGGGCGTCGCAGGCGGGCGCGCAGGTCATGCAGGCGCTGCTGGGCGCGGCTGTAGGACTCGGGTTGGCTGGGGTCGGCGTACACCATCAGGTAGATGCGGCCGGCCAGGTTGTCCACGATGACCAGTTCGTCCACATGCAT